>CAYYHR010000198.1:0-6447 GCA_964471705.1 uncultured Chromatiaceae bacterium
ACGCAGCCGTTCGGCTGCTCGATGAGGGCGCCACCGTGCCCTTCATCGCCCGTTACCGCAAGGAGGTCACCGGCGGACTCGACGATGTCCAGCTGCGCGAGCTCGAGCAGCGCCTGACCTACCTGCGCGAGCTGGAGGACAGGCGCGCCACCGTCCTGGCAAGCATCGAGGGACAAGGCAAACTGACGGAGGAGCTACGCGCCGACATCGAGGCCGCGGACACCAAACAGCGACTGGAGGATCTTTACCTCCCTTACAAGCCGAAACGCCGCACCAAGGCGCAGATCGCCCGCGAGGCGGGCCTGGAGCCTCTGGCGGAGGCGCTGCTCGCCAATCCGACCCAGGATCCCGGGGTGTCAGCGCTGGGATTCGTCGATGCGGGCAAGGGCGTAGCGGACGCGGCGGCGGCCCTGGAAGGGGCACGCCAGATCCTGATGGAGCACTTCGCCGAGGACCCGGAGCTGACCGGCAGGCTGCGCAGCCTCCTCTGGGAGCAGGGCCTTCTGATCTCGCGCGTCATCGCAGGCAAGGAGTCGGAGGGCAACAAGTTCTCGGACTACTTCGAGTATTCCGAGCCGGTGCGCAAGATCCCCTCGCACCGGGCACTGGCCCTGTTCCGGGGGCGCAACCAGGGGGTCCTGTCCCTGGAGCTGACCGCGGGGGAAGGCGAGGATCCGGATGCCGTCTGCCGCCGGATGATCGCCGATCGCTTCGGCGTCCGCGACCAGGGCCGACCGGCCGACCCCTGGCTGAAGGAGACGGTGCGCAAGGCTTGGCGCATCAAGCTCCTGACTCGTCTCGACCTGGACATCAAGTCCAGCCTGCTGGCCGTGGCCGAGGAGGAGGCGATCCGCGTCTTCGCCAAGAACTTGAAGTCGCTGCTGCTCGCCGCCCCCGCGGGCCGCCTTCCGACCATCGGACTGGACCCGGGTCTGCGCACAGGCGTCAAGGTGGCCGTCGTCGACGGTACCGGGCGGGTCGCGGCCACGGACACCATCTATCCCCATGCGCCGAAGAACCAGTGGGACGAATCCATCGCCAAGCTGGCGGCGCTGGCGAAGGAGCACGGCGCCAAGCTGGTCAGCATCGGCAACGGCACCGCCTCGCGGGAGACGGACAAGCTCGCCCGGGAGCTGATCCGCAAGCACCCCGAGCTGGGCCTGCGCTCCCTGGTGGTGAGCGAGGCGGGGGCCTCCGTCTACTCGGCCTCCGAGTACGCCTCCAGCGAGCTGCCGGACATGGACGTCTCGCTGCGCGGTGCCGTCTCCATCGCCCGGCGCCTGCAGGACCCCTTGGCGGAGCTTGTCAAGATCGAGCCCAAGGCGATCGGCGTCGGCCAATACCAGCACGACGTCGACCAGTCCCAGCTCTCGCGCACCCTGGATACCGTGGTGGAGGACTGCGTCAACGCCGTGGGCGTGGACCTGAATACCGCCTCGGTGCCCTTGCTGGCCCGGGTCTCGGGCCTGGGGCGCACCACCGCCGAGAACATCGTGCACTTCCGGGAGGAGAAGGGTGCCTTCGCCAATCGGGGGCAGCTCAGGAAGGTGCCGCGGTTGGGGGACAAGACCTTCCAGCAATGCGCCGGCTTCCTGCGCATTCCCGATGGGGACGAGCCCCTGGACGCCTCGGCGGTCCATCCGGAGGCCTACCCGGTGGTGCGACGGATCCTGACCAAGACCGGAAAGGGCATCCGCGAGCTCATCGGGGATAGCGCCGGCCTGCGACGCCTGAGCCCGGCTGAGCTTACGGACGAGCGGTTCGGCCTGCCGACGGTGCAGGACATCCTCGCGGAGTTGGAGAAGCCCGGCAGAGATCCCCGGCCCGAGTTTCGGGCGGCGGAATTCCTGGAGGGGGTAGAAACCCTCCAGGACCTGAAGCCCGGCATGGTGCTGGAGGGAACGGTCACCAACGTGACCAATTTCGGGGCCTTCGTCGACGTCGGCGTGCACCAGGACGGGCTGGTGCACATCTCGGCGTTGGCGGACCGCTTCGTCAAGGATCCGCACCAAATCGTAACGACCGGCGATCTGGTCAAGGTCAAGGTCATGAGCATCGACCCGGCTCGCAAGCGCATCGCCCTGAGCATGCGCCTGGGGGACCGACCCGAGGCTGAAGCCCCGGTCCCTCGTGATCCCCGCGCCGGGAGGCAACTGCGCAAGGAGCACACCCCGCAAGCTCCGGCGAGCGGCGGGGCCATGGCCGCCGCCTTCTCGCGGGCGAAGAAGGGGGCGGGCGGCTCCTGAGATCCGGACGCCGGCAGGGCTCGGCCGACCTCGGTGGCTCCATGAACCCCAAACAGAACAGCTGAACCGCAGAGACGCTGCGTTCGGATACAAGCACCTTGGAACGATGAGAAACTATGAAACACGCGAAAGGCGCGAAACTCAGGCCCGTGAAAGTTCGTGAGCCAGCGTCTTTCGCGTGTTTCGCGTATTTCGTAGTTTCACTGAACAGATTACATTGTTTGAAGGCCGCACCGATCCAGGATCAAGTCGGCGCTACGGCGGCGGTGTGGAAGCCCGCGCTCAGTTGCTATTGCAGTGCGAACCGGATGGGGACGCGCAGCGGCCACCGGGTCCGGCCGATGGCGTCCGGAATGGGCTTGTAGCGCGCAAGCCGCCGCAGGGTTTCCACGGCGGCCCGGTCGAGGGTGTCCGAGCCCGAGCTCTTGGCCAGGCGCGCACCGCTGATGCGCCCGTTGCGGTCCAGGACGAAGTAGACGGTCGCCACCCCCGTCCTGCCGGCCCGCCGCGCGCTGCTCGGATAATGGCGCTTGCGGGCAATCGCTTGTCTCAGCCCTGCGAGGTACGCCTGCTCCAGGGCGGCCCGTGAAGCACCGCTCTCATGGCCACCGCCATTCTTGGTGGATCCCCTCGCATGACTCGCTCCCGTCTTTCCCTTCGTGGCGCCGCTGTGCTCCGCGGCATAGCGAGGTGGCGACCGGGTCTCTCGCTTCGGCTTGGACTTGGGTTTCTCGGCGCGTCTCGGTCGGGGCTTTGGCTTGGACTTGGCCAGGGTCCTTTGCTTCGGCGCTGGCTTGGGCTTCAGGGTCGGCTTTGGCTCCGTAACGGCTTCAGGCTCGGAAGTGCGCTCCGGCTCGGAGGTCGGCTCCATCTCGACGGTCGGTGCAGGCTCGGAATCCACCTCCGGCTCAACCAACTGCTCCGGGGCCGGCCCGGATTCTTCTCGCGCGCCCGAGTCCGCGGATTCGGGCGCGGAATCCGTCTCGAACATGGCGAGGGTGACCGGAACCTGCTCCTGCCCACTCGTGGCCGCGCTCTCGGTGTCGCCATGCTCGAGAACGGCGGCAGCGACCGCCAAATGGACGAGGGCGGAGATGAAGAATCCCAGGACGCCGCACCGGCGGCAGGAGGACGTCATGAGGCGGGCTTTCGGGTCAGTATCGTCACCCTGTCCATCCCCCGCGCCTTGAGCAGGTCGACGACCGCCACGAAGCCTGCAAAGCGTGCATCCGCGTCCACCCGCAGCACGACGGGGGTGTCGGCAGGGTGCCTGGCCAAATGCCCTTCGAGCTCAGGCAGGGTCGTGGGGGCCGCATCGAAGAAGACCTGCCCTCCCTTGTCGACCGCCAGCTCGATCGGCTTCTCCGCAGACGGACGTTCCTGGGATGCGGCCTCCGGCAGCCGTATCTCCAAGCGCCCCTCCACGATGAAGGTGGCCGTGGTCAGTACGATCGCCAGCAACACCAGCATGATGTCGATGAACGGAATAACGTTGATGGCATCGATGCGCTTCATGCGGCCCGATCCCGCCGCCAGCGCACCTTGAGGACCTCGACCTTCCGCAGCAGCCCGTTGTAGAAGACGATCGAGGGTATTGCGACCACCAGCCCCAGGGCCGTGGACTTGAGGGCAAGTGCCAGCCCCACCATGATGGTCGCCGTCTCGATGGTCCCGCTCCGGCCCATGTCGAAGAAGGCGATGAGGATTCCCAGGACGGTACCGAGCAGGCCGACGTAGGGGGCGTTGGAGCCGATGGTAGCGATGGTGGTGAGGTTGCGGGTGAGATCGACCTCCAGCTCGTCCTGGCTGGCGAACCGCCCCGGGTCGACCCGGGTGAAATACAGGTAGCGCTCGATCACCAGCGACAGCATCAGGAAGCTCATGAAGCCGAGCAGGCCGACCACGGCGTAATCGAGATAGTCTTTCAGGAAGTCCAATTCGAAGCCCTCATGTCTTCACGCGCACCGGCGACAGGCCGCGCCTCATCCAAAAGCCGCAGCAGGGCCGCGGCCTTGTCGAAGGTCTCCCGATACTCCTCGTCCACTCGGGAGTCGTGCACGATGCCGCCGCCGGCCCAGAAGCTCAGGGTGCCTCCGCTGCGGACCAGGGTGCGGATGGCGATATTGGTGTCCATGGCCCCGTCGAAGCCAAGGTAGCCGATGGCCCCGCAATAGATGCCGCGCCGGTGGGGCTCCAGCTCCTCGATGATCTCCATGGCCCGGATCTTGGGCGCGCCGGTCACCGACCCTCCCGGGAAGCACGCCCTCAGGAGCGAGACAGCATCCTTCCCGGGGGCGAGCCGGCCGGAAACGGTGCTGACCATGTGGTGGACCGTCGCGTAGCTTTCCACATCGAACAGACCGGGTACACCCACGCTGCCTGGGCTGCAGACACGCCCGAGGTCGTTGCGCAGCAGGTCGACGATCATCAGGTTCTCGGCCCTGTCCTTGGCGCTGGTCGCCAGCTCGCGCATCAGGGCCACGTCTGCTTCCGAGGTCGTCCCCCTGGGTCTGGTGCCCTTGATCGGCTTGGTCTCCACCTGTCCGTCCCGCACCGCCAGAAAGCGCTCGGGGGAGGAGCTGAGGACCTCCGCGAAGGGGGTCTTCAGGTAGGCGGAGAAGGGCGCCGGATTGAGCTGCCGCAACGCCTTGTATCCGCAGAAGGAATCACCCGAGACCCGGGCCGAGAAGCGCTGGGCGAGATTGACCTGATAGCAGTCGCCCTCCAGGAGGTAGGCCTTCACCCGGTCAAACGCCCGGACGTACTCATCCCGCGTCATGTTGGAGCGTGGCGGGCTCAGGACGCGGAGGGGACTGCGGGCAAGAGCCGGTCGCGGGTCACGAAACAGGGAGACCAGCTCGCCCCAGCGCTCCCGAGTCCGGTGATCGCGCCCAGGGCTTGCGAGCCATGCCTTCCCTTCCGAATGATCCAGGATCAGCGCCCAGTCGTAGATCCCCATGGCCATGTCCGGGACCTGCTCGGCATCCTCCGCCAGCGACGGCAGCCGCTCGATGCGGCGACCCAAATCGTAGGCGAGCCAACCAATGGCCCCGCCGCAGAACGGCAGGCCGGCCAGCGGCGCCACCGGCTCGCCCAGTTGGTCTCGCAGCAAGGCGAAGGGGTCGTCCGGAGATAGCTGCACCTGATCGGCGGTGCGGATCTCCGTGAGGGCGCCGCGGGTCACCAGGGTGACGCTGGGGTCGGCAGCGAGGACGTCATAGCGCCCGGCCCCCGACAGGGGGTAGCCACTGTCGAGGTAGACGGCCCAGGAGCTTTCCGCGAGGGGCTCGAAAAAGGGGGTGCTGTCCGCCCGGTAGGGGATCTCGGTCAACAGGTGCACAACAAAATCAACTGCACATTCTCGGCATGCCCGCTAGCGGCGCTCGCAGGCTCGATACAGGGCCTCCACCCCTTCCCGGTCCGCCGCGAAACGGCATGCCACCTCGCGTCGGTGCTCGAAATACCTGCCGGTCGAATTTCCGCCGACATCGTCCGTCGCCAGCCAGGCCGGGGTGTCGGCGCCCTGATCGGGACTCTCGTGGCCGCCGAAGCCGAGGCTGCGACTCAGGTTGGACAGCACGTCCCCCGGATGACAGGCGTTGACGCTGACGCCATCCCCGCCCAGTCGCTCGGCGAAGGCGGCAGTGAGCATGCGGTCGGCCTGCTTGGATTGCCGGTAGGCAGCGTCATTGTCGTAGCCCCGGCGCTCGAATTCCAGATCCTCCAGATCCAGCCCCCCCGCCCAATAGCTCGCCACGTTGACGACGCGTGCGGGCGCCGATCGGCTCAGCAAATCACGGAAGGCGGAGATCATCCAGAAGTAGCCGAGGACGTTGGTGGCGAACTGCCGTTCGACCCCCTCGGGGGTTACTTCGCGTCGGCGGGGAGTGATCGCCGCGTTGTTCACCAGCACCGACACGGGTCCGTTCCAGCGCGTCGCGAGCGCCTCGACGGACGCCCGGCGCCCCAGGTCCGCGATCTCGAAGCGGACCTTCTCATTTCCCGTGCGCTCCCGGATATCCCGAGCTGCAGCCGCGGCCTTCGCTGCGTCGCGGCAGACCAGGACGACCTCGAGCTCCGGATGGGAAGCGATCCGCGAGGCGATGGCCTTGCCGATGGCGCCGGTCGCCCCTGTTACCAGAGCAACCCTGTGCGGCCGGCAATCTCGAGAATCTGAGAGAACAGGATCTGATGCGGGTGA
>CAYYHR010000199.1:0-6412 GCA_964471705.1 uncultured Chromatiaceae bacterium
TTGAAAGAAGACTCGAACGAAGGCTGGCTCGACAGCATCCAATGGGACGACAAGGGCCTGATCCCCGCCATCGCCCAGGAGACGGGCAGCGGCAAGATCCTGATGATGGCCTGGATGAACCGGGAATCCCTGGCGCTCACCCGGGAGACGGGGCACGCGGTGTATTGGTCCCGCTCCCGGCGCAAGCTCTGGCACAAGGGGGAGGAGTCGGGTCATCAACAGGTCGTCCAGGCAATCCGGCTGGACTGCGATGCCGACGTGATCCTGCTGGAGGTGGAGCAGCGGGGCGGAATCGCCTGCCACACGGGCCGTCACAACTGCTTCTTTCGGGAGCTGCGCGACGGGGAATGGGTCGAGATCGCCCCGGTTCTCAAAGACCCGGCTGCCATCTACAAGAAGTCCTGAGCCGCCCGTGAGCGACATCCTGGAGCGCCTGTCCTGGACCCTGGAAGAGCGCAAGGGTGTCGACCCGGACCGTTCCTACGTAGCGAGGCTCTATGCCAACGGGCTGGACGCCATCCTCAAGAAGATCGGCGAAGAGGCCACCGAGACGGTCATGGCAGCCAAGGACGGGGAGCCCGAGAGGATCGTCAGCGAGGTGGCGGATCTCTGGTTTCACACCCTTGTCCTTCTGGCTCAGCAGGGTCTGGGGCCGGAAGCCGTGCTGGCGGAGCTGGACCGGCGTTTCGGCCTCTCCGGCCTGGAGGAAAAGGCGCGGCGTCGGGAGTGAGCCAGAAACTGCACGGAGCTGCTTTCTTCGGTTATGATCGGGTCTTCTCATCGGTGCCTACGGAGCACTCGCAGCGATCGGGCACAGAGGTCGGCGCCCGCTCCGGGGCCCGGCACCCCCGTAGCATGAACAGAATATCGGACTGCCGCGCACGACGGCGTCGGAGGAAATCATGGGATTCGGCGGCATCAGCATCTGGCAGCTCTTGATCATCCTGGTGATCGTGCTGCTGCTTTTCGGCACGAAACGCCTGAAGAGCATCGGCTCGGACCTGGGTAACGCCGTCAAGGGCTTTCGCAGCGCCATGGCCGACAGCGGGAAGGAGGAGGATGAAGAGCCGAAGAGGCTCGAAGAGGCCTCGGCTAAACGCACCACGGAGGGCGGGGAAACGACCGGCGCGGGTGCGGCAAAGGATAAGGATAAGGATAAGGCCTGATCCGTTTTTACTCCAACGGCTCCGGGTTTGGGCTGATTCATGTTCGACGTCGGTTTCTGGGAGCTCGCCCTCGTCGGGCTCGTTGCTCTGCTCGTGGTAGGCCCTGAGCGCCTGCCCAAGCTGGCGCGTACCGCCGGCTTGTGGGTCGGGCGGGCCCGGCATGCCCTGAGCTCCGTGAAGTCGGAGATCGATCGCGAGATCAAGGCGCAAGAGCTGAAGGACATCCTGAGCAAGCAGGGCCAACGCAATCCGCTCGAGACCATTCTGGAAGAGCCCGAGAAAAAGCCCTCGGCGACGGCACCGGAGAAGGTGCCGGACGAGCCCACGGACAAATCCGGCTAACGAGGCGGGTCGAGGCTCCGAGCAAGGCACGGAGCACTTGATCCCGAAGGCCTGGACGACCCAGCCTGGACCAAGTCCACCCAAACAGATTCGAGCAGGTACTCCCGAGCGCCATGTCCCCGTTCGAAGATCCCGCAGATCCGGGCCAGGAGCAAACCTTCGTCTCCCACCTGATGGAGCTGCGCGATCGTCTGATCCGCATGTTGGTGGCGGTTCTGCTTGCGCTTCTCGTCCTCTTTCCATTTGCCAACGACATCTATACCTACGTGGCAATGCCGCTGATGGAGCGGCTTCCGGAAGGGACCAGCATGATCGCCACCCAGGTGGCCTCGCCCTTCCTGACCCCCTTCAAGCTGACGCTGGTAGCCGCCGTCTTCTTGTCCATGCCCTACCTGCTGTTCCAGCTCTGGTCATTCGTGGCGCCCGGGCTCTACAAGCATGAGAAGCGGCTGGCGATCCCGCTGTTGATTTCCAGCGCCCTCCTCTTCTATCTGGGCGTGCTCTTCGCTTACTACGTGGTCTTTCCGCTGGTATTCGCTTTCTTCACCGGAACCGCGCCCCAAGGGGTCGCGGTGATGACGGATATCAGCCAGTACCTGGACTTCGTCCTCACCCTGTTCTTCGCCTTCGGAATCGCCTTCGAGATCCCGATTGCCACCATCCTCCTGGTCGCCGCGGGCATCACGACGCCGAAGGACCTGGGTCGGAAGCGACCCTATGTCATCGTCGGGGTCTTCGTGGTGGGAATGCTTCTGACGCCGCCGGACGTGATCTCTCAAACCCTGCTCGCCTTTCCCATGTGGCTGCTCTTCGAGCTCGGGATCTTTTTTTCGGGTCTCTTCGAGCGCCGGCGCAAGGCATCGTGGGAAACCGCGGCTACCTCCACCGGACCAGCGGATGCGGGCATCGGCGCCGGTGGGGCCGCGGCTCTCCACCCCGATGAGGCCGTGAGCGCGAGCACTGAGCCCGGACACGGCACGATGTCGGGACGGCGAAGCACCAAAGGCGGAGGTGAGGAATCTTTGGCCGGCGAGGGCACGGGTGCCGGCGCCCATCCCTTCGCCTCGGAGCGACGCTCGCCCGTGATCGAGGAGGAGGCGGGGGCTCTAGAGGCCGAAGAGGACCTGGACGCCTTGGAAATCGACTCGGAAGAGCTCGACGAGCCGGATGCGGTCGAACAAAAAATATGGCAGATCAACAAGCTGCGTGACAACGAGGACTATGTTGGAGCGCGGCGGCTTCTCTACGAGGTCTTGGAAGAGGGCGACGACGAGCAGCGGCGGGTGGCTCGGAACATTCTCGATCAGATGGACGAGCATTAAATAGTCTGTATTGTGGGGGCCTATTGCACTATCATTGAGAAATTCATGATTGATCATAGAAAGCGGCAATGGCTTCCGGTCCCCAGATCCACTACAAGCAAAACCGCCTCAAACAGCTTCGGGCCTTTTGCCATGCAGCACGCGCGGGAAGCGTCAGCGCCGCCGCCGAGCAGATCTTTCTGAGCCAGCCCACCGTCTCCCTCCAGATCCAGGCCCTGGAGCGGGAATTCGATACCATGTTGTTCGAGCGCCGCGGGCCCAAAATCAAGCTCACCCCGGAAGGGGATCTCCTGTACCAGATGGCACAACCGCTGGTGGAGGGCATGGACAAGCTGCACGAGACCTTCGCCACGCATTGTGGCCGGGTCGACCAGGGCGACCTGAACATCGCCGCCGGAGAGTCCACCATCCTCTATATCCTTCCGGAGCCCGTTCGGCGTTTCACCACACGCTTCCCCGGCATCGATCTCAAGCTGCACAATGTGACGGGCCGTGACGGTCTGGCCATGCTGCGGGCGGACGAGGCCGACTTGGCCATCGGCTCCATGCTCGATGTCCCGGACGACATCACCTATCGCCCGGTCGTGACCTTCCATCCCAAGCTCATCACACCCAAGGGGCACCCCCTCGCAGAGAAGGAATCGGTCACCCTGGAGGATATTGCACCCTACGGCCTCATCCTTCCGCCACGGCATTTGAGCACTTGGCGGCTCGTCGACCTGGTGTTTCGGCAGAACAGCGTCAATTACCGGGTTTCCCTGGAGGCTGGCGGCTGGGAGGTCATCAAGAAGTACGTCGAGCTCGGCATGGGGATCTCCATCGTCACCGACGTTTGCCTCACCGGGGAGGACAAGGTCGCCTGCATCCCTCTCGAACGATACTTCCCGAAACGCAGCTACGGCATCGTCCTACGCCGAGGCAAGTTCCTCTCTCCACAGGCCAAACGGTTCCTCGAAGTCATGGATAGCGCATTCGCCGACCGGAAGGTGGAGCCCCGGGAGAAGGCATTGGCGGGACCCGCCTGGGAAGATGCACTCCTCGGCTGATGCAGGTCGAGGGTCGGCTTCGACGCCCTGCTTATCGGCGGGCCATTCAACCTGAAAAGAGCAGCTGAACTGCTCGTCAAACGAAAAGGCCCCGGTCGTCCCAGGGACGGCCGGAGCCTCAGCTTCGATTGCAGAAAACGCCGAAACGGCGGGGCATTACTCGGTGAATGAATCCTGGCTCTGGACGGCCTGAACCTCGACAACCGGCTGACCCGACCGCTCGACTCCCTGCTGGCCATCCTGGGTCACCGAAACGGTGGCGGAAATAGTACCGACGACCAGCGCGACTGCAGCAAGTGCACCTAGCATGTTACGACTCCAATCATGATGCGGTTTGAGAATGGTGATTAGTATATTACCATTTTCTAATTTGTCAACACCGCCTCTACACTTGCTTTTCACCAAGCTACTCGTAGCGGATATCCAGAATCTCCAGCTCGCGCTTGCCGCTCGGTGTCTCCACCAAGGCCACGTCGTCGACGACCTTGCCGATCAACGCCCTGGCGATGGGAGAGCTGACGGAGATCAGACCCTGCTTCAAGTCGGCCTCGTCGTCGCCCACGATCTGGAAGGTGTGCTCCTCGTTATTGTCGGCCTCCAGCACGTCCACCGTGGCCCCGAAGACCACCTTTCCATTGGCCCTGGCCCGTGTGTGCTCGTCCGTAACGTCGACGATGTGGGCGCGGGACAGCTTGCTCTCGATGTCCTTGATGCGCCCCTCGACGAAGCCCTGCTGCTCGCGTGCCGCGTGGTACTCGGCGTTCTCCTTGAGATCGCCGTGGGAGCGGGCCTCGGCGATGGCCTGGATGATCCGCGGGCGCTCGACTCGCTTCAGGCGTTCCAGCTCCGAGCGTAGCTTGTCCGCGCCTCTGGCGGTCAGAGGTACTTTGTTCATGGTCGATTTCCTCTTCGGCTGTAGCACACTGCTCGCGCGGGGAGGACCGGGTGAAGACTCCAGCGGCTCCGCGACATCGGAAATGGCATCCGATCCGTGCAGACCAGCCCTCCCGGCGGGCAATGCCTGTTAGGATGCCTGCTGGGCCTCGCTCAGTAAAGCTCCTGCAGCCGGTTGACGCCGACGGCGCTCGCCTGCTTCAGGGCTAGGCAGGTCGCCTCCGCGCCCGCAATGGTGGTCGTGTAGCTGACCTTGTGCTGGAGGGCCGCACTGCGGATCTCGGCCGAGTCGATGATGGCCTGAGCACCCTCGGTGGTGTTGACGATGAAGCTGACCTCGCCGTTCTTGATCATATCGACGACATGGGGTCGACCCTCTGCGACCTTGTTCACGCCGTCACAGGGGATACCCGCCTCTCTGACCGCCCGCGCACTACCGTGAGTACCGCAGAGACTGAAGCCCAAACCCAAGAGATCCCGCGCGACCTGGACCAACCTCGGCCGATCCGCTTGGCGTACGCTGAGCATCGCCTTGCCCTTGCGCGGTAACCCGGTCCCGGCGCCATCCTGGGCCTTGGCGTAGGCCTCGCCGAAGGATTCGCCGACCCCCATCACCTCCCCGGTGGACTTCATCTCCGGCCCAAGCACGGTATCCACCCCGGGAAACTTGATGAAGGGGAACACGGCCTCCTTGACGAAATAGTGCTTGGGCTTGCACTCCTTGACCAGACCCTGCGACCGAAGCGATACCCCGGCCATGCAGCGTGCTGCCACCTTGGCCAGCGGCACCCCGATGGACTTGGAGACGAACGGAACGGTGCGCGAGGCGCGCGGGTTGACCTCGAGGATATAGACCTCCTGGTCCTTGATGGCGAACTGGGCATTGACCAGTCCGACGACCTTCAACGCCTGTGCCAGCTTCCGCATCTGATCGCGCATCCGGTCCTGGATGGCGGGGGAAAGGGTGTAGGGGGGGAGGGAGCAGGCCGAATCGCCGGAATGTATCCCCGCTTGCTCGATGTGCTCCATGATGCCGCCGATGAGCACATCCCTGCCGTCGCAGACGGCGTCCACGTCCACTTCGATGGCGTCGTCCAGGAAGCGGTCGAGCAGGACGGGAGAATCGTTCGACACCCGCACCGCCTCGCGCATGTAACGCTCGAGATCCGACTTTTCGTAGACGATCTCCATGGCCCGCCCGCCCAGCACGTAGGAGGGACGCACCACGAGCGGGTAGCCGATCTGCGCCGCCTCGGCGACGGCTTCCTGCTCGCTGCGGGCGGTGGTGTTGGGAGGCTGGAGCAGGTCCAGGTCCCGGACCAGCCTCTGGAAGCGCTCCCGATCCTCCGCCAGGTCGATGGACTCCGGCGATGTACCGATGATCGGCACGCCGGCGGCCTCCAGGTCGCGCGCGAGCTTGAGCGGCGTCTGACCGCCATACTGGACGATGACACCAAAGGGCCTTTCCTTGTCGACGATCTCCAGCACGTCTTCCAGGGTCAGGGGCTCGAAGTAGAGCCGATCGGAGGTATCGTAGTCCGTCGAGACCGTCTCCGGGTTGCAGTTGACCATGATGGTCTCGTAGCTGTCCTCGCGCATGGCAAAGGCGGCATGGACGCAGCAGTAGTCGAACTCGATGCCT
>CAYYHR010000200.1:0-6352 GCA_964471705.1 uncultured Chromatiaceae bacterium
TTCCCCCGCAAGCCTTGATAGGCTTGGGTTCCAAACGTGATGCGTCACGGCTGTATGCCCTGGTTGGATGGCAAAGCGCTGGTCATCAAATTCGCTTGACCCGCGGAAACGAGACCCTTCGTGTTAGCCCAACTCCCGGTCGTGGAAATCGAGGCTAGACCAAGCGACGGAGATCGCCCGCGAGATCGGATTTCACAGGATCCGGGTCGAAGAACGTTTCTAGGTCCTATTCGACCCGATCCTCGGCAACGGCCTCGACGACCTCCAGGGTGAGGCTTCCACGGGCCAGGCGGGCGTCAAGGTGGTCTCCGGGGCGCACCTGCCGTGCATCCGTGACGACCTTCCCTGATGGCGGCCTGCGAAGGATGGCATAGCCCCGCGTCAGTGTGGCGAGGGGGCTCCGCGCCTCGAGACCCTCCACGGACCGGGCCAGCCGCTCAGCTTTGTCCTTCAAGCTCCTCTGCAACGCCTCGTCCAGTCGTCGGCCCAAAGTGCTCAGGATTAACCGCTTGCGCGCCAGCTCTGGACGCGGTGATACTCCCTTGATGCGCAGAGCTAGCGGTCCCAACTGCCCCCGCGCGGCCTCCAGCTTCCTCTCTAGGGCGATCTCCATACGGCGCTGCAAGTCGTCAAGGCGTTGCTGTCGCCCCTGTAGCCGATCGAGAGGATGCAAGAGGCGCAGATGCCTCTCCACGGCGGCGAAGCGCTGCCGGAATGCGAACAGGACCCTTGCTTGGGCACTACTGAGGCGCTGCTCGGACGCCCGCAGGCGCTGCTCCAGGTGCTGCGCCGAGGGGCTGACCAGCTCCGCCGCGGCCGATGGCGTTGCGCCCCGCACATCGGCGGCCAAGTCGGCGATGGTCAGGTCGATCTCGTGGCCGATGCCGGTGACGATGGGGGCGACGGAGCGGCGGATGGCACGAGCGAGGGCCTCGTCGTTGAAGGCCTGCAGGTCCTCCAGCGACCCCCCGCCCCGCGCCAGGATCAGGACATCGCACTCCGCCCGCTCACTGGCCAGATCCAAGGCGGCGACGAGGCTCTCCGCCGCCCCCTGACCCTGCACCTGCGCCGGATAGATCAGGACCGGCAGGGCGGGAAATCGCCGTCCCAGCACGGTGAGCAGATCGCGAACCGCGGCCCCCGTCGGTGAGGTGATCAGTCCGACCTGGCACGGGATGGCCGGGAGTGGGCGCTTTGTTGCCTCGTCGAACAATCCCTCGGCGGCCAGCTTCAGCTTGAGCCTCTCGAATTGGAGGCGCAGCGCCCCCTCTCCCGCCGGTTCCATGTGCTCGACGAGGAGCTGAAAATCACCTCGACCCTCGTAGAGACCGACTCTTGCCCGGACCAGCACTCGCTGATGGTTTGCCGGTTTGAAGCGGAGCAGCAGCCGCTTGGACCGGAACATGGCACAGCGCACCTGGGCAGCCTCGTCCTTGAGGGAGAAATAGATGTGACCCGAGGCCGGCTGGGCCAGGTTCGACAGCTCACCCTCCACCCAGAGCAAAGGAAAACTGCCTTCGAGCACCGCGCGGACCTCGCGGTTGAGGCGCGAAACGCTGTAGATGTCGCGGGAGAAGTCCAGCGCCCCGAGGGCGGGATCCAGGTCCGGTTGACGGTGAGCGAAGCTGCGGGTCGACATCCCGCCGAGTTTACCCTCCGGGGCTCCAAATCTATAATCCGCCCTCACCTCTTTCGGTGGGCAGACCCCTTTGCAACCGGTATCACCATGCGCCTGATCAAGGAAGCCCTCACCTTCGACGACGTTCTCCTCGTGCCGGCCCACTCCAGTGTGCTGCCGAACGACGCGGACCTCGGCACCCGCCTGACACGCGACATCGAGCTCAAGATCCCGCTGATCTCGGCGGCCATGGACACGGTCACCGAGTCCCGGCTCGCGATCGCCCTGGCCCTGGAGGGTGGGATCGGCATCGTGCACAAGAACATGAGCCCCGAGCGTCAGGCACGCGAGGTGCTGGCCGTGAAGAAATACGAGAGCGGCATCATTCGCGATCCGATCACGGTGACGCCGGAGACCAGCATCGGCGAGGTCATGCAGATCACCAGGTCCCACAATATATCCGGTGTGCCCGTGGTCACCGGGGACGGACAGCTCTCCGGCATCGTTACCGGGCGCGACCTGCGCTTCGAGACCCGCCTGGAGGCCCCCGTCTCCTCCATCATGACCCCCCGAGAGCGGCTGGTGACCGTCCGCGAGGGCGCCAGCCGCGGCGAGGTCGTGAGTCTGCTGCACGAGCATCGGATCGAGAAGGTGCTGGTGGTCAATGCGGAATTCGAGCTGCGCGGCATGATCACCGTCAAGGACATCCAGAAGGCCAAGGACTTCCCAAATGCCTCCCGCGACGACCACGGACGCCTGCGGGTGGGCGCCGCGGTCGGTGTAGGCGCCGGTACCGACGAGCGGGTTGCCGCGCTCGTTGCAGCCGACGTGGATGTGGTGGTGGTGGACACCGCCCACGGGCATTCCCAGGGCGTTCTCGATCGCGTGGCCTGGGTCAAGAAGGAGTTTCCCGACGTTCAGGTGATCGGCGGCAACATCGCTACGGCTGCCGCCGCCCGCGCACTCCTGGAGGCGGGGGCGGACGCCGTCAAGGTCGGCATCGGTCCTGGCTCCATCTGCACCACCCGCATCGTGGCGGGCGTCGGCGTCCCCCAGATCACGGCCGTCTCCGACGTCACCGAGGCCCTTGCCGGCAGCGGTGTGCCCCTGATCGCGGACGGGGGACTTCGTTACTCTGGGGACATCGCCAAGGTCATCGCCGCGGGAGCGCACAGCGTTATGGTCGGCGGCCTCTTCGCGGGCACAGACGAATCTCCCGGCGAGATCGAGATCTACCAGGGCCGCTCCTACAAGTCCTATCGCGGCATGGGCTCCCTGGGTGCCATGGGCGCCAAGGAAGGCTCCAGCGACCGCTACTTCCAGGAATCCACGGAGCAGGAGAAGCTGGTGCCGGAGGGGATCGAGGGGCGTGTCGCCTACAAGGGCAGCGTCCTCAACGTCATCCACCAGCTCATGGGCGGGCTGCGATCGAGCATGGGCTATACGGGGTGCGCCGACATCGAGGAGATGCGGACCAAGCCGGAGCTGGTGCGGGTCAGCGGCGCCGGTATGCGCGAATCCCATGTGCACGACGTGCAGATCACCAAGGAAGCGCCGAATTACCGCATCGAGACTTGAATCACCTCGCGCAAAGACGCCAAGGCGCTAAGGCTGATCGAAATTTTCGTCACTTTGCGCCTTGGCGTCTTGGCGCGAGTTTTTCTCAATCGGTTTGGTGCATGATTGACACTCCGAGCACGATCCATGCTGATCGCATCCTGATCCTGGACTTCGGCTCCCAATACACCCAGCTCATCGCCCGTCGCGTGCGCGAAGCAGGAGTCTATTGCGAGCTCCACCCCTGGGACATGGACGCCGAGCACATCCGCGGTTTCGGCGCGAAAGGGGTCATCCTTTCGGGCGGACCCGAGTCGGTGCACGATGAAGCCACACCGAGGGCCGACGATGCCCTATTCGAGCTCGGTGTCCCCCTGCTCGGCATCTGCTATGGCATGCAGACCATGGCCGCCCAGCTCGGTGGCCGCGTGGCCCCGTCCACGCACCGCGAATACGGCTACGCCCAGGTGCGCGCCCGTGGTCATTCGCGGTTACTGCGGGACATCGAGGACCACAGGAGCCCCGAGGGCTACGGCCTGCTGGACGTCTGGATGAGCCACGGCGATCGGGTGGACGGCCTGCCCCCCGGCTTTCAGGCCATCTGCACCACCGACAACGCCCCCTTGGCGGGCATGGCCGACGAAGCAAGGGGCTTTTACGGCCTGCAGTTTCATCCGGAGGTTACCCATACCCACCAGGGTCAGCGCGTCATCGAGCGCTTCGTCCACGGCATCTGCGGTTGCGGCGGCCTCTGGACTGCGGAGAACATCATCGAGGACGCCGTCGCCGACGCCTGCCGGCGAGTCGGCGACGATCAGGTCCTGCTCGCCCTGTCCGGCGGCGTCGATTCCTCGGTCGTCTCCGCCCTCCTGCACCGAGCCATCGGGGATCAGCTCACCTGCATCTTTGTCGACAACGGGCTGCTGCGCCTCGACGAGGGCGACCAAGTCATGCAGACCTTCGCCCGACACATGGGGATCAAGGTTATCCGCGCCGATGCCGAGGAGCGGTTCCTCCGCAAGCTCCAGGGGGTCACGGATCCGGACCAAAAGCGCAAGATCATCGGCAACACCTTCAACGAGGTGTTCGAGGAGGAGGCCTCGAAGCTGCCCAACGTCGAGTGGCTGGCCCAGGGAACCATCTACCCGGACGTGATCGAGTCTGCGGGGGCCAAGACCGGCAAGGCCAAGGTCATCAAGTCTCACCACAACGTCGGGGGACTGCCTGAAAATATGAGGCTCGAGCTGATCGAGCCCCTGCGCGAGCTGTTCAAAGACGAAGTACGCAAGATCGGCATGGAGCTTGGCCTGCCCTACGAGATGGTCTATCGTCATCCCTTCCCCGGCCCTGGGCTCGGGGTGCGCATCCTGGGCGAGGTCCACAAGCCCTACGCTGACATCCTGCGTCGGGCTGACCACATCTTCATCGAAGAGCTCCATCGGGCCGAGCTCTACGATAAGGTCTCGCAGGCTTTCGCCGTGTTCTTGCCGGTAAAGTCCGTCGGCGTGGTGGGCGACAATCGGCAGTACGATCACGTGATCGCTCTGCGGGCGGTCGAGACCCTGGACTTCATGACCGCACGCTGGGCCCACTTGCCCTATGATTTTCTCGATCAGGTCTGCCGGCGGATCGTCAACGAGGTCCGCGGGGTGTCGCGGGTTGTCTACGACATTACCGGCAAGCCGCCGGGGACCATCGAGTGGGAATGAGCTTCGACAAGGGCCCGGACCGACGCGACGGGGTACGCCGACGCGCAAAGCTGTCCGTGCAACAGGCAATGGTCAACCCCGGCGGGGCCTGACGGCGAGCTTGCCCGACCTGCCGTCGCGCCGGCGGACACCGATCACATCCCCCTGGATCGCCATGCCGAGCCACGAAGAGGTGATGCACCGCGCGCTGTTACTCGCGGAACGGGCATCGACGCAAGGTGAGGTTCCGGTCGGGGCAGTCCTGGTCCGAGACGGCGAGATCGTCGGCGAAGGCTGGAACCAGCCCATCTCGACGAACGACCCGAGCGCCCATGCCGAGATCCTCGCCCTGCGCGACGCCGGTCGCCGCCTCGGCAACTATCGGCTACCGGGCACCAGCCTCTATGTCACGCTCGAGCCCTGCCCAATGTGTGCCGGTGCCATCATTCACGCACGAGTCGCGCGTGTCCACTTCGGGGCGGCGGATCCCAGGGGAGGAGCTTGCGGCAGTGTCTTCGACCTTCTGCCATCGGACTCCCGCTTCAACCACCGCACCGACTGCACCGGCGGCCTCCTGGCAGTGGCATGCGGGGAGCTGTTACAGAACTTCTTTCGTTCCCGCCGGTAGCCCGTAAATCGATTTCCGGGGTGCTACAAGTATCGTAAACGGCTACAATTCAACGTTCTCTACGGCAACAGCCGCGAGTTTGGAGAGGTGCCGGAGTGGCCGAACGGGCTTGACTCGAAATCAAGTGAGGGCTTACGCCCTCCGTGGGTTCGAATCCCACCCTCTCCGCCAAATCAATAACTTATCTTCGCGCCATTTCGCGTCAGTCGCGCCGACATATGTAGTTTGCGTGCATGCGATGTCACCTGTTGTGTCACCTGCCCCATTGAACAGAGCCCACAGTCGCCAAGGGCTACACACCACTTCGGCTTCTGAAGTGTCACCTGCTGTCACCTGCTGAGGATGGTTTTGATCCTGCGCCGCCCGATCTGCCGGTAACCAATCACGCTGGCCACTATCGGTACTCCCGGTCATGCGTGGTGGAGCCTGTCGGTAAGTCTCCGCGCGTCATGGTGCATGCAAGCGATCGGCTGTTATGCTTCCAAACTGACCGGGCACGGCCCTTCGCGCCAAGCGCTTGCAAGGGACTCAACGGCGTGCCGGATGCGCTACGGCCCTGCCTACCAGGGACTGCCCGCCACGGGCTTCACATTCGCTGGCGACCAGAGTGAGATGTCGCATCGGAAAGCAGCCAATCCTCCTGACTCACGGAACCGAGGAACAATTATGAACGAATCTGAAAATGCCTTCGCTACAGATTCGCTGGATAATCTCCGTCGCCGCCTCCTCGATCTTACCGCCCGTAACCGCCTGCTGAACTTTACCCACGGCCGCCAGGGGAACATCCGCATCATCGACGAGTTGCCGGATGAGCTCCACCGCATGCTTCTTTCCGAAGAGGAGCTTAGGTTTCAGGCGGTT
>CAYYHR010000201.1:0-6282 GCA_964471705.1 uncultured Chromatiaceae bacterium
CTGACCACGACCGAGCTCAAGGAGTACTTCCGGCCCAATTTCTGGCCCAACACCCCGGATATCCTCAACGACTATCTACAGGTGGGCGGTCCACCGGGGTTCAAGATACGGCTGGCCCTGGCCGCCACCTTGTCGAGCAGCTACGGGATCTACGGGCCACCGTTCGAGCTCTGCGACGGGCTGCCGGTGGCGCTCGGCAGCGAAGAATACATGAATTCGGAAAAATACCAGCTCAGCAGCTGGAACCTGGACGAGCCGCACAGCCTCAAGCACTACATCGCCCAGGTGAACAAAATCCGCCGGGAGAACGTCGTCCTGCAATCTCACGGTAACCTGGCCTTCTACCCGGTCGACAACGAGAGCATCATCTGCTACGGAAAGCACAGCGACGATTATTCGGAGGTGATCATCGTCGTCGTGAGTCTGGATCCGAACTGGGTGCAGTCGGGCTGGCTGGAGCTTCCCATCGAGGAATTCGACTTGCCGCCGGGGAAGCCCTACCAGGTTCACGACCTGATGGACAACAAGCGTTACCTGTGGAACGGAAGCCGGAATTTCGTCCAGCTCGATCCGAACGCGTCACCGGCCCACATCTTTCGCCTGCGACGGTATCAGCGCAGCGAGCGGGATTTCGATTACTATTTCTGATTTCGAGCACGTGCGTGCTCGAAAATGGCGGCACATCCCTGTGCCGCAGGGGCACCTCGAATTTTACGAGGTGCCTTTCATTCAGCTCTGGTCTCGTTGAAGCGCGAGCACCACCGTCGCATAGGGAGGTAGGGTCAGGCAGATCGAGTGGTCGCGACCGTGGGCTCCATGATGTTCGGCCGTGGCGCCACCCTCACTGCCCCAGTTTCCTCCTCCGTACACCTCCGCGTCCGTATTCAGCACCTCCTTGTAGTATCCCATCTGCGGCACCCCGATCCGGTAATTGAGGCGGACCACCGGCGTGAAGTGGGTTACCGCTACCAGGACCTCGCTCGGGTCCTTTCCGTAACGGGCTAAGGCGACGACGCTGGAGTCCTCGTCGTTGGTATCGATCCACTCGAACCCCTTCGGGTCGGCGTCCAGCTCATGCAGCGCCGGGGTCTCGGACATCAGCTTGTTGAAATCCCGGATGAGCCGCTCAGCACCCAGGTGCATCGGGTCCTCGAGCAGGTGCCAGTCGAGGCTGATCGTGCTGTTCCACTCCCGGTCCTGCATAAACTCCGTACCCATGAACATCAGCTTCTTGCCGGGCAGTGTGTACATCAGACCCAGCCATGCCCTCAGGGTGGCGAACTTCTGCCAGCGATCGCCCGGGATTTTGTTGATCATGGACCCTTGGCCGATGGATACGTGGTCGTGGGAGACCGGCAGCACGAAGCTCTCGTCGAAGGCGAAGCCGAGGGGGCTGATCAGCTCGTAATGATAGTATTTCCGGTGAACCGGATGCCGCCGCAGATAACGCAGGGTGTCGTACGCCCAGGCGGAGTTCCAGCGCAGATCGAACCCGAGCCCACCATCTTGGACCTTCTTGGTGACGCCCTGACGCAGGGAGGAATCCTCGGCGATCATCAAGACGCCCGGGTGCTTTTCGTGCACCAGTCGATTCAGCCGGCGAACGAAATCGAGAGCCTCCAGGTTCTCGTTTCCTCCGTCCTTGTTGGGTACCCACTGGCCCTCGCCGCGGCCATAGTCCAGGTAGAGCAGCTTGGCGAGGCTGTCTATCCTGAGCCCGTCCAAATGGAATTGGTCGAGCCAGTACGAGGCGTTGGAGAGCAGATAGTTGACCACCGCCGGCTTGCCCAGGTCGTACAGCGGCATATCCCAATCCGGATCCCGGCTATGGTAGGGATTCGTGTCCTCGTAAAGCGTGGTACCGTCGAAAAGGGTGAGCCCCTCGGGCTCGGACGACAGGAAATTCGGCACCCAGTCGACCACTACGCCGATGCCGGCGCGGTGACACGAATCCACCAGGTACCGGAAATCGTCCGGGGTACCGTAGCGGCTGGTGGGAGCGAACAGCGCCGAGGGCAAATAGCCGACCGTATCATCGAACGAGTGCTCGCTGATCGGCAGCAGAGCGATGTGCGTAAAGCCGAGATCGGAAACATACTCTACCAACTCGTCCGCCAGTTCCCGATAGCTGAGCCAACGGTTGTCTTCCTCTACCTTTCGTCGCCAGGAGCCGAGATGGACCTCGTAGAAAGACAGGGGGGCATCGGTTCCCTGCTTTTCCCGTTGCTGCTTCATCCAAGAGCCATCGCCCCAGCGATACTTCCCAATGGCCCGGACCACCGAGGCAGTGCCCGGTTGGGTCTCGATACCGAAGGCGTAGGGGTCCGATTTGACCAGCGGGCTGGTGCCCGGCTGGGACTTTATCTCGTACTTGTACAGATCACCTTCGCGTGCTCCCGGGAGGAAGATCTCCCAAACCCCGCACTCGTGCCGAAGGCGCATGCCGTGGCGACGTCCGTCCCACCCGTTGAAATCGCCGACGACAGAGACGTGGCAGGCGTTAGGCGCCCAAACCGCAAAGGACACGCCCGCAACACCCTGAATCTCGTTCGGATGTGCGCCGAGCACCTGGTAGCTCGTCACGTGATCCGATTCCCGCAGCTTGCGTGCGTCCGCGTCTGTCAGGAGCGGAGGAAAGCGATAGGGATCTTCGATGTCCTTTTTCCCATCGGGAGTCGTTATACGAAGCCGATAGGGAAAGGGCTCTTTTCGCCCTGGAACCGCACCCACGAACATGCCTTCATCGTGGACCCTATCCAGCTGTGTCACGGGCTTGCCGTCAGTGAGGTCCAAGACCTCCACGCGGTTTGCCTCGGGCAGAAAAACACGCACGGTCAGCGTGTCCCCCGGCGGTGCGACATGCATCCCCAGAAAGGCGAAGGGATCCGGATGATCCGCATCGAGCAGCCCCTCCACGTCCTGCGTAGCCACGACGGGAGGGGGAATCCCTTCGGCACCGACGCCGGCGATCGGCCCCTTCGGCTCCGCCGGTAGCCGGGTTTTCTCCTCGGCAGGCTCGTGGACGGGCGCCTTTTCGGTTGCCGGCCGTTTCTCCGGCGGCTTCACCCGATCCCCATGATCACGGATGACGGATTTGGCGATGGCCTGCGCCGCCGAGATGTGCTTCGCCTCAGGGCACGGTCCGGATTTCGCAGCGCGCTTGTCGACTTCCGCTTGTTTCATCACCGCGAGCGCATCGATCCCGGAATGGCTGGGTGGACCGTCGACAGCACTCGCCTCCGCGGGTCCCGCCGCCCGCATTGAAGACGGCGGCTGAGCCAGCGAGTCGGGCGGTGACGTATCTTCGCGCGTTTGGGACTTTGCGGGCGAGCCATCAGGCTTGCCGGACGGCACGGGTGGGGGCATTGTTGCGGCCTTCGCAGAAGGCTCCGGCTTTGGAGCGCCGGTGGGCGCGGCAGACTTCTCTTTCGTCCCTTTGCTGACAGCCGGTTGGGTGGTTTTCGACGGTTTCTTGGGGGGCATTAGTGTGGCTCCCTTCCTGTACATGAAGTTACTGGCACTTGGGAGTCTGTCGAGTTGGGCATCAATGCCTAATCCCGAGTCGGAAAGGGCTCCCGAACGACGGGTTCGACCGGATCGCGAAGATACGGATCGAGAAAACCCTCTTCGCATTATACTGATCTCGCCCACTGCATAGTATGGGGTAGACGGCGGTTGTCTGGGTACTCATAATATGGCAGTTAGTGTGGAAAGGTTTGAAGTAACCGCTCAGTCAGCCGATTGGCCCGCGCTCCCCGACACTTTCCTGCAAGGTGGAAACAGCATGCCGGAGGGATTCGAACGTCCGAATGACTTCGGAAAGGGGTGCGCGGGGGCGGGAGTCGTTTCAGGGGGCGCCACGCCCAGCCGGAGTTTCACCAGGCCATCCTTATGTATATCGTCCATATCTCCTCCGAATTAGCGCCCGTAGCCAAAGTGGGCGGGTTGGCCGACGTTGTTTTCGGCTTGAGCCGCGAGCTCGAGATTCGCGGAAACGATGTCGAGATCATACTCCCGAAGTACGACTGTCTCTGGTACGACGAGATCTGGGGACTGGGCACCTGCTACGAGGATCTCTGGGTACCCTGGTCCGGCGGCAGCATTCACTGCACCGTCTACTTCGGCATGGTTCATGGGCGCCGCTGTTATTTCATCGAGCCGCATTCGAACGACAATTATTTCAACCGGGGATCCTTCTATGGATCGCATGACGATGCCTTTCGCTTTTCCTTCTTCAGCAAGGCGGCAATCGAGTTTCTTCTGAAATCGGGCAAGCGTCCCACCATCATTCATTGCCACGACTGGCAGACGGGCCTGGTGCCGGTTCTTCTCTGGGAGATCTACCATAGCATGGGCATGCACGATCAGCGGGTCGTGTATACCATCCATAACTTCCAGCATCAGGGGATCCACGGGGAGCCGGTCCTGGCCGCGACCGGCCTGAACCGGCCAGACTACTATTTTAGTCGCGACCGCTTGGGCGATGATCATAATCCGAAAGCAATCAATATGATGAAGGGGGGGGTCGTCTACTCGAGCTTTGTGACGACAGTCTCTCCGAAACATGCCTGGGAGGCCAGATACACGGACCAGGGAAAGGGTTTGGGTCATACCCTGGCCGTTCATGGCAGAAAGTTCGGCGGCGTGCTCAATGGGGTCGATTACGAGGTATGGAATCCGGAAATCGACCGCTTCCTGAATCACCATTACGATGTCTGGCATCTCGACGGCAAGTACGCGAATAAGGAAGCCCTTCGCGAGCGCCTCATGCTACGGAAAGACTACAAGCCCCTGATCGCCTATGTCGGCAGGCTGGACCACCAGAAGGGATTGCACCTGGTGCGTCATGCAATGTTCTATGCCCTTCAGCGCGGCTGCCAATTCGTTCTTTTGGGCTCCAGCCCCGACCAAAGCGTCAATAACGAGTTCTGGAACCTCAAGAGCCAACTCAATGAGAACCCCGATATCCATATCGAGATCGGCTTCAACGAGCAGCTTGCCCACCTCATTTACGCAGGCGCCGATATGCTGGTCGTGCCCAGCATTTTCGAGCCCTGTGGACTTGCACAGTTGATTGCATTACGTTACGGGACGGTTCCGATCGTCAGGGCAGTGGGTGGACTCGCCGACACCGTGTTCGATCGAGACTACGCTGATATGCCGTACGAATATCGCAACGGCTATGTCTTCGACAACACGGATTACCCTGCCATCGAATCTGCCATGGACCGTGCAATCGGCCTCTGGTACGAATTCCCCAAGGAGTTCCGGCGCCTCCTATCCAACGGTATGGTCTACGATTATTCGTGGAATCACCCCGCACACCATTACCTTTCGATCTATAATCATGTCAAGGCTTGGTAATGAACGGAAGGCTACTCGAATAGCTTTCTTGCGGATAGGCTTTTCGGGTCTCTGATGAATGCGACCAACTACCAGCGAAGCCGTGGCTCACACCAACGAGTCATGAATGTCGCCGGATGATCGGCTCCGAGTCCTACGACTCGTGTGTATCCGCAGGGCTTCGAGCTTGTGGCGTAGACAAGCTCTTTCTCGAGATCCACGACGCCAGTTTCCCCGCCTTTTTTCAGGAGGATACCGGGCGCGGCACGCCCTATGCCGAGGGTGCTGCGAAGTTTCTCGATCAGTTGGCCCATCTGGGGTTCAACGGCATACAACTGGGGCCCCAAGGTCTGACCGCCGCGGATAACCCTTCTCCCTACGACGGGACCCTTTTTTCCCGTAATCCGCTGAGTCTCGCGTTGTCTCCCCTGCTGCGGCAGGGATTGCTTGACGCGAGCGATATCGATTCCCTGCTCACGAGCCGTCCCAGCAGTCGGGACCATGTCCATTACGACTTTGCCTTTGCGACACAGCGGAGAGCCGTCGATCTGGCCTATGAGCGCTTTCGTGCCGATCGCGCCGCCTACCCGGCACTGGAGCAGCAGTTGGGTGAGCTGTGGCGTACCCATTCCCAATGGCTGGAACCGGATGCCCTCTACTCGGTTCTGTTTCAAATGCACGGAAGCAAGAGTTGGCGCCACTGGACTGCTACGAATGGCGAGGTGCACCCGGACAGGGCCCTCTTCAATCCGGCACCAGGGACCGAAGCGGTCTGCGCCGCTCGAAGGACCGCGCTTCTGCAAGACCACGAGGAAGAGATCGAGCGCTACACCTTTGCCCAGCTGTTGCTACAGTCACAGCACCGGGAATTGCAGGAGCACTGCAGGGCGCTCGGCATCAAGCTGTACGCAGATCTTCAGATCGGTCTGGGGGATCAGG
>CAYYHR010000202.1:0-6244 GCA_964471705.1 uncultured Chromatiaceae bacterium
GTCGTTGAGGACCGCCTTGAGGCGCTCCTCGAACTCACCACGGAACTTGGCTCCCGCGATCAGGGCCGCCATATCCAGCGCCAGCAGGCGCTTGGACTTGAGCCCCTCCGGCACCTCGGCGTTGACGATGCGCTGGGCCAGACCCTCGACGATCGCCGTCTTGCCCACGCCCGGCTCGCCGATCAGGACCGGGTTGTTCTTGGTGCGGCGCGCCAGGACCTGGATGGTGCGCCGAATCTCGTCGTCGCGCCCGATCACCGGGTCGAGCTTGCCCTGCTCGGCCTTCTCGGTGAGATCGATGCTGTACTTCTCCAGGGCCTGGCGCTGCTCCTCGGCATTCGGGTCGTCAACCGTCTGACCGCCGCGCACCTGGTCGATCGCCTGCTCGAGGGCACCCTTGCTGGCGCCGGCATCGCGCAGCAGCGTGCCGAGCTCGCCCCGATCATCCACCGCCGCGAGCACGAAGAGCTCGGAGGAGATGTACTGATCGTTTCGCTTCTGGGCCAGCTTGTCCGTCTGATTGAGCAAGCGTCCCAGGTCGTTGGAAACGTGCAGGTCTCCGCCGGCGCCCTGGACCTGGGGCAGCCGCTCAAGGGCCTCGCCCAGACCGGAGCGAAGGCGGTTGACATTGACATCGGCCAAGGAGAGCAGGTGGCGGGCCGAGCCGCCCTCCTGGTCCAGGAGCGCCGCCATCAGGTGAATCGGCTCGATGAACTGGTGGTCTCGCCCCACGGCCAGGCTCTGGGCGTCCGCCAGGGCCATCTGAAACTTGGCTGTCAGCTTGTCCATTCGCATAGCAGAGCTCCCGCGATATTCTCAAGGTTATTCCGCCGATTTGGGGGGAGACCGGTTGAATTCAAGATTTCGGAAATCCCACGACCCTTCGGCATTTCCCGGCGACTCTCCGTGTCCCAAGACCCGATCGCGCAGCCCCGGTGCTACCGTCGAATCGTTCCATTATGATTCTTCTCTGCGTTCTCAGCGTCTCTGCGTCTCAAATGCTCTTTCCAGGATCACACCAGCACAGGCCAAATCGTGAAATTCGCTCACGCAGCCGACATTCATCTGGATAGCCCCCTGCGTGGCCTCGAAGGCTACGAGGGGGCACCGATCGACGAGATCCGCGGCGCGACGCGCCGAGCGTTCGAGAACCTGATCCAGCTGGCGATCGACGAGGAGGCCGCCTTCGTCCTGCTCGCCGGCGACCTCTACGACGGAGACTGGAAGGACTACAACACGGGCCTGTTCTTCACACGCCAGATGGCCCGTTTGCAGGAGGCCGGCATCCGGGCGTATCTCGTGGCGGGAAACCACGACGCTGCGAGTCAGATCACGAGGACGTTGCGACCACCGGATAATGTTCACGTCTTCGCGACC
Organism: uncultured Chromatiaceae bacterium; assembly: GCA_964471705.1. GTDB lineage: Bacteria > Pseudomonadota > Gammaproteobacteria > Chromatiales > Chromatiaceae > Thiosymbion. The sequence continues at coordinate 1,378 of CAYYHR010000202.1, forward strand.
AGAGCACCGGAAACCATCCTGTTGGAAAAGCTCGGCGTCGCCATTCACGGCCAGGGATTTCCGACCCGCGCAGTGACGGAGGATCTCGCGCGCGGATACCCCCCGGCGGATCCCGACCTGTTCAATATCGGCATCCTGCACACCTCCTTGGATGGCAGACCCGGCCATGATGTCTACGCGCCCTGCACGCTGGACGGCCTGCGCTCGTGCGGCTACCAATATTGGGCGCTCGGCCATGTCCACCATCGTGAGGTCGTCAGCGAGGAGCCCTGGATCGTTTTCCCGGGAAACACCCAGGGGCGGCACGCGCGCGAGGCGGGCTCCAAGGGCTGCTCGCTGGTGACCGTCGAGGCGGGGCGAGTGGAGTCCGTGGAGCACCGTGCCCTGGATGTGGTGCGGTGGTCGGTCTGCTCCGTGGATGTCTCCAACGCGGAGAGTCTGGACGAGGTTTACGACCGGACAGCGCACGCGCTCGCCGACGCGGCGGGCGAGGCCGAGGGCAGGCTGGTGGCGGCTCGCTTGCGACTCGAGGGCGCGTGTCCGGTCCATGACCGGCTCCGGGCAACCCGCGAGCAGGTCACCAACGAGTGCCGCTCGCTGGCAGGAATGGTCGGAGCAGGGGACCTTTGGATCGAGAAGCTGGTGATCGCCACGCGCCGGACGGAGTCCGAAGACGCAGCACTCGCCCGTGATGATGCCTTCGGCGGACTGCTTCGCTCCATCCGCGATCTGGAGCTGGACCCGGGCCGCCTCTCACGGCTGGCTGGGGAGTTTGCCGATCTGAGCGCCAAGCTTCCCGTCGAGCTGCGCTCCGGACCGGATGCGCTCGATCCCGCGCGACCCGAGTACGCTCGGGAATGCCTGGAGGACGTCAAGGCCATGCTGCTGGAACGGCTGTTGCGCGAAGGGCCCGCCGGGTGAAGCTCCTCGACCTGCATCTCCTCGCCTATGGTCCATTCACGGACCAGCACCTGGACCTGAGCGCAGGCAGCGAAGGGCTGCACTTGGTCTTCGGTCCGAACGAAGCGGGGAAAAGCTCGGCGCTGCGCGCCCTGCGGGCACTCCTCTACGGGGTGCCGGAGCGGACCCGGGACGACTTTCGGCACGGTAAGACGGAGATGAGAATCGGCGGCCTGTTGTGCGGCAATGATGGTACCGAGCTTTGTTGTTACCGCCGTAAGGGGCGAAAGAACACCCTGCTCGATGCACAGGGTGATCCGATCGCCGAGCATGAGCTCGTACGGCTCCTGGGAGGTGTCGCGGAGCCGCTCTTCGAACGGCTTTTCGGGATCGACCACGAGGCACTGGTGAGCGGCGGCCAGGCATTGTTGGACGAGCACGGGCGGGAGGCCGAGGCGCTGTTCGGGACGGGACTCGGCAGTACAGCCGTGCACTCCCTGTTGGATACTCTTGATGAGGAAGCACAAGCGCTGTTCGCGCCGCGGGCCTCGAAGCCACTGATCAATGCCGCACTGAGCAGGCTCTCGGAGCTCGACCGCAGACAACGCGAGGTCACCCTCTCGGGACGCAAATGGGATGAGGCGCGCGAGGCCGTCGAAACCGCAAGGAGACGCCTGAGCGAAATCGATGCCGATCTGGCCGAGACAGAAAGGCGCCGTGGCACCCTGGGACGCATCCGCCGCTCCTTGCCGTCCCTTGCCAGACGCGAACAGTTCCGGGAGCGACTTACCCGTCTCGGCGATATTCCCATCCTCGAAGAGGGCTTCGGGCAGCGTCGAGAGGAAGCGCTCTCGAAGCGCCGGTCGGCGGCCGAGGGTCGGTCGAAGGCCAAGGTGCGGTACGAAGGGCTGAGCAAGGATGCGGCGGACTTGGAGGTGTCGGACGAGCTGCTGGCTGAGGCGGAGGCCATCGACGAGCTGCGGGATCGGCTAGGGGGCTATCGTAAAGCCGCGCGTGACAGACCCGGTCTCGTCGAGAGGCGCGCCACACTGGTCGAGCAAGCCCGGCAGCGATTCGCACAGATCCGGCCCGACCTCTCACCGGATGACATCGAGAGGCTGCGGCCCATGCTCGCTCTGCGGCGCCGCGCGACCGAGCTCGGCGGGCGCAAGGAGGCCCTGGAGTCTGCTGTAAAGAGGACGCGGGAAGGCATGAAAGGGGCCGCAAGGAAGCTCGAACAGAGACGGGATGAGCTCAACCGTTTGCCGCCGCCGGTATCTTACGAAGGACTGCATCGGGCGGTAGACGAAGCGCGCCGAACAGGAGAGCTGGACCGCTCCATCGAAGAGGCGGATGCAGAGCTAGTCCGTCACCAAGATGCCTGCCGACGTGATCTCGGCTCTCTGGGACTCTGGACCGGCTCCCTTGCGGATCTGTTGCGGGCACCGTTTCCCGGCGAGGAGACCATGCAGCGGTTCACGGAGGCGTTCCAGGCAACCGAGGAGGAGAAACGCCGCTTGGAGACGTCACTCTCCGAGACCCGCGAGGAGCAACGACGAACAGAGGAGTCGCTGCAGACCCTGCGTCTGGCGGGAGAGGTACCGACCGAGACGGAGCTGCGGAATGCCCGTGATCGCCGAGACCAGGGGTGGCGGCTCCTGAAACGACAGTGGATCGATGGCGAAGACGTGACCGTCGAATCCCGATCCTATACAGACGGTCAGCCGCTACCCGATGTCTTCGAGGTGGAAATCGCCGGTGCCGATGAGATCGCGGACCGGCTTCGTTGCGACTCCCAGCGCGTTCATGAGCAGGCGGCCGCCCGAGCCAGGCTCGATGTCTGCCGCCAGCGTAATTCGGATGCCGAGGCGGCGTTGCAGGCTGTCGCGGAAAGGATCTCGGCCCTCGAGCAGTCCTGGCGGGATGCCTGGAAGACGGCCAGCATCTTGCCACTCCCTCCCCGTGAGATGTCGGCTTGGGCAGGGAAGGCAAGGCTGCTCCGTGACAAGGCAGAACATGGCGACGAGCTGCGCGCTAAGGCGGAGGCCCTGCGACGGAGTCGAGAGATCCAGATGCAAAATCTGCACAGCGCCCTCGCGGCCTGCGAGCAAACCCAACTGCAGCCCGTAGATCAAGGCGAGCTCAGACCGCTCCTCGACCACGCCGAGTCCTGCCTGCGCTCCTTTGAACAAAGCGCGCGTCACAGGACTGCCCTGGAAGAGAGCGTCGCCGAGCTCGACGAATCCGGGCGGCAGCTGGAAGGAGAGGTCGTGCGTGCCGAGGAGGAGCTCGCCACCTGGTCGTCCGCTTGGACCGAGCTCATGCGGGAGCTGGGACAGCGGGAAGAGGCCAGCCCCGGCGAGGTGTCGGACTATCTCCAGGCGTTCTCGGACGGGCTGAGGCTGGTGGACGAAGCAAAGGCACTGCAGCTTCGCATCGCCGGCATCGACAAAGAGGCGGAAGAATTCGAGCGCGATGTATATGCCTTGATGGCTCGCTTGGCTCCGGATCTCGCAGGTCGCCCGGTCGGTGAGGCGATTCTCCAGCTCGATTCGCGTTTGACCGGCCAGCGAGAGGCCAAGACCCGTCTCGACGAGCTCCACAAGCAGATGCGAAAGGCCGAAGGAGAAGTCCGCGAGGCCGATGCAGACACACGAGCGGCAGACGAGGTACTCGCGGATCTCTGCCGGCAGACCGGTTGCGAAAGCCCGGACGAGCTGGAGCTCGTCGAACGAGATTTCCTGGAGCAAAGGAACCTTTCCAAGCAGTTGCGCGAGGTCGAGATCGAGCTGGTCGAGGGAGGGGATGGCCTGAGCATCGACGCGCTCGAGGCCGAGGCTGCCCGGATCGATCGGGATTCGGTCGTCACGGAGCTGACTGCCCTGGAGCAGCGAATCGATGAGGAGCTGCGCCCCGAACGGGAGGCATTGGTCGAGCGCAAGCTCAACGCCGAACAGGCATTCCACTCGATGGCCGGGACGGACGAGGCCTCCGCGCTGGCCGAGCAGGCCCAACAGACGCTTTCGGAGATACGAGGGCATGCCGAGAGCTACGTCCGGCTGCGGCTCGCGGCGCGGATACTGCGCGACGAGATCGAGGGGTTTCGACGCCGGCATCGGGATCCGATCCTGACGCGGGCCAGCGTCTACTTCAGAAGTCTCACCTGCGGTTCCCTGGAGACCATCGATACCGACTTCGACGAGCTCGATCAGCCGGTCCTCGTCGGCGTTAGACCGAACGGGGAGCGCTTGCGTGTGGAAGCCATGAGCACAGGCACACGCGATCAGCTGTATCTGGCGCTACGGCTGGCGACGCTGGACCACTACGTGGAGAGCTCTGAGCCTCTGCCCTTCATCGTCGACGACATCCTGATCCAGTTCGACGACGACCGGTCGCGAGCAACGCTCGAGGCACTGGCGGACTTTTCCGCAAAGACCCAGGTCATTCTCTTCACTCACCACGAGCGCGTCGTCGAGGAGGCGGGACGACTCGACGACGCGGCCGGGAGAGTTTTCATCCACGAGCTCGCACAAGCGGCAGCGGCAGATGGCGCATGACCCAGGTACGCATTCGAAATCCAAGCGACCTGCTCATTGGCCTGCCTTCGGAGGCTCTTCGATGGTGTACTGAAAGGAGGGGGGAGCCGGTGGGAGATTCACCAAGCTTTCGCCTGGTGCGGCGGCCATGAACTGGCGCCCGGTGCCGGCAGCCTTCGGATCAGGATTGAGGTAGGCAGTACCCACCCAGCCCCGCGCCCGGACCTCGTTGCCTTGTCCATAGGAGCGCACTGTGATGGTCTCGCCCGGCTGCACCCGGGAGGTCGAGCGCACGACCGATACGACCTCCATGCTATAAAGTACGTTGGAGCCCTCCCCATGGCCTTGTTCCACCTGCGCATCCAGCACCTTGACCTCGAGGATGTCCGCGGCCTCCGGCGGTGGGGCCGCGCCAGCCTGCCCGCACAGGA
>CAYYHR010000203.1:0-6232 GCA_964471705.1 uncultured Chromatiaceae bacterium
GCGATCTTTTCCCAGAACTGCGCCCACCGTCCGCTGGTCTGGGTGAGGGCACGTTGAACGGCATATCGATAGCCTTCGGAGGCTCTGAGCTATGGCTACTTTGATAGCAATCCTTCTGGTTACCGTCGCACTGCTGTTTCTGGCCCTGAGCATCGATGCCACGCGACATCCAAAATAATCGAGCTCCCCTGGCTCCCAAGCTCTGCTTGGGAGCCGCTGCCGGGAAGCTCAGCTTCCGTCCTTGTTGTAGGCCTCCAGGATTGGGGAAGCAGAGTTTCCGTGCAGGCATTCCCAAGCGGAGCTTGGGAATGCCTGCATGGCAACGGATCGACAGACCCGTCGAGCTCGTCGTCACAGGCCCTCCGTCCAGGGAGCGCAAGCACTCCTGGGTGCGCTTTCTCACGGTACCGCGCGAGGCCGAGGCGAGCTACCCGGTGCTCGCCGCCTGGCTGGCACAAAAGGGGCCCTACCCCCTGGGTCTGCTGCCGCCGGGCACGCGCGACCCCTGTCCGATGACGACGATCCTCGAGCACGCAGCCTTGGGGGCGATTACAATTACCAGCAATGACGAGGCGCGGATCCACGCCTTCGGCGATGTCGTTCCCATCCCGATCGCTCCCCCCTCGTTTGGATGCCTGGACGGAAACGATACTTGCCTACTCCCGCCCAAGCACCGACTCGGCAGGGATCGACACACGAGCCCTAGCGAACCTCCTGGCCAAGCGCGGAGGGGCGGTAATGGCCGGGATCCTCGCCTCACGCTTGGAGGCAATGCTGTAACGCAAGCGCTCGCTGCCAACCATTGCCCGCCCGGGTATTGTTGGACGATGGCTAGCGAGTTGCCGCCGGGTTACCGAACTGCTATTTTGTCTGTGGATATTCCGTGCGGACTAGGCTGCCTACCGGCCTTCCCGTCTTTTTGGCGACGCAGATCACGCGGCCTATGGGTCGGGTGGCTTGCCGATCGATACGCGTGGCCACTTCCCGACTGAACGCGGATGAAAGTGCCGCCTGGGCGAAGGAGCTGCGAATACGACAGCTATGGCGGAGCCAACTCCCTATGGGGGGCCGGCGTCCGAAACGTGCCCCGGGCTTTCACAGAGCACACTTCCGATACGGGCACCGATATCGAAACTCATGCCGCCGCCCGGCGCGGCTCCGAAGCGGAGTGCGGCTCCGCCGAAAATCAGCTCCTACGCATCTGGACAAGCCATGCAGATACTGATCCTGGGGATGCACCGCTCCGGCACCTCCATGTTGACCCGCTTGGTCAACCTGATGGGTGCCTACTTCGGGCCGAGCTCCATCGCAACCAAAGCGAACGAGGAGAACCCGAAGGGCTTCTGGGAGCGCAAAGACGTACGCAAGCTCAATGACGACCTGCTGTTCTCGGTCGGCGCTGACTGGCATCGCATTGTCGACTACGAACCGAGTGCAGTCCCAGCGGATGCCAGGGCCCGCTTCGAAGAGGGAGCGCGTGCAGTCATCGCCGAAATGGACGCCCACAGTCCGTGGGTGATGAAGGAACCGCGGTTGTGTATCAACCTGCCGGCATGGCTCTCCGTACTGGAGCACCCGGTGTGCCTCATCTGCGTGCGCGACCCGCTGGAGATCGCTCGCTCCCTGCAGGCCAGGAACCACTTCCCCATCCCGGTTTGCTTGGCGCTGACCCAGACGTACTACCGCCGCTTACTTCGCGCGTCCGATGGCCTGATGCGCGCGATCGTCACTCATCGCGAATTGATAACCGATCCTTTGGGCACTGTCCGTCACATACATGCCCAACTGGGGCTTTGGGGCATCGAGGAATTGCACCTGCCGTCCGAAGCCGAGGTGACGGCGTTCGTCGACGCGGGTCTGTATCGCCAACGCAATACAGAATCACTAGGCCATCACTACCTGACGCAAACACAGGCAGATTTCTTCGCCGCCTTGCACGCGAGTGATTGGGCGGCATTTGCGGACATGCTTGATTTGCCGAAGCCGGAGCTGGACGTGCTGCGGATGTTCGAGGCGGATATCGCCAAGGCGGAACAAATCGAGGGGCTTGCGAAGGAGACTCGTCACCGGGAGACACGCATCGAGAAACTGCTCGACGAACACAGCAGCAAGGACGCGCGCATCAGAGAGGCCCTAGACGAAGGCAAACGCAAGGACGCACGAATCAAAGACCTCACCGCCGAAGGACGACGAAAGAGTGCCCGCATTGAGGATCTCGCCGCTAACACCCGCAGGTTGGACCGGAATCTGAAGGCCGACCGGGACCGGTATCGGAAACAAACCAGGCGATGCGCCTCGCTTATCGTGATGGCTCAGCGCAAGCTCATGGAGCTGGAGGAATCACGCAGCTGGCGCCTCGGCCATTCCTTGACAACGACGGTCGCGCGGTCCCTCGGGCGCCGGGCCACGGGGAGTGCCTTTGCCCCATTGCGCCAGAGGTTGGAGCGGGCGCTCTCGACCATCCAATCCGAGGTCAACGTCAGCATCACAACTGCCGCGCAGTCTCCGTCCGAAGCTTCGTTGCAAACACCGCCCACCCAACCCGCGGATACCGAGAACGCCGCTGCCGCTGCGCCGCCTTCGACTACAGCCACCGTGCAAAGCGCACCCCCTTCCAACCGACGGCTGCCGAGGCACCGGATCACCGTCGTGGTTATCGCCTGGGACACTGGCCACAACCCGCTCGGTCGTGCTTATCTGATCGCGGAGGCCCTCGCACGCCGTTTCAATGTTCTCTTGATCGGTCCCGGCTTCGAGCGCTACGGATCCAGCGTGTGGCCACCCGTGCGGGACGCATCGATTGCCACCATCAGGCTCCCGGGCGGCCAGCTGCCGGAGTTCACGCGCACCTTGAAGCGGCTCGCATCGAAGATCGAAGCAGACGTGATCGTCGCCTGCAAAGCTCGCATGCCGTCGCTTCAGCTCGGGCTGATGATGAAGGCGTTCCGTAATCGCCCCTTGCTGGTCGATGTGGACGGCTACGAGCTGTCGTTCTTTCAGAATCGGACTCCCCTGGACTTGGCCGGACTGAGCGCGCTGGCAGATGATCCGGACACCCGTCTGCCGTACTCTGAAGCATGGACACGTTATGCGGAATCCTTGCTGCCACTCGCCGACGGCGTGCTGGTCTCGAATGTCGCGCTGCAGGAAAAGTACGGCGGATTGCTGATCCCCCACGCCCGGGACGAGATCCTGTTCGACCGCGGACTCTACGATCGAGCAACCGCCCGCGCGCGCTTCGGCTACGGAGCGCAGGACAAGGTGGTCCTCTTTCTGGGCACCCCGCGTCGGCACAAGGGTGTCTTGGATGTTGCCAGAGCCCTGCGCGCCTGCAACGATCCACGTTACAAACTCTGCATCATCGGCAGTTTCGACGATCCCGTTCTGGAGCAGGCGCTGCTTCAGGATGGCGACGAGCTGGTCAAGCTGGTGCCGGACCAACCCTTCGCGGACCTCCCCCAGAACTTGATGATCGCCGACGTGGTCTGCCTGTTTCAGGATCCGAACAGCGAGGTTGCCAAGTACCAGCTACCCGCCAAGGCCGTCGATGCCCTGGCGATGGGCGCCCCGGTGATCTCCACCGCCCTAGGTCCCTTGCGTCCTCTCATCGAAGCTGGGGGGGTGATCACCGCCGACGAGCAGACGCTGGTTTCGGTGCTGCGCCAAACCTTGGACGAGAGTGAGCGACTGATGGGCGAGCAGAGCCAGCGCCGCGACATTTTTCTGCGCGAGTACAGCTACGCCGCGATTAGCAGTCGGCTCGAGGAGCAGATCATCGGCCTGCTGGATCGGGGAGCTCGGCCACTCGATCCCAGTGCGCTCGCCTTCCTAGAGCTGCAACGCTCGCTCGCCGACACTGACGCACGCCCACGAGCCACCCGCGGCGACGGTATCGACATTGTTCTGTTCTGGAAGCAAAACGACAGTGGGCTCTACGGGCGCCGCTCGGATATGTTCGCCAAGTATCTAGCGCGCCATCCCCGGATACGCCAAGTCCTGGTGCTAGACCGGCCCATGTCTCTCAGCCACTTGATGACGCGACAGGGGGGGGAGGGCATCACACACACACGGCAGATCTTCATCGAGACTTGGCGCAAACGCTGGGGTTTGTGCGATGGTGAAGGCGTGTCGCGCAACCTGTTCCTCTACTCGAATGACCGCACCGTATCGCATCGCCGCATCTGGCCATGGCCGGCGGAAGAGGACTATCCCCAGTTTCTGCGCAAGTGCTTCGCCGATCACGGCATCGACCCCACGCAGGCAGTGTTCCTCGTCTATCCGAAAAACGAAGCGATTCGCAAACTGATCGACACCTTCCGGCCCCGTCTAGTGGTTGCCGATGTGGTCGACGATCATCGCGCCTGGCCGGGTCTGACGCAGAAAAAGGTGGACACTTTGACCGCCCACTATCGCGACGTGGTCTCCTGCGCCGATCTGGTGATCGCCAATTGCGAGCAGGTCCAACAATCCATGAGCAGCTTCGGCAAGCCTGTCACCCTGGTCGCCAATGCGTGCGAAACCGAGCCCCCTCCCCGCCTTAGAGACTCGCCCGAGGTGCGGTCATTCCAACGGCTACAAGGGCCGAAGGTTGGCTACGTCGGCAACATGGAGGCCAAGATCGACCTCGATCTGCTCCATTTCCTGGCGAATGCAAGACCGCAATGGCAGTTCGTTCTCATCGGCTCCACGCATGCAAATCCCGCCGTGTTAGCGCTTAGGCGTCATCGCAACGTTCACTTCTTCGGCGTGATTCCGTATCCCCAGGTCCGCGGCTGGATCGCACAACTCGACGTGGCCATCATCCCACACTTGGACACCCCACAGACGCGCTCTATGAACCCTCTGAAGGCATATGTCTATGCGTCAGTCGGCGTACCCGTGGTCTCGACCCGCGTAGACAACCTTAACGACATCGAGGACTGGGTGGCGGTCACGGAGTCGAAAGACGACTTTCTAACGGAGGTCGAGCGTGCCATCGAGCGCCATCGCAGCGGAATGCTCCCGGACCCGTGGTCAACACTCGCCGAGCACAGCTGGGAAGCACGCGTCGAGCAGTTCATGGGCCTAATCGAACCGCTGCTAGACAAATACGATCAACCTTCGCGGCACCCGCTCTCGCAATCGGCTGTACAGACACGATGACGCATCGGACATTACCTGATAGAGTGAACCTCTGACCACCTCAACCTGGTGATCGATCTGATCGCACCGTCATCGCAACGTGCCGGTCTGGAACTGTTTCAGGACAAGCACCTTTACTACGAGCACGAATGTCACTGTGGGCACCGCACGCGCGCCGAGCCCGGACACTGCCCCGGTGATTCAGCGTGGACGGGTCGCGCTCAGCGAGCGTCATTTGGCCGGAGCGATGCTGGTGGCGCTGATCTGCGCCTTGTCGTTACGGATGCGTCTGTCACGTCGACGGATCCAAGAATTCTTCGCCGATTGGTTTGCCTTGCAGCTGAGCGTGGCGACCATCAACCAGTGCCTGCACGAGGCCGGGCGTGCGCTCGAGCCGGTGGTCGAGGAACAACTGCTGGTCGAGATCGGCGACAGCGATCTGCTCCATGCCGACGAGACGAGCTGGAAGGAGCGCGGCCGACTGCTGTGGTTGTGGGTCTTCACCTGTGCCACTACCACCGTGTTCGCGATCGGTCGGCGCACACAAGAGCTCCTGCATGGCATGCTCGGCACCGCCATCGACGGTTGGCTGATGAGCGACGGCTATTGGGCCTACCGCGACTATGACAATCGCCTGCGCTGCCTGACCCATCTGCTGCGCAAAGCCCGCGGCCTCCAAGACACTGCCGATCGGCAGGCACAGCGCTTCGGTACCGCCCTGCGAAACGGTATCGAGGCCGTCATGGACGCCGTTTATGCCGCTCGCGAAGGTCCCCCACCCACAGCGCTACGCCAACGACATGTCCAGCAGCTCAATGGGCTGCTCGATCTGTGCTTGGAGCACGCCGAAGCCAAGCACGAGAAGACCCGTGCACTCGCCCGCGAGTTTCTCAACGACTGGGATACCTTCTGGGTCGTGCTCAATCATCCAGAGCTGGCGCTGACCAACAACGCCGCAGAACAGGCATTGCGCCATTGGGTGATCGCTCGACGGATCAGCTACGGTACCCGCAACCCTCAGGGCTCGCGTGCCTTCACGCTGCTGGCCAGCGTGATCGAGACCTGCCGCCAACGCGGTCACTCGCCTTGGGCATTCATTGCCGAGACCTTA
>CAYYHR010000204.1:0-6228 GCA_964471705.1 uncultured Chromatiaceae bacterium
CTGCCAGCCGAGATGCCCGAGCAAGCCACAGCCCTCGAAGCGACGCGCGAGAACTTCGCGCAGCTGCACCGGCGCGACCCGGAGTGGCGCCGCGGCCTCCTGCAGCGGGCCTTGCCGGACCTGCTCGGCTCGAATGACGAGCGCACCGGCCGCTACCGTCAACTCCTGTTCGATCACTGACACGGTTTCCGGAATGACGACTTTTGCGCCGAAGATCGGCTTCGTGAGCCTCGGCTGTCCCAAGGCAACGGTGGATTCGGAGCGTATTCTGACCCGGCTGCGGGCGGAGGGTTACGGGATCGCACCTACCTACGAGGGAGCCGACCTGGTGGTCATCAATACCTGCGGCTTTATCGATGCCGCCGTGGACGAGTCCCTCGATGCGATCGGCGAGGCGCTGTCCGAGCACGGACAGGTCATCGTCACCGGCTGCCTCGGAGCGCGGGCCGAGCTGGTGCGAGAAGCCCACCCCGAGGTGCTCGCCGTGACCGGGCCCCACGCCTATGCGGAGGTGATGGAGGCGGTACACACCCACCTGCCGCCGTCCCAGGAGCCGTTTGTCAGCTTGCTGCCGCCCCAGGGGATCAAGCTGACGCCGCCGCACTATTCGTACCTGAAGATCTCCGAGGGCTGCAACCACCGCTGCAGCTTCTGCATCATCCCGAGCCTGCGAGGGGATCTCGCCAGTCGTCCCATCGGCGAGATCATGCAGGAGGCCGAGCGGCTGGTGGAGGCGGGGGTACGCGAGCTGCTGGTCGTCTCCCAGGACACCAGTGCCTACGGTCTGGATCTGCGCTATCGTCCCGACTTTTGGGGAGGCCGGCCCCTGCGCAGCGACATCGCCTCGCTGGCCCGAGCCATGGGCGAGCTGCCGGCCTGGGTGCGGCTGCACTATCTCTATCCCTATCCCCACGTGGACGCCCTGATCCCGCTGATGGCGGAGGGCCACATACTTCCCTACCTGGACATTCCCCTGCAGCATGCTAGTCCCCGCGTGCTCGCGGCCATGCGCCGACCCGCCGCGAGCGAGAAGGTCCTGGAACGGATCGCCGGCTGGCGCGAGATCTGTCCCTCCCTTGCCATCCGCAGCACCTTCATCGTCGGCTTTCCGGGTGAGACCGAGGCGGATTTCGAGGATCTGCTGGAGTTTCTGGAGGCGGCAAGATTGGACCGCGTGGGCTGCTTCGCCTACTCCCCGGTGGCCGGAGCGGCGGCCAATGACCTTCCCGGGCAACTACCGGAGGCATTGCGGGAAGAGCGGTTGGAGCGATTCATGGCCGTCCAGGCCGAGATCAGCCGCGAAAAGCTGTCCGAGCGCATCGGGCAGCGGCTGACGGTCCTGGTGGACGAGGTTCAGGAAGAGGAGGTCATCGCCCGCAGCTACGCGGATGCCCCCGAGATCGACGGTAACGTCATCGTGCCCGGCCCCTGGGACCTGGACCCCGGCGACTTCATCGAGGTCGAGGTCACCGCTGCCGGTGACCACGATCTCTGGGCGCGTCCCATTACGGACTGAGACTCCCTTCGCGCCGGCACGGGCATCGCTGCTTCCGTCGTGTCCGGACGCAGATCGGCACCCGGGAAGCCGATCCTGCGGTGTCCGCCTGCGCGGCGTGCACCGCAGGGATCGATGCAGGCTCAGAAAGCGTTTCCCGACTCCCGCCCGACCTTCTTGAGGATGAGGGCCAAGGGGCAGAACCCGGTGAAGGCGGATTGGAGGAGATTGAATCCCACGAAGGCGGTAAACCAGAGCCAATTGACGTTGACGTAGTGGGCCAGCCCGAGGGAGATCAGGATGGCGATACCGGCGAAGGCGAGAACGATGCGCTCGATGTTCACGATGGATGCCCCCATTTTCTTGAAACAAGGCGAGTTGCCGAGTCAAGAATATTAGGTACGGCAATAGTCCTTATCAAGGCCGGTCAGGTATAGAGACAGACGTCCGCGTCCCGCGCTACCGTCAGGAAGGTCGCCGCGCCGGCCCATTCGCTGATCCCCTCGATGAAGTCCTCCTTCTTCCAACCGAAGAGGTCCACCGTCATCTGGCAGGCCATCAGTCGGACCTCGGTCTCGACGCAGATGTCCCGCAGCTCCTCGACTGGGGCGACTCCCTTCTGGCGCAGTGTTTCCCGCATCAGGGTCGTGGCCAAGCGCTCGAAGCCGGGGACGGCGGCCATGACCAGGTTGGGCATCTTCCACTCCATGTCGCGGAGCCAGGGCGGGCCGAAGGGCATCTTCATGGGCATGGCCGGGTTACCGAGAGCGCTGATCCTGAGATCGAGCTTTTTCTTCAGCAGCCCGAGGCCGTAGAAGGTGAAGAAAAGAGTGACATCCCAACCCAGGGCCTTCGCCGTCGAGCCGATGATGAACGGCGGGTAGGCCCAATCCAAGGTTCCTCGCGTCACCATGATGGTGATGCTCGGCGTCTTCTTCCTGTTCAGCTCCGCCATCTTCGAGGCGAAGCGCTCGTCGAACCAGCGGTTCAGGCTATCGGCGTTCGAGGTAACGATATCCTGTGCCATCGCACTGTTTCCCCGCGCAACATCAATCCCTCCCTCCTTTTCCACGGATCGGCGTCAGGGATCGGGACAAGCCGATCAGGGTCCTGCGCATCTCCTTCGGGGCATCAGAGCCCGACGAGCTCGGCGTGGACGCCCTGAGTCAGCACCCTGCTCAGGATCACCTCACTGCTGGTCTTGTCCGGGTTGTACTCGACGATGGCCAGATGGGGCCGGTCGTCGGGATTACGCACGCTGACCACCCCGTCGATGGCCCGCAGCTGCTCTTCGATCTCGGCGCGGCGCTCGCGCTCCAGGGTCTGATCGATGTGTACGACCACGTCGGCGAGTTGGATGTCCATAGAATCCTCCACTTGCGATAATGCTCATATTACGCCCGGATCCGTGATCGCGCGCGGCGATGAGGCAACCGCCCGAGAACTCCGGATCGACGGATCCTCTTAAGTAAAAGTATCGATGAACAATCAAGGGCCGGTATCGGCTCGACCTGTTTCTAGCGCGTTGTGTTGATCCCGATCAAGAATCCGCGAAGTCCCTGACTTTGTAATGCAAGACCACCCACAGCAAGAGCCGGGAGCAGCGACGGACCTGGACCGCCTCGTCGCCGGGATGCGCGATCCGCTCGCCTATCCGCACCCGGCAGACCGGGTGGAGCATATCGAAACCCACATCTCCCACGTCCTTCTCGCCGGGGGCTACGCCTACAAGCTCAAGAAGCCGCTGAGCCTCGGGTTCCTGGACTTTTCGACCCTCGACAAGCGCCGATTCTTCTGCGAAGAGGAGCTGCGTCTCAACGGTAGATTGGCGCCCCACATCTACCTGGACGTGGTCCCGATCACGGGTAGCCCCGAGTGTCCGCGGATCGGCGCAGGCGGCGAGGTGCTCGAATACGCCGTCAAGATGCGGCGTTTCGATCAGGACGCCCTGCTCACGCGGCTGCCGGTAACCCCTTCACTGGCCGACCGCATCGCGGAGCGGGTGGCGGACTTCCACTCTCGCATTCCTGGGGCCGCTCCCGACAGCGGGCACGGCACCCCGGAGGCCGTGCTCGTCCCGATGCTGGAGAACTTCGCGCATACCCGCACACGCGTCCCGGAACCGGCCGCACTCGCCAGATTAACGGTCTTGGAGCGCTGGACCCGGGAGCGGCGCAATGCCCTGTGGCAGGTGTTGGAGCAACGCAGAAAGGAGGGCCGGATCCGCGAATGCCACGGGGACATGCACCGGGGGAACATCGCCCTGGTCGAGGGCGAGCTGGTCATCTTCGACGGCATCGAGTTCAACGCGAGCCTGCGCTGGATCGATACCATGAGCGAGCTGGCCTTCCTGGTGATGGACCTGGAGGAGGCGGGGGAGGGGAATCAGGCACGCCGGCTACTCAACCGCTATCTGGAGGTCTCCGGGGACTACGAAGGGCTGCGCGTCCTCGATTTCTACAAGGTCTACCGCGCCATGGTCCGGGCTAAGGTCACCGCCATCCGCCTCGGCCAGAACGACGTGGGACCGGACGAGGCGGCGCGGGATCGGAAGGACTACGAGCGCTACCTGACGCTGGCCGAAAGCTACACCAAGAGCAAACCACCGCAGCTCATCATCACCCACGGTGTTTCCGGATCGGGTAAGAGCACCCTGTCCATGGGGCTGCGAGAGCGCTTGCCCTTGATCCACATCCGCTCCGATCTGGAGCGCAAGCGCCTGTTCGGTCTCCCGGCAAAGGCGCGTACCGGATCCGAAGCACAAGAGGACATCTACGGGCCCTCGGCCAACGACCGCACCTACGCACGCCTTCTGGAGCTGGCCACCCTCATCCTGGATGCCGGGTACAGCCCGCTGGTGGACGCCACCTTCCTGAAGGCGTCGCGGCGCGCTCCCTTCCTGGACCTGGCCATGACCCGGGGCTGCCCCTGCACCATCCTCGACCTGACCGCGCCCGAAACCGTGCTGCGTGATCGGGTAGAGCGCCGTGAGGCCGAGGGAGCCGATCCCTCCGAGGCGGGCCTGGCCGTCCTCGCCGGTCAGCTCGCTTCCCGAGAGACCCTGACGGCCCGCGAGCGCACCATGGCCGTTCCGGTCGATACCCAAGCGTCCGGGAGCTTGGACGAGCTCGCGCGCATCATCGCCTCGGATACACCCGACGGGTGAAGGTCGCCTGCCGAAGACGCGCAGAGCGCGGCGCAGGCCGCGCCCTTTTGTCGGACTCTCAGATGTGCCTTGTCACCTCGACCGCTTCGGAGTTGGCTTGAAGGAGCCGGAAATTCGGACCGCTCGTTCTGACCACGTGCTCGTGGTCACCGGACTCGAAAAAAACCTCCGGCTGCTCCAGCAAGCCCTTGTCGACCATGCCGTGGAGTCCGTAGGCCTCGGCAATCGGGGGCGCGGCCCCTTCGTCGCAGTCTGGAAACAGGCCCGTGAGCTCACGCTCCGTGGCAAGGCCCAGGTTACGACCGAGCCTTCGATGCAAGGTCCCCAGGTGCACGTGGTAATCCGAGGGGATAACCATCATGAGGTAGTCATCGCCATCTTTCAGGATCACGGCCTTGGCGAGTCGGTCGCCCGGGACATGCGCAGACGCAGCCGTATCCATGCTCGACTGGGTGTGCGGATGCGAAATCAGGTCGTACTGGATCAAATGCTCATCCAGGTAGTCCGCCAACGTTCTTGCAATGCTCATTTTCCGCTCCTCCACGCTAGGTCTCGTGCTCACCATGCTCGGGAGTACTTCACAATATTGAGATTAGCCCCAAGCGAGACGTTCCGCGAGGCCGGAGCAGCTGGTCGATGCGCTCGCGTGGCCGACGGTCATCGAGTGGCGCAGCCGGCCTCCACCGCGCTGAGTTGGCCCCGAGCGGTGTTTTCGATATCCGCGTCGAGGGCGACGGCCGCGCCAGATTGGTGGCAAGTGCGAGGAGTGAACGGTCGGACGTGGGACCATGGTCGCGCTGCTGTCGATTGCGATCAGGCATATAACAGACAAGACAGTTGGCTACAGAGAGCTCTTGCAAATAATTCCAACTTATCCGTCTAGCACATTGACGTGGCTGCCACTACTTTTTGAGAAGTTACCGCTGACTAAGCTATCCATGTGAATTCTCCAGAATTCCAAAACATTCGGAATTACTGGGTCAGTCCTCGCTCCGCGCTCAGGAACACACTTCGCTGTCGCGCACCTTCCCGCAAAAGACCCGATAGTTCCCAGACTTGCTCATCGACCTCTACTACTATCGGAGTACTTCTGGATTCAACAAAACCAAGACATAGTCTTGACATATTGCTTTTCCTTCGCAGGACACGAGCTTCGATCGGGAGTCTGAAGCGGGTGATGCCTTGAAATCTGCCGCGCGCAACCTGCGGGATACAGCGGATGTTGCGGGCATCTGGCCAGCTCTTTGCAGGTCAGGGACGCCTTGAAAAGGCTGCACGCGGACCTGACGTAGCGCAATATAGACAAAATATTGACGCTCAAAGCATCCCGGAGACACGGCAGTGAACACCCGTTTCATTCAAATCGCGTTGGCAGCCCTTGCTGTGACCTACCTTCTTTCCGCCATCAATGGCGAAAACAACGCGGGAACCTCAGGTGACTCCACGAGCTACAGTCAGTTCCTCGAAGAGGTCAAGAGCAGCCAGGTGAAAGAGGTTACGATCGACGCTCGTGAGATTCACGGTGAGCGCGTCGACGGCACGCGCTTCCGGACCTTCAGCCCCGACG
>CAYYHR010000205.1:0-6220 GCA_964471705.1 uncultured Chromatiaceae bacterium
GGTAAGGCACAGGGTTTTGATCCCTGCATACCCAGGTTCGAATCCTGGCGCCCCAGCCACACGATCGGGCGCACCCGCCGAAGCCCCTCGCAAGTCGCGACGAGCTGATGCCCCTGTCTCTATTACATGGGACCGCCAGATGAGTCGGGCTCAGGGCCTGGAAAATGCCCCGAACCGATGCCGACGCGGGTGCGAGGCAGCCCTCCAACGAGGCGCTCGCGGGCTCGCGACCGCTGCTGCATCGAGAGAAATCAGTCGTGTCCGCCACACAAATGATGGTCTTTTCCGGGAACGCCAACCCGGAGCTGTCCGCAGAGATCGCAACCCACCTCAGCATCCCGCTGGGAAAGGCCGTCGTCGGTCAGTTCAGCGACGGGGAAGTGATGGCGGAGATCCAGGAGAACGTGCGCGGTCGCGACGTCTTCGTGGTCCAGCCGACGGGTGCGCCGACCAACGACAACCTCATGGAAATGTTGGTGATGATCGATGCCCTGCGATGGGCATCGGCGAAGCGCATTACCGCCGTGATTCCGTATTTCGGCTATGCGCGTCAGGATCGGCGTCCGCGCTCCGCCCGGGTGCCCATTACGGCGAGGCTGGTTGCCAAGATGCTTGGCCAGGCCGGCACAGATCGCGTTCTCACAATGGATCTGCATGCCGATCAGATCCAGGGCTTCTTCGATATCCCGGTGGACAATGTGTATTCTTCGCCGATCCTGCTTGGTGATATCTGGCGGCAGAAGTATCCTGATCTGCTCGTCGTATCGCCCGATGTGGGTGGCGTGGTGCGTGCGCGTGCACTGGCCAAGCGTCTCGACGACGCCGATCTGGCGATCATCGACAAGCGGCGGCCGCGGGCGAACGAGGCCAAGATCATGAACATCATCGGTGACGTGGAAGGCCGATCCTGCGTCATGATCGACGACTTGGTGGATACCGCCGGCACCCTCTGCCAGGCGGCACGAGCGCTGAAGGAGCATGGGGCAAGCAAGGTCGTCGCCTATTGTACCCATGCGGTGCTCTCCGGGCCGGCGGTCTCGAACATCGGTGCATCTCAGCTCGACGAACTGGTGGTTACCAATACCATTCCCTTGCGCGATGACGCTGCCGCGTGCAACAAGATTCGCCAGCTGAGTATCGGTGAGCTGCTTGCGGAAACCATGCGTCGAATCTCGAACGAGGAATCGGTCAGCTCCTTGTTCGTTGATTGATTGGGTCGGTGATTGATTGGGTCGGACATATAGGGTTGGAAGGTGCTTCGTCTGTTGCCAATGACCGAACGATTGCGTCTCTGTCCTGGTCGCGGGACGGGGAGGCATTGTCGTAACACAAACTAGTTGGAGAAGATCACATGAGCGCGAGCTTAGATGTCAACGCCCAGGTGCGTCGGGACGCGGGGAAGGGTGCGAGCCGCCGCCTGCGTCGTCAGGGTTTGGTCCCGGCCATCGTCTATGGCACCGATCGGGCACCGGAGATGATCACTCTGGTCCACAACGAGCTGGCACGTCACCTGGAGGAGGAGGCCTTTTATTCGCAGATCCTCGATCTCAAAATCGGAGACAAGACGGAGAAGGTCGTGGTCAAGGATTTGCAACGGCATCCAGCCAAGCCCTTTGTTCTGCACGTCGATTTCCAGCGCGTCAGCGCAAAGGAAAAGATCCGTGTGACGATCCCCTTGCACTTTCTCAACGAAGACAGCTCCAAGGGTGCGAAGCTGGGAGGGCTTGTCTCCCACAACCTCACAGAGATCGAGGTCAGCTGCCTTCCCGATGATCTGCCGCAATACGTCGAGATCGATGTCGCGGAGATGACGATCGGGGACATCCTGCATCTCTCGAAGATCCCCTTACCGGAGGGAGTGACCTTGGCCCATGCGCCGGATACGGACGTCCCGGTCTTGATCATCCACGGTGCTCAGGTGCGTGAAGAAGGCGAGGAAGAGGGTGGCGAGGGAGCCGAAGGTCCGGCTGCCGGTTCTGACGAGCCGGAGTCCTGAGTCTTGGCACACCAGGGGCTGTGACAAGGTTATCGTCTTGTCAGCCCCTTGAGCAAGGGGAGTGTTAAGAGCGGCTGGCAGCCGGCAGTAGCGTGACATGGACGAACGAGGGATAAGGCTTATCGCCGGGCTGGGTAATCCCGGTCCCCAGTACGAATGGACCCGCCACAACGTGGGTTACTGGCTCGTCGATACCCTGGCAGACCATAACAGCGGCCGGTTTCGGCTCGACAGCAAGCATCAGGGTCTGCTCTGCCGTCTCCTCGTCTCCGGACGGGACTTGCGGCTTCTCAAGCCGACGACCTTCATGAACAGGAGCGGACAATCTCTTGGCGCGGTTGTCCGCTACTTCGATATTGCCCCTGACCAAGTGCTGGTCGCTCACGACGAGCTGGATCTGCCGGTGGGGACCGCCCGTCTGAAGTGGGGAGGGGGGCACGCCGGGCACAAGGGTCTGCGGGACATCATCGACGTGCTGGGAACCCGGGACTTCTGGCGCCTACGGATCGGTATCGATCATCCCCAAGATCGCAGCCAGGTCGTGAGCTATGTCCTCCACCGCGCTTCGATGGAAGACGAGAATCGGATTCGCGAGGCCCTTGGAAGAGCCGAGCTCTGTCTGGCCGATGTGCTCGATGGTGAATTCCAGAAGGCGATGAACCGTCTTCATAGCGAGGTGTGACAGCTTCCTGCAGGGTACCTCGGAAAATTCGAAGTCCCCTTCGGGTGCCCTACCATTCGCTGATCGATTTCCCGCCCGAGATTGCCCTCGACTGAGGGTCCTGGCTCGGCACCGCGGCTTCATTTTGCCCTTCCTTGCTACAGTGCCGAGAATTCTCAGAGCCAAGCATCACAGTCGCTCGAGCTTTGGCCTAGGTGAGCCTCTTTCCTTTCGACGCGCGTATGTTGATCATAGTCATTTTTTTGTTATTGGAAGATTGACAAAGGGAAATTCTTGGCCCATTCTTTAGCAAAAATTATACATGTTTCACTAGTACAACAGATCTGCCCTGACAATATTTGCTGAGTGCCTCTTGGTGCCGGTCTTGCCATCGATTTATTCGTTGGGTTTTTGCGTCATCGTTTCTTTTTGGCGCATCTACCGGAGGGAGATTTCAGTGTCCAGCGATTTGGTGGAGACATCTGGGAGTCTCAACAACAGGGCTTCATTCGGGGAGGACAGACAATATGAATCAGATTGCTAAAGGCTCAGTTACCGGCGTTTTGGCGGCTTGTATCCTAGTGCCGGCAACCGTATCGGCGACGAATGGGTATGCTCCTTACGGGTGGGGGACCAAATCGAAGGCGATGGCAGGTGTGGCAACGGCACTCCCGCAGGACACCTTGGTTACCGCCACCAATCCGGCCGGAATGGCCTTCATCGGGACCAGCCTGGATTTGGGCGTCTCCTTTTTCAACCCGACGCCTCGGGGATACGAGGCAAATGACGATTACGGCACGCAGATGGTCCCTGCGGTCGATGCCAACACCGGTGCGCAGTTCAACGCGTCAGTGCCGACCGGCGCCTATATCACACCTGGGAAATACGACAGTGACAGGGACTGGTTCCTGATACCGAGCTTCGGTTACAACCGCGATTTGGACGAAAGGAGCACCATCGGAATCGCAATCTACGGCGCGGGTGGGATGAACACGACGTACCGAGACACGCCGGTTTGGGAGCACTTCGCGCCCGCCCCCAATCAACAGGTCGTCGGTGGTCAGCCGGTCTTTGCCACGAATCCACCGGTTCCTTTCGATCAAGGCGGGAGGCTCGTTATCGACAACGGGGCACCGATTCCGGTGACCACACCAATCCCCGGGGGCGTGAACGGGAATCCCAACGGCTATCTGACCGCAACGACACCGACTGGTGTCAATCTCGAGCAGTTGTTTGTGGAGATCCCTTATACCTACAAGTTCGGGGATGGCAAGCAATCCGTCGGTATAGCCCCGGTCTTTGCCGTGCAGAGCTTCGAGGCGAAGGGACTCGAGCCCTTCCGTGCCGCATCCGTCTCTCCGGACAACGTGACCAACAACGGCAAGGACTGGTCCTATGGTGTCGGTCTGCACCTCGGCTGGTACGGTCAGGTCAACGACCAGCTCGCCCTCGGGTTGTCCTACCGCACCGAGACCTGGATGACCAAGCTCAGCGACTACAAGGGTTTGTTTGCCGACGGCGGCGACTTCAATATCCCGGCGATGCTGAACTTCGGCGTAGCCTATAAAGCCAAACCCAATTTC
The DNA here is from genome assembly GCA_964471705.1 of uncultured Chromatiaceae bacterium. Classification (GTDB taxonomy): domain Bacteria; phylum Pseudomonadota; class Gammaproteobacteria; order Chromatiales; family Chromatiaceae; genus Thiosymbion. Next base: position 4,241 of record CAYYHR010000205.1, read on the forward strand.
ACTGTGGCGTTCGACTACCAGCACATCTTCTACGGTGAGATCAATTCCCTCGCAAACTCCAACGACAAGGACCTGAGCCCTTGCTTCACGGAGAGCCCCAAGCCGGCCTACTGTCTCGGCGGAAAGGATGGGCTCGGATTCGGCTGGGACAGCATGGACGTCTTCAAGCTGGGGGTGAAGTATGATCACAACGAGAAGCTGAGCTTCATGGCGGGCGCCAGCTACAACTCCGAGTTTTCTTCAGGGAGGCAGGCCCTTTTCAACATCCTGGCCCCTGCAACGATCCGCTGGCACCTGACGCTCGGCGCCTCCTATCAGTACAGCAAGTCGGATGCATTCAACATCTCTCTTGCGTACATGCCGAAGGAAACAGTGGACGGAACCAGCCCCAGCATCACCCAGGCTCAGACGGGCTCCATCTACATGGAGCAGAAGGAAATCGAGATCAGCTGGAGTCATCACTTCTAGCAGGCTGGTCGTGGCTGCCGTCCAACGGAGAAGTAGGTAAATCCTGCCGCGGTCACGACCTTGGGATCGAACATGTTGCGTCCGTCGAAGAGGAGGGGGTGGTTGAGCCTGCGTTTTAGTGCGGAAAAGTCCGGGCTGCGGAATTCCGGCCATTCCGTAACGATTACCAGGGCATCCGCCCCCTCCGCGGCGGAGGTGGCGTCCTCGGTCAGCAACAAATCCTCTCGGTCGCCGTAGATCCGGCGAGTCTCGTCCATAGCGACGGGATCGAACGCCTGAACGCGGGCGCCGGCCTTCCAGAGGGATTCCATGAGCTTGCGGCTGGATGCCTCGCGCATGTCGTCCGTGTTGGGCTTGAAGGCCAGCCCCCAGATCCCGAATGTGCGTCCTTTCAGGTCGCCCGCGAAGTGATCGCTGATTTTCTCGAACAGGACCTCTTTCTGGCGGTTGTTGACAGCTTCTACCGCGTCCAGGAGTTGTGCACGATAACCGATGGTATGGGCCGTCCGTTCCAGCGCGCGTACGTCCTTCGGAAAGCAGGAGCCGCCGTATCCGCATCCCGGGTAGATGAACTGGTAACCGATGCGGGGGTCGGATCCGATGCCTATGCGCACATTTTCGATATCGGCCCCGACGGCTTCGGCGATATTGGACAACTCGTTCATAAAGCTGATCTTGGTCGCCAGCATGGCGTTCGCGGCGTACTTGGTGAGCTCCGCCGAGCGTACGTCCATCAGCATGACCCGGTCGTGATTGCGATTGAAGGGGGCATAGAGGACGCGCAGCAGCTCACCGGTGCGCGGGTCGTCCGTGCCGATGATGATTCGATCAGGTCGCATAAAGTCTTCGATGGCCGCGCCCTCCTTGAGGAACTCGGGGTTGGAGACGACATCGAGCTCCATCGTCACACCCCGTTCGTTAAGGGCTTCCCGAACCGTCTCGGCGACCTTGTCGGCAGTACCCACGGGAACGGTCGATTTGTCGACTAGAATCCGATAAGAGTCTATGAGCCCCCCGATGGTGCGGGCGACTGAAAGGACATGGCGCAGGTCCGCCGAGCCGTCTTCGTCCGGTGGGGTGCCCACGGCGATGAACTGGAAGAGTCCATGAGCGACTCCGGCCGCCGCGTCCGTCGAGAACGACAGGCGGCCTGCGTCTCGGTTCCTCTTGACCATCTCCTCGAGACCGGGCTCGAAGATCGGCATCTCGCCCCGTTCGAGCATGGCGATCTTGTCGGGATCGACATCGATGCAAAGCACATTGTTTCCGACTTCCGCGAGGCAGGCGCCGGTTACGAGTCCAACATAGCCGCTGCCGAAAATGGTTACGTCCATCGAGAGCTCCTGGGGGTAAAACAGCGGTGAAGTTTGTAGAGGTTAGCGCTGCAGGTGTACAGCGGCAATGGCGGTCCGGGATGGTAGCAGGGAAAAGAGGCCGGTTGCCAAGTCTCGGCGACCCTCTGTGTCCTCCCTGCCCGGTAGAGTCAAACGGAGCGGTGCGTACGCCCATGAT
>CAYYHR010000206.1:0-6197 GCA_964471705.1 uncultured Chromatiaceae bacterium
CACCCTTCCAGCTTGCCTATCACTCTGTTCGGGGGTACCGGCGGGAATTTCTGCTCGCACGCCATCGCCGCACCCAGGTGGAGCTGATCCTGCTGGACCGGGTGGTGAGTCTCGTGGAAGAGGGGATCGACCTCGCGGTACGGATCGGCCCCCTGCCCGACTCGTCCATGGTCGCCGTGCCGGTGGGGGAGATCCGGCGGGTGGCGGTGGCGAGCTCGGCGCTGCTCGCGGCCGCCGGTACCCCGGCGCACCCGCGGGACCTGGGGTCTTTGCCCTGCGTGCGCTTCACCGCACTCATGCCGGGTACGACCTGGCACTTCGTGGAGAACGGCCGTGCGCTCTCGATCGAGATCGCGGGTCGGTTCGCCTGCAACCAGGCGGCCGCCTGTGTGGACGCTTGTGTCGCCGGCCTCGGCTTCGGCCTGTTCCTGTCCTACCAGGTACGTCGCCCGCTGGAGGCCGGGCAGCTCAAGGAAGTGCTGACGGACTTCGAGCCGCCACCCCTGCCGGTGAGTCTGGTGCTCCCCCACACGCGGTGGCTCGCGCCGCGGGTGCGGGTGTTTCTCGACTTCGCCGCCGTGGCGTTACGGCGGGTTCTGACGCAGTGATCCGAGGGCATCGACCTCAGCCAGGAGGTCCGCGATGGCTGCCTCGATGCGTTGGGCTTGGGGCTCCCCGACGTGGGTCTCGCCCACGAACCGCTCGCGGATGCGCCCTTGGTGATCAATCAGGTAGAAGGCGGCCAGAAGCGATTGCCCAGGGCCTTCCAATAGCGCATGTCCTTGTCGATCATCACCGGGTGAGCCAGAGCGAACTCGCGGACCTTGGCCGCAACCGCTGCTGGGTCCCGCTCTCGGTCGAACTCCGGGCTATGCACCCCGACCACGACCAACCCATCCGGCCCGAAGCGGGTCTCGACGGACTTGAGCCAAGGGAATGAGCGGTAGCAATTCCAGTATTCGAAGGTCCAGACATCGATCAGCACCACCTTGCAGCGCAGGCCCGCGAGGCGCAACGGCGGACTATTGATCCAGGCCGCTGGTGCGGTTTCGGTGAACTCGGGTGCGTCACTCGGCTGGCCGGCGAGCACGGCCGGGGTGAACGTCCAGGCGAGCAGGCCGGCGGCGAGGCAGGGCAGAACGGTGGTGCGCATCATGGGCTCCGTGGTTTGTCGCGGGGTTCGGCGGTACAGACCAGCCACCTCGGGTCTTTCTGTCTGCGGCTCTGACGGCCGAGATCTCGACACGGATAACACAGCATGAACCGAACCTGGGTGGGGTAGAACAAGCAGTCGTGTCACCAGCCGCCATCTAAACGTCGAGATCTTCGCCAGCGAGACCGGGTACGGATAGTACTCGCCCCCCGTTCTCAGCCCATCGGCACGCGAAACCGCCGCCAGTCGATACCGAGCTTGCGCATGCGTGCCCGCAGAGTGTGGGGGTTGATCCCGAGCCGCCGGGCAGCACCGAACGGTCCTTCAATCCGGCCCAAGGTTTGAGTCAGTATCTCCTCAATGTGATGGCGGGCAAGCTGGTCCAGGGTCGTCGCAGTCTCTTGCGCACCACTCGGGACCGGCATTGGCCTTAGCTCCTGTGTCGGGGGCGCTGCGTGAATCACACCAAGGGCCTGGGCTACCTCCAATCTCCGACCGTCCCCCAAGATGGCGGCACGCTCAATCACTGCGGCCAGTTCCCGCACGTTGCCCGGCCAGGGGTAGGCGATAAGTAGGCTTATATCCTCCTTGCTCAGGGCTTGGGGTGCGAGGCCAAGGCGCTGTGCGGCGCGCAGGGCGAAGTGGGTGGCCATGGCCGGAATGTCCTCTTCGCGCTCCCGCAGGGCCGGTAGGTGTATGGGGAAGACGTTAATGCGATACCAAAGGTCCTCGCGGAAGCGCCCATTACCCACCATCGCGCGCAGATCGCGGTGGGTGGCGGCGACTACCCGCACGTCTACCCGCAGCTGCTGCTGCCCGCCGACCCGCTGAAAAGCGCCGTCCTGCAGGATGCGCAGCAGGCGCACCTGGCCCCCCGACGAGAGCTCCCCGACCTCGTCGAGGAACAGGCTGCCGCCGTCGGCGCGCTCGAACCAGCCTTTGCGCAACCCTGCCGCACCGGTGAAGCTGCCGCGCTCGTGGCCAAAGAGTTCCGAGTCGATCAGCTCGGGCGGGATCGCTCCGCAGTTTACGCGCAGGAAGGGACCGGCTGCGCGCCGCGAGCGGGCGTGAACAGCACGGGCGACCACCTCCTTGCCGGTGCCCGTTTCCCCGATGATGAGAACCGGAGTGTTCGCTCGGGCGACCAGGTCGACGCGTCGCATCACCTCCCGCAGGCCGGTCTCGGCCCCGACCACGGTGTCCGCGATGTCCTGGCGACCAAGCCGAGCAAGCAGGGCGGCGCGATCGGCCTCTGCCGCCTCCCGCAGGGCCGAAAGCTCGCGCAGTTGGCGGTCGTTCTGCACCGCCACCGCGAGGGGATCGAGGAGTGCAGCGAGCATGGGCTCCTGCTCGGCAGTAAAAGCGCCGGGCGCGTCGACGAGCAAGATCAGCGCCCCGATCGGGTCGCCCTCCAGAACCAGCCCGCCGGCGAGCACGTTCCCCTCCGGCCCGCCGGGCAGCAGCCCTGGCACTTGGCGGCGGATCTCCTCGGCGGGGCCGTTTACCACCTCCTGGGCGGAGCACCAACGCGACAAGCCTTCGGCACGCTCCGACGAGGACGGGGCATCGGGCTTTGGATGTACGGACGCCGGCCCCGCGTCGGCCAGCGTCTCCAATCGTCCTTGGGACGGGTCGAGACGGCGGATCAGCATGCGGTCGAACAGAAGACGACCAGCGAGCACCCTGGCGATGGCGGACGCCGACTCCTCGATGCGGATGTGGCGGCAGGCCTGCTGCCAGACCTGAAGTAGGAGAGGGAGAAAACGCTCCATGAGATCACATCGGATGCTAAGAATCCTGTGATACTTGCTAGTTATTCTAGCTATTCATCCGGCTTTTCGATATCTGGCAGATAGCTTTGCGTGTAAACATGAGCAATCCACAAAAATCCAGCTTGCAATGGGAGAAAAGGCATGACTGCTTGGACTCCATCGGCCAGCCCGTAAAAGATGCCAGACTGGACGGCGAACCCATAAGCAGTTGCCTCAACTGCTTGAGTTTCCGACGTTCATGAGCGGTCCCTATTCTTCTCAGAGGGAAAGATCGGCGAAGCCGAGGCTGTGCGCCTCAGCCGTCCGTCCGTGCGCGTGCACCCGTTGCTTTGGCCCTGGCACGAAAATTGGCTGTGACCTGGTGAAACTCGGCCTCACCCGTCCACTCACCTCTTTATTAGGAGTATGCCATGGTCCGCGAAGCCGTCCTGTCCTTGGGAAACCTCTATGCTTGGCACCGCCGCCGCTTCCTTCTTTGGCTCGCCCTGGTTTCCGGGGTCGTTGTCCTGATTCTGTTGCACGGGGCGATGCCCCAATGGCATCTGCTCCCGGGTCTGCTCGATCCCCTGCCGGCGCACACACTGCTCGCTATCTTCCTGGCCGCCCTGGCCTGCGAGTACCTGGACTCCAGCCTCGGTATGGGGTATGGCACCACCCTGACCCCACTCCTCCTGATCGCGGGCTTCGAGCCCCTGCAGATTGTGCCCGCAGTGCTCCTCTCGGAGCTGCTCACCGGGGTCACCGCCGGCGTCCTCCACCACCGGGACGGCAATGTGGATTTCCTCGGCGACCGGCAAGTTCGCGGGACGGTGCTGATGCTTACCCTGTTGAGCGCTGCGGGCGCCTTGGCTGCGACCGTCGTTGCCCTCTCAATCCCAAGATTCTGGTTCTCGCTCGCCATCGTTCTGATCGTCCTGAGTATGGGCGTCCTGACGTTGGCCACGGCCCGGCGCCGCATTCCCTACCGGGCAGGAAGTATGATTGCGGTGGGCCTGGTCGCCGCCTTCAACAAAGGGCTATCCGGAGGCGGCTATGGACCCCTGGTGACCGCTGGACAAGTCGTCTCGGGGGTGCCCGCCAAAAACGCGGTGGCGATCACCTCGGTGGCGGAGGCATTCACCTGTGTGGTGGGAGTGGTCGGTTATCTCGCCCTCGCGGGCAAGATCGACTGGATGCTGACGCTGCCGCTGGTCTCGGGGGCAATGCTGTCAGTGCCCATGGCCACCCTCACCGTAAAGCGCTTGCCCGAGTCGCTGATGCGCAGGGCGGTCGGCACGCTGACCCTTGTCTTGGGCCTCGTCTCCCTTGCGAAACTCCTGGGATAGGGTGTGAATGTTGGACGGTGGAGCCCACCGCTTCAGGAGACGCTGAATTCTCGCGTTTCGCGTCTGGGGCACGGACTGGATGTCAACCGCACGAAAGTAACCAGCCCTGCAGAATTTAGAGCGTGCGTCGCGAAGGGTACGAGCGGGCGTGACTTCGACGAGATGATCGCAATGCGCATAGCAAGCGTCGAAGAGCCCGCGGTGATGACTTGATGGCAAGTACCGGGCCCACTAGCTCTGAAGAGCCGGGCGCGCCGCAGACGATCGCGCGCTCGGGGCTGGCGGCGCTCGCGGTCGCTGCCGGAATCCTGCTGAGCCGCGTCATTGGCCTGGTGCGCGAGCGGGTGCTTGCGACCTATTTCGGCACGGGTCTGCATGCCGACGTCTTCAGCGCCGGTCTGCGCCTGCCGAACATGCTGCAGAACCTGCTCGGCGAGGGCACGCTGAGCGCTTCCTTCATTCCCGCCTATTCGGCCTTGCTCGGACAAGGCCGCACACAGGAGGCTGGACGCGTGGCGGGGGCCATGTTCGCGCTCTTGCTCGCCATCGCAGGCGCCATTGCGCTGCTCGGCAGTGCACTGGCACCGGTGCTCGTGAGCCTCTTCACACCCGGATTCACGGGGCACAGGCGCGAGCTCCTGGTAACCGTCGTGCGGATTCTGTTCCCGATGACGGGCGTGCTCGTCCTCTCGGCCTGGGCGCTCGGCATCCTCAACAGCCATCGCCGCTTCTTCTTGCCCTACTTCGCGCCCGTGCTCTGGAATGCCGCGATCATCGGCGCCCTGGTCGCCTTCGGCACGCGACTGGATCTGGACCGGCTCGTCGTGGCCGCCGCCTGGGGCGCGCTGCTCGGGGGCGTGCTGCAGTTCGCGGTGCAGGTGCCGCTGGTGCGCCGGCTCGACCGCGAGATTCGCCTGGGTACGGGCCGCGCCGAGCCCGCGTTCAAGGAGGCCGTGCGCAAGGCCGGGCCGGCCATCCTGGGCCGCGGCGTCGTGCAGCTGTCGGGTTATCTCGATCTGGTGCTCGCGAGCCTGCTCGCGATCGGGGCCGTGGCCCGGCTGCGCTACGCCCAGACGCTGTATCTCTTGCCCGTGAGCCTGTTCGGCATGAGCGTGGCGGCGGCCGCATTGCCCGAGCTGGCGCGCGATCGGGCCGTGGCGTTCGATGCGCTGCGCGAGCGCACAAGGGCTGCGGTCGAGCGGGTAGCCTTCTACGTCGTGCCGAGTGTCGTCGCCTTTATCCTGCTCGGCGACGTTCTCGTGGCAGGGCTTTATCGGGCCGGTGAGTTCGGCGCAGCGGACGTGCGCGTGGTGTGGCTCATCCTCGGCGGCTACAGCCTGGGACTGCTGGCATCGACCACGACGCGTGTCTACCAGTCGGCGTACTTCGCGCTGCGCGACACGGCGACGCCGGCGCGAGCCGCCTTCGTGCGCATGCTTGTCTCGCTCGTCGCGGGAGGCGGGCTCATGGTGCAGTTCGAGCCGGTCGCGGTGCTTGGTGTGACCGTCCCGGCGGGTGCGCTCGCCGGGTTCACAGCATCGGGCATACCGCTGGGGCCCCTGGGGCTCGCCGTCGGCGCCGCGCTCGGGGCCTGGGTTGAGTGGTGGTGGCTGCGCTGTCACCTTGCGGAAACCATCGGTGCGGTGGGGGCAAGCGCCGGCTTGCTCCTGCGCACCTCGGCAGCCGCGCTCGCGGGCGCGGCGCTCGTTCACCCCGTCGCGGGGTACACCGCCGCAGCAGTCCACCCCTTGGCGGCGGCAGGTCTGGTCGCCGGACTCTACGGTATCCTGTACGTCGTGATCAGCCGCTGGCTCGGTCTCGACGAGGCGCACGGGGTCACCGACACCCTACTGCGGCACATCGGCCGCAAGCGATCCGCATAGCACGACTACCTGTAACGGCTCGCAAACATAATCGGCCGGACTCGCAAACATCCGCCGTCTCGGG
>CAYYHR010000207.1:0-6167 GCA_964471705.1 uncultured Chromatiaceae bacterium
CCCCTGGACCTTCCCGGACCGCAGCTCATCGAGTGGGGAGGGGCCCAGCGTTGGCTGCGGGGCGAGCTCGAGGCCGGAGCCGTTCGCAGAGCAACCGCCGAAGCCGGCGGGCACGCCACCCTCTTTCGCGGCGGCGACCGGGATGGCGAGGTCTTCCAGCCGTTGGCCCCGTCCCTGATGGCGATTCACCGCAGCCTCGAGCAGGCATTCGATCCCCAGGGCTTGCTCAACCCCGGTAGGCTCTTTGCCGGTCACTGAGATTGCCGGGGTCGTTACTGGGACGATAATCGGTCCCGAGAAATATTGATATGCAGACCGAAATCGTTTCTGAATATTTGGATACGCCGGAAGGCCAAGAGGCCGAGGCCATCCTGCGTGCCTGCGTCCACTGCGGCTTCTGCACCGCCACCTGCCCCACCTACCAGTTGCTGGGGGACGAGCTGGATGGACCCAGGGGCCGCATTTACCAGATCAAGCAGGTCCTGGAGGGTCAGGCGCCGACCAGGACCACACAGATCCACCTGGACCGCTGCCTCACCTGCCGATCCTGCGAGACGACCTGCCCGTCCGGGGTGAGATACGCGCGGCTGGCTGACATCGGGCGCGGGATCGTCGAGGCCCGGGTGGGCAGGCCCCTGGGAGAGAAGCTGCTGCGCAAGGCATTGGTCGCGATCGTGCCCAACCCATCCAGATTCGGCGCCCTGGCGCAGCTGGGCGCAATAGCCAAGCCCCTGCTTCCGAATGCGCTCGCGGCAAAGGTTCCAAAGATCCGTCCAGCCGGGGCTTGGCCCGCACAGACCGGCGAGCGACAAATGCTCGCTCTCGCCGGCTGTGTCCAGTCGGTGGCGACTCCGGTCACCAACACGTCCGCTGCCCGGATCCTGAGCCGCCTCGGGATCGACCTGATCCAGGTGCCCGAGGCCGGCTGCTGCGGCGCCGCCGCCTACCACCTGAACGCCCAAGAGGAGGGTCTCGATGCCATGCGCCGCAACATCGACGCCTGGTGGCCCCGGATCCAGGCCGGCGCCGAAGGAATCCTGATCAGCGCCAGCGGCTGCGGGGCAATGGTCAAGGAATACGGCGAGCTGCTCCGTCATGACCCGAGATACGCCGACAAGGCGGCACGGGTATCGGAGCTTGCGCGGGATCCGGTCGAGGTCCTGTCGGAGATGGATCTGGCGCCATTGGGAAAGCCGGGTCGGGGACGCAGGATCGCCTTCCACACCCCCTGTACCCTGCAGCATGCGCAGAAGCTGGGCAACCGCGTGGAGCCCATCCTCGCCGAGCTCGGCTTCGTGCCGACTCCGGTCCCGGACGCACACCTCTGCTGCGGCTCCGCCGGGACCTATTCCCTGACCCAGCCCGGGCTTTCCCGTCAGCTGCGGGACAACAAGGTCGCCGCCCTCGAATCCGGTATGCCCGAGGTGATCGCCACGGCAAATATCGGCTGTCAGCTTCACCTCGAGGCGGGCGCGAGCACTCCCGTCGTGCATTGGCTCGAGCTCCTGGATGGGGCCTGAGGCAACTTCTCTCGGATTCGGCGATACGTTTGCCGCGTGTATCGCTGTTCGGTGACTGCGGCGAGGCCGTCGTACCGAAACTTGACTGCGACACGATCGAGAAAAAATAATTGCCGGGTTGTCCCTGGCGCGATTGCCTTTGCGGACGTTCGGGTAAGAGGGTTGCTGCCACGTGGATAGCGGGTTGGAGCTGGAAAATGAAGTCGCAGATCTGATCGTGACCGAGCTCAAGCTAGAGGATGTGACGCCCGGAGAAATCGATCCCGAGGTACCCCTGTTCGGAGAGGGCTTGGGGCTGGATTCCATCGATGCCTTGGAGCTGGCCTTGGCGGTGTCCCAGCGATACGGCTTCAGCATCACGTCCGAGGATCCCTTGATCGGCGAAATCTTCAGCTCCTTGCGCAGCCTCGCCGCCCACATCGCGCGCAACCGCACCAAATAGCCGGGCCCTTGGCGGCGATTCGTCCCATGCTGCCGTTGCTCGACCGGCAATGGCTGGATACCACCATCGTTCGGACGCGTAGCGGTCCGGTCTCCGGGGCGACCCTGCTCGCGCAGGCGACCGCGGTCGCGGACCGGATCCCGGAAACGGCCTACATCATCAACCTGTGTGACGAGCGTCATCATTTCCTCCTGGTCCTGCTGGCCGGGATGATGCGCCGTGCCACGACCCTGTTGCCTCCCAACAAGCTCCCGCAGACTATGCTGGAGCTTGCGGCGGACTACCCGGACCCGCTCTGTGTCCTCGACACGCCCCGGACCGAGCCGCCATCCAGTCTCCGGCGGCTCGAGCTCGCGCTGCCCAGGGTCGGGGACGTTCGTGCCGGGGCGGAGGAGGTACCCCAGATCCCCGGCGACTGGACTCCATTCTGTGCCTTTACCTCCGGCTCGACGGGCAAGCCCCAGGGTCATTGCAAGCGTTGGCCGGAGCTGATGGTGGGAGCCCGTTGCGCGGCGCGGCGATTCGGGATCGACGAGCGGACCAGCATCGTCGCCACGGTGCCGCCCCAGCACATGTACGGCCTCGAGCTTTCGGTGCTGATCCCCCTGGCCAGCGGTGCCGCGACCCACGCCGCCCGCCCCTTCTTTCCCGAAGACGTGCGCACCGTTCTGCAAGAGGTCCCGGAGCCGCGCGTTCTGGTAACGACCCCGCTGCACCTCTCCACCATGACCCGCGCCGAATTGCGCTGGCCGTGCATCGATTTCATCGTCTCGGCCACAGCCCCGCTGAGCCCCGAGCAGGCGGAGCGTGCCGAAGCGGCCCTGGGTGCCCCGGTGCTGGAGATCTACGGCTGCACCGAGGCCGGCTCCCTCGCCAGTCGCCGCACCCGGGAGGGCGAGGCCTGGACCTGGTACGAGTGTGTGCGGGCACGCCGCGAGGGCGACGCGGTCCAGGTCTCCGGCGACTGCCTGTCGCAGCCCGTGATCCTGTCGGATCGGCTGGACATGGATGCCGACGGGCGCTTCCGACTGCTCGGGCGCGGTCAGGACCTGATCAACATCGCCGGCAAGCGCGGCTCCCTGGCCGATCTCGAGCTGCGGCTCAAGGACATCGAGGGCGTGGAGGACGGGGCCTTTCTCGATCCCGAAGATCGCCCCGAGGGTCGCGGAAGACTGATCGCCTTCGTCGTTGCCCCCCGCCTGTCCAAAGACGAGATCCTGGATGCGCTGCGCAGGGTCGTGGACCCCGTGTTTCTGCCCCGGGTGATCCATTTCGTTCCGCGGCTGCCACGCAACGAGACCGGCAAGCTCCCGCGCGCCGACTTGATGGCTCTGGTGCAGTCACGGAAGGCCCCCGAGTGAGCACGACTCGCGAATTCTCGATCGACGCCGATCACCCTGCCCTGGAGGGGCATTTTCCGGGGGACCCGCTGGTCCCCGGCTCCCTGATTCTGGACTTGGTGATCGCCGGAGAGCCTCTGCTGCGGGGGCGGCCACTGCGGATCGAGTCGGTGAAGTTCCTCGCGCCCCTGCGGCCCAAGCAAAGGGTGGCCGTAGAGTATCGGGAATTGGCGCCGGACCGGTTGTCCTTTGCCTGCCGCGTAGAGGGGCTGCTCATTTGCAAGGGACAGATCTCGCCGGCGAATCCCTCGTGAGCCAGCATTGGAGCGAGCACCGAGAGCGTGGCAGCGCCTTCGCGATCGGGCTCATTCTGTGGATCGCCCGGCACCTGGGGCGTAGCTCGGCCCGCCTCGTCCTCTACCCCATCACCGGCTACTTCCTCATCACCGCCCGCAGCCAACGCCGAGCCTCGCGGGACTATCTGCGGCGGGTGCTCGCCGATCCGCCCGGCTTGCGTCAGGTCGCCCGTCACCTCCATTGCTTTTCGGCCACCATCCTCGACCGTGTGTTCTTTCTCGTCGGAAAATACCAGGCCTTCACTGTCGAGCTGCACAATCCGGAGCTCGTGATCGACGCGGCGGCATCCCGACAGGGGGCCATCCTGCTCGGCTCCCACCTCGGCAGCTTCGAGGCATTGCGGGCTCTGGGCACCTCGCAGGTCCGGTTACCGCTCAAGGTGCTCATGTACCCGGATCACAACCAGGTCATCGCCCGCGTTTTTCATCGACTGAACCCGGAGGTTGCCCGGACCCTGATCCCCCTGGGCACTCCCGGCACCCTGCTGGCGGTGCAGGAAGCACTGCGGGCCGGCTGTCTCGTGGGTATCCTCGGGGATCGGGCGGCCAAGGGTGAGAAGACCCTGAGATGCCGGTTCCTGGGCGCTGAGGCGTCTTTCCCCATAGGACCCGCCCTCCTGGCGCTGTCGACCCGGGTCCCTCTCGTGCTTTTCTTCGCCCTCTACCAGGGCGGCAATCGCTACGAGATCTTCTTCGAAGAGCTGACCTACGCGCCCCCTGCGGACCGTGGCGAGCGCCTCGCCGCGGCCCAGGCTTTGACCCGGCGCTACGTGGAGCGACTCGAGCACTACACGCGCCTTGCGCCCTACAACTGGTTCAACTTCTATGAGTTTTGGGCAGACACCGAAGGGTCGGAGTAAACAGCTCGGCCTGGGAAGCGTCCTTTTTGGGCTGCTGGTGCTGTCGTTCTCGTCCTTTGCCGCTCCTCCTGGCGACCTGAGCGAGCTCATGGCGCAGCTCGCCGAGGTGCGCTCGGTGTCGGCCCGCTATACCGAGACTATCCAGGTCTCCTTGCTGGAGCACGGCATCGAGAGTACAGGCACCATCCGCTATGTCGCCCCGGACACCCTGATCGAGTCCCTGGACGGCGAGCCCTCCAGAGAGATCCGCATCCAGGGCGATCGCGTCAGGATCAGCGAGGCCGACGAGACCCGCGAGATCGACGTCGGCGAGCACCGGGCAATCGAATCCATGGTGGCGGCCCTGCGCTCGGTATTCACGGGGAACCTGGTCGAGCTCGAGCGGCACTTTCACGTGCGCTTCGAGAGACTCGGCCCCGGGAAGGTCGGTGACGGCTGGCATCTGACTCTTATCCCCGACGATGCCGAGGTCGCCTGGCTCTTCTCCCGCATCGAGATCCGGGGCTCCGGCAGGGAGATCCACCGCATCGAGATCCGGGAGCCGAACGGGGACTCGCGGACCATGCGTTTCGAGCACCAGGAGATCGACTCGCCCGACGGGTGAGCAGCAAGGCCTCTCGTGCGCAACACGCGGACGCCAGGTCGGGATATCCTCAGGTCCATGCCGAGCCGCCGCTTCTTCGCCATCCTGATCCCCTGGGTCGCCGCCATTGCAGCGGCCTTTTTCGTCAGCCTGCATCTGGGCCGCGTCTCCACGGATTTGACGCGGCTTCTGCCCCGGGGCGACGCCCCCGAGGAGCAGCTGCTCCTCGGCCAGCTCCGGGAGGGGCCGGCCACCCGCCTGATTCTGATCGCGATCGGCGGCGGCGATACCCAGGGGCTGGCCGCGATCAGTCGGCGCCTCCAGGCCGCCCTGGCTGCAGACCCGGCCTTTTCGCTGGTGGAGAACGGCTCCTTGCGCCTCGACGATCCGCGGCTGGAAGCCCTCTTCCCCCTTCGTTACCTGCTCGGCCCCGACGCCGCCTGCCGGGAGGATCTGCGCGGCGTGAGGCTGAGGCACGCCCTCCAGGCCCGCCTGCGGGAGCTCTCTGGCCCCCTCCCACCTCCGGACAAGAATCGTCTCGCCGCCGATCCCACCGCCTGCTTTCGGGCGCTGCTCCAGTCCTGGCGGCCGGCCACCGAGCCGCGGCGGATGCGCGGCGTCTGGTTTACCAGCGATGGGACTTCGGCCCTGCTGGTGGCCCAGACCCGTGCGCCGGCCTCCGACTTGGAGGGTCAGCAGCGAGCCGTGGACGCCATCCGCGCGGCCTTCGCTCGCGCCGCCCCCGATTCCCGGACGAGCCTGACGCTCACCGGGCCGGGCTACTTCGCGGTCGGCTCCCGGGACGCCATCCGAGCCGAGACCACGAAGCTGAGCCTCCTAGGCAGCCTCCTGGTCCTACTGATCCTGTGGGCCGCCTTCCGCAGCCCCTGGCTCATCCTGCTCGGGGCCCTGCCCTTGGCCAGCGGCATCCTCGCCGGCGTCTTGGCCGTCCAGGGGCTGTTCGGCTATCTCCACGGTATTGCACTGGCCATGGGACTGACCCTGCTCGGCGTGGCCCTGGACTACCCCCTGCACGTCATCAGCCACGCCCGCTTCGGGCCGCACC
>CAYYHR010000208.1:0-6159 GCA_964471705.1 uncultured Chromatiaceae bacterium
GGCTTGCGCCGCTCGAACTGGTTGAGCGCGAAATAGACCTCCAGGTCCGCGCTGCGCGAGTGGCGCGAACGCGCGATCTCCTCCGGATCCTTGCGCGCCTCCATGAAGCGCAGCGCCTTGCCGAGCGAGCCGAAGCCCTCGGTCAGTGGCAGGAGGTCCTCGACCTCGGTCTTGTCGGGTGTTCGACCAAGCGAGATCCAGCGCTTCCACAACCGCTCGAGGGGCTCCCGATAGGTCTCGTACTTCTCCGCGCCACGGTCGCGACGCCGCGGCGCCAACCGCTCCCGCACCGCTACGGACGGACTCCGTAGCAGATTGCGCCGGCTGCGGTAGCGGTCGACCAGAAAGCGCTGCTCGGCATCCTTGTCGCGGAAGACATAGAGCACCCCGGGAGCCACCGGGATCGGCTCCTCGTCCAGCGCCGCCTCCAGGAACGCCTTGATCTCCGCCTGGGTGTAGTACTTCTGGAAGGTCCCGCGCTTGGTCAGCACACCGTCCCGGAAGCACTGTCCCTGCACATCGTTCTGGTTGGCCAGCATGACCGACACCACCAAGAGCCGCTCCGCCAGCGAGAAGGCGCGGGTCAGGGCATCGAGCCGCTCATCGAAGTCCTCGATGACGTTGACGACGAAACCCAGGTTGACGATGTCAGCCGCGGTGATCGGGTTGTCCGGCGCGTGGTACGGGTCCCAGCCGGAGGCCCTGATGCCGTTTTCGACCAGTCCGCGTACATCGTCCCCGCGACCACAGCCGTAATCGAACAGGCTGTAGCTTCCGTCCAGGAAGCCATAACGCGCCAGCGTCTGCACGGGTGCCGAGAACCCGTAACGCACCAGTGCCGTCAGGTGGCGCGCCGCCTCCCAACCGGCGTGCAATGGCCCTTCATCCTCCCCTGCCCTACCCTCTCCGACCTCGTCGTTGCCGATGGGAACCAGCTCATGCCCGGCGATGCGATATCCCTTCTCCCGCACCAGCTGCTCCCACTGGCGCCGGTAGCCGATCCGGGTCGGATAGTCGAAGAGACCGATCGCCTCGGCGGCCTCGGTCAGCGCTGCGTACTCGGCCCGACGAGGGTGATCCTCCGGCAGCAGCAATTCCTTTCTATGCAGGATCGGAGGATTCAGCGAGTCCTGATACGTGCGGTAGCCGACCTCGCCCGTGGCGACGTCGACTCGCCAACTCTCTATCAGGGAGGGGAACGGCTCGCCGAAAAAATCCCGATAATTCAGGAGCGCAATGGCCGGTTCGTCTTGATCGAAGCGGACCACATTACATTGATCCCCAAGACGAACGTCGGCGAGCACTGTCGAGCGTCGAAGTCGATCCCATTGCTCTCCTTGCTCTTCGCTCAACGCAGAGATATGAACATAGGTCTTCTTCGCGACCGTCTTTCCGGATGCGGCGGTCATCTTTTTTTCTCCGACATCTACCCAAGAGCCCAAGGAGTACTGCAAGACATATCCAGGTTGCGCGACGAAGGATTCGCACCCATACTTTCTTACCCGGATCTTACCTTTGCTAGAGAAATGGAAACCACAAAGCTCTCTTCAAAAGGCCAAGTCATTCTGCCGAAAGCCGTTCGCGATGCCCACGCATGGCGGGCTGGAACTGAGTTCCTGGTGGAAGACACGCCGGATGGCGTTTTGCTGCGTCCTCGACAGGCCCTGCCGCCAACACACCTGGAAGACGTTGCCGGCAGCCTCGAGTATGAGGGCCCGGCAAAATCGCTCGATGAAATGGAGGCTGCCATCACCGAAGAGCTGGAGAGACGTCGTGGTCGCGGTCGATACTAACGTTGTCGTCCGCCTTTTAACCCTCGACGACGAGGAACAAGCACAGCGCGCAAAGCGTCTATTCGCATCGAACAGGATCTTCCTGCCCAAAACGGTTCTCCTCGAAGTCGAGTGGGTACTCAGGCGACTTTACGGATTCGAGCGGGAACGAGTTACGGCCGCTCTTCGCAATCTCATCGCCCTGGAGAGCCTGCAATCGGAAGACCCCCATGCCGCTCGACTAGCCCTCGACTGGGCTGACCAGGGCTTGGACTTCGCCGATGCGCTGCACCTGGCAAGCAGTCTCGCAGTCAGGCGTTTCGCGACCTTCGATGCCAGGCTCGTGAATCGGGCAAAACCGTTGCGAGGCATCGAGGTCGAGGAGCCGTGACCAGATTTCCCTCCGCGAACGCCTCCGGTCGAGGCGGCCTCCACCGTCGAAGGTGCAGATCGCGCTTGCGCTATACTCGCACCAGATTCCGGAGATAGATCGCATGGCACTTCAAACCCTGCCCAGGTACACATTTGACGACTACCTCGCGGTCGAACGGAAGGCAATCGACGAAAAACACGAGTACGTAGCAGGCCGCGTCTACGCGATGACCGGTGCCAGCTACAATCACAACCTGATCGTCGCTAATCTGTCCCGGCGGCTGGGAAACCAACTCGAAGCGCGCCCCTGTTCCGTACTTACCAACGACATGCGGGTTCGCATCGAGACCGCCGATGCATGCAAATACCCGGATGTCGTCGCCCTCTGCGAGGAACCGCAGTTTTATGATGATCGCTGCGATGTCCTGCTGAATCCAATCCTGGTGATCGAAGTCCTTTCCCCTTCCACCGAGGCATACGACCGGGGCGGAAAGTTCGCCGTCTATCGCGCACTGCCATGCCTGAGAGAGTATGTTTTAGTCGCCCAGGACCGCTTTTCCGTCGAGGTATTCACCCGCCAACCGGACGACCGGTGGCTTTTAACCGCATACAGCACGCCGGAAGACGAAGTCGTCTTCGACTCGATCCGGTGCCAAATCGCGCTGCGCGAGATCTATGACAAGGTGCAGATAGCAGCTCCTGACGCGCTGGATGATCATTCGTCAGTCTGATTTGTCAGACAGTTGTTAATCAGTTTGTGCCAGACCTGGAATATCGGAAAGACAGATCCAGACTCTCTGATCTGCGGTGCCCGTTAGCAAAAGATTATCGTGGTCCGTCCCCGGATACCCCCAGCGGCTATTCGCGTCGAACAGGATTTACTTGCCCAGGACGTCCTTACAAGAGAGTGCGGACACGTGCCGCCACTGCTTTCCAGTCCACCTGAGGCGTAAAGTGGCACCAACTAATACGCACACAGCCATTCGCCTCGTCGTCGCTCATTCCCATTGCCTTCAGCACATGGCTCGGCGCATAGTTGCTCGAGGTGCATGCCGAGCCGTTGGAGATCGCTATCAGGTCCTTTAGCGCCAGCATCAGGGCCTCGGAATCGAGCCCGGGGAAGGCGAGATTGAGCACGTGATCCATGACGAGGGACTGGTCCCCGGTCAGGCGTGGCTCGAGCGGCATGAGTGCCGCCAGGGCTTGGCTGCGGATCTCTCGACACCTCCCCAGGCGTGATTCATGGTCGCGAGCTGCCAGCTCGGACGCCATGCCCAGCGCCGCGATCAGCGGGACGGGCAAGGTCCCTGACCGCAGCCCCCTCTCTTGACCGCCGCCAACTGCTAGCGGCCGGATAGGAGCTCGCTCGTACCCGCGCCGACGCAAGATCAAGGCGCCTACTCCTTTCGGTGCGTAAAGCTTGTGGCCGCTGACCGAGATCATGTCGATAATTGGGCTTGCGAAAAATTTGCACGTGTAACGATCTCTGGGTAACGATCTCTGGTGAAGATGATCGAATCCATCATCGAGGTGCGCCATGACGAGCTTCGCCACGCCTGCGAAGAGCGCGTCCGAGGTTGAAGTGACAAAACTGTCGAAGCATGGCCTTTGGTTGTTCGCAAAGGGGCGCGAGCTGTTCCTACCCTACGCGAATTTTCCCTGGTTCTACGACGCACCAGTTTCATCCGTCTTCAACGTCGAAGAGCCTACCCCTGGCCACTTCTACTGGCCCGATCTCGATCTGGATGTGGGTCTGGATACCATAGAGCATCCCGAGCGCTTCCCACTGAAGTACCGCTAGCGAATCCTCGGTTGTGAGAAACTCAGGCGGGAGCTCTCCAGGCAACGGGACGGAGTTTTGAGCTTGCATCCGGAAGACTGCCCTTTCTGCCAAGTTGCCGCCGCGCGCGTTGTGGCGGAATCGCCGCTGACGCTCACCCTACGAGACGCCTTTCCAGTCTCGCCCGGTCATACCCTGGTCGTCCCCAAGCGGCACTTCGCGGACCTGTTCGACGCGACTTCCGACGAAGTCACCGAGATCTGGCAGGCGCTTCGGGAGGCGACCAAGCAGCTCGCCGCGCGGCACCATCCGGGCGGATTCAACCTCGGCGTAAACGTCGGCGAGGCAGCCGGCCAGACCGTCATGCACTTGCACGTCCACCTGATCCCGCGTTACAACGGCGACCAGCCGGACCCCCGGGGGGGGATCCGGCGCATCTTCCCGGATCTCGCGGACTACTGGAGCCCGCAGGACCGGTGACCGCTCCCGATATCACCGAGCGCGCGGCCCGGGCAAGCCAGCCGGAAGACGACTTCGTCGCGCTGTTCGCCCAGGCGTTCGGCTTCGAGAAGACCCAACTTCTTGTCCCAGAGTACCCGGTCGCCGACATCTACGGCACTACCCGCTACATCGACTTCGCCCTCAAGGCTGCGGGCCGGATGATCGCCTTCGAGATCGACGGCCCGACCCATTACGCCGCGCCCGACTTCGATCTCGACAAGTTCGAGGACGACCTTCTTCGCCAGAACAGCCTGATCCACCGAGGCTGGCAGGTCTTCCGTTGGTCGGACAGGGCGCTGGCCAAAGATCCGGATCGGGTCAAGGACCAGCTCGCCCTGTTCCTGGAGCGGATCCCGGGCCTGCTGGAGCTGGACGACTTCCTGCCCAAGCAGACTGGCTCATCTATCGACCTGCGCTCCCACCAGCGGGATGCCCTCGACTGGCTGGAGAAGATCCGCGGTGAAGGCAAGACCATCGGTCTGCTGGAGCACGCCACCGGGTCCGGAAAGACGGTCACCGCGATCAGCGACGCTAAGCGCGTCGGACCGCGCGTGCTCTACGTCGCCCACCGCAGGCCGCTGGTCGAGCAAACCGCGAGAGAATTCCAGCGCCTGTGGCCGGGGGTGAGCCACGGCAAGATCCTCGGCGGCACCTGGCAGCCGGACCGGGATACCGTTTGCGCGTCGATCCAATCCCTGAGCAACCGCATCTCCGAGCTGCCCGCAGACGCCTTCCGTTACCTCATCATCGATGAGGCTCACCACGCAGCGGCCGGAACCTACCAGGAGCTTCTGAGGCACTTCACACCCGGCTTCACCCTGGGCCTCACCGCGACGCCGGATCGCCCCGACGGACGCCCGATCCTCGAGATCTTCCGCGACGCAGCACACCGGCTCTCCCTGGAGGAAGCGATCCGTCGCGGTGAGCTGGTGCCGATCCGTTGCGTACGGGTCAAGACCAACGTCGACCTGACGCGTGTGCGCTTCAACGAAGTCCAGTACAACCGTCAGGATCTCGAGCAGACGGTCAGGATCCCGGCCCGAAACCGACTCATCGTCGACACCTACCTGGATCACGTTCCCACCTGCAAGGGCGTCGCCTTCTGTGTCAACGTGCGCCACGCCGAGGAAATCGCCAGCCTGTTCCAGGCGCGCGGCGTCCCCGCGCGCTCCGTCTCCGGCGCCATGCCGGCCGGCGAGCGTGAGAAGGTACTCCAGGCGTTCAAAGACGGCGAGCTGAGGATGCTCTGCGCATGCGACATCCTCAACGAGGGTTGGGACTGTCCCAACATCGAGGTGCTTCTGATGGCACGTCCCACCTTGTCCAAGATCATCTATATGCAGCAGCTCGGGCGCGGCACCCGCAAGGCGCCCGGTAAAGAGTCCTTGGTCGTCTTCGACTTCGTCGACAACGCCGGCCGCTACAAACAGAGCTGGAGCCTGCACCGTCTTACCAAGACTCGCAACTACAAGCCCGGCGCCCTCGTGATCGCGCCTGAGGACCGCATCGCAGAGGAGCAGACCGAGGGAGCCGCACCGCCCACCATCCTCAACCTGGCAGTCTGGACCGAGAACTTCGAGGAGATCGACGTCTTCGACTGGCAGTCTGTCTCAAAAGACATGCTCTCCGTCGCCGATTTGGAGCTTGCCCTGGCCACCTCAGAAGGCTACCTCCGCAACAAGGTACTGAAGGGCGAGCTGGCGCCCGACCACACCCTGGAGATCGGCACCCGCC
>CAYYHR010000209.1:0-6158 GCA_964471705.1 uncultured Chromatiaceae bacterium
AAAGAACCTTGGCGAACCAATGTTCCATGATGTGGCTATATATCTTGACAAAGTTTTCGGTGAGTACTAATTTACGCGCCACACTCAGGAACATCTGGCAATCGTCATGGCTCGCACATACACGGCAACTGCAAAGCAAAACCCTGGTCGTCAGGCATGGCTAGTTGAGTTCCGGCACCCCCTACGTCTGGACACGAACAACAAGCCAGGGAAGAAGACGCGCAAGGGACTGGGGACCTCTGATCCGGACCGAGCGCAACTCCTGGCCTCGCAGCTCAACGAGTTGCTTTCAAACGACGCGCTTTGGTCGATCGGAGCGCGTGCCGAAGCCGCGAAACTCTATGAGCCTGAAGTCCTGGAGATTTTCTACGGGGAGATTGAGCCGCGATCCCCTGATGCCAAGCCTCTGCGTGACAAGCTGCTACCTCTGCCGAAACAAGAAGACGGCTATGCCAAGGTAGCCCTGATCGGCGTGCCCGGTGCCGGCAAGACCACGCTCGTCCGTCAGCTCATCGGAACGCATCCCAAGTTGGAACCCTGGGGTGCGTTCCCTTCAACATCGATAAACCGAACCACGACATTCCCGACCGAGATTATTCTTCATCCTGGCGGCTACGAGGCGGTTGTCACCTTCATGTCTGAGCCCGAGACGCGCTTCGAGGTGGAGGAGTGCGTTTCCGCGGCCATTGTCGACGCCGTGAATGGCGACCAGGATGTCGTGGCTCGCACGTTCCTCGAAAAGAGCGATATGCGGTTCCGGCTGAAGTATCTTCTCGGAAATCTGGATGTCGCCGAGGTTGAAGTCGATCCCTATGACGATGACGCCGAAGAGGAAGAACAGGCGCCAACATCGGACGACTACACGGCGGTAAGTGAGACGGAAGCGCAACGCAATGCCGCGCTTGTGCACGGCTACGTAGAGCGTATTTATGTCATCGCCAAGAAGTACAGGGCTGTCGACGAACAGGAGAATGGGCCTCTCGACGCGATGCTGCCAGCTGATCGAGGGGCGGCGCTCGACCGAATCGAAGAGCGGGCGGATAGCTCCGACGACTTTCTAGAGCTCGTGTCCGATATCCTCGACGAGCTACGCGCGAAGTTCGATCTGCCCGCGAACGTCGGACGCTTTGAGAAGACCACGACTGGTTGGCCGAAGGCATGGACGTTCAAGGCGAACGCCGATGACCGCGAGTCCTTCCTGACGGCGGTACGCTATTTCTCCGGAATCTCGGTGAAGTCTTGGGGCAAACTGCTAACTCCACTGGTTAATGGCATGCGGGTTCAGGGTCCGTTTCAACCTATCTGGACCCAAGAGGAACCGCGGCTTGTTCTGATGGATACCGAAGGCCTTGGCCATAAGGCGACTTCGAGTGCAGATTTGCCGGATCAGACGGTTGCTCTGTTCCACGAGGCCGATGTCATCCTGCTGGTCGACAGCGCCAAGACCGGGATGACGAACTACGCGGCAGGCAAGGCGCTGGAGAGTGTGGTGAACACCGGGCACACCCGAAAGCTTGCCATAGTGTTCACCCACATGGACGCGGTGAAGGGCGAAAATCTCAAGGGCAAGGCGAAGCTCGATCATGTGTTTCTGGGGCTTCGCAACGTAATCGACAACCAGCTCGCCAAGAACGTGTCGGCCGAGGCTGCACGCTACCTCCTTGACCGGCTGGAAAGACAGGCTTTCTACGTTGGGCGCATCGATCAAGCAGAGGCGAAGGGGGCGGGTCCTGAGCTAAACAAGCTACTCGCATACCTGATGGCAGAGCAGACGCCTCTGCTCAAGCCTGTTGCGGTCCCAAGGTACAGCCCGGCGCATCTGATCCTGGTTATTCAAGAGGCGGCTCGGGATTTTCGTCGGCAATGGCAGGGCTTGCTTGGTATTGCCCCAGACCCAGTGTTCAAGCCGAGACACTGGCAGACCATCAAGGCCCTGAGCCGTCGTTACGCTGAAAACTGGGGTGAGAATTTTGAGCTGCGGCCAAGCGCAAACCTGCGGGCAGCCCTAGAGACGGCCGTATCGCGCTTTCTCGAAAACCCGATCGATTGGTCTGGAGATCCCACGCCAGAACAGAAACGCGATGCGATCGAGCGTTTGAAGACGGCCGTCGCAAAGCAACTCCCCGACCTTGCGAGAAAGCGCCTGCGGGAGCAGCCCCAGCACGCGTGGTATGAGGCGTGGATTCCACGTGGCACCGGGAGCACGAAGACGCGGCAGATTCGTATCGAGGGAATCTACGAGCGTTGGGTCCCGATTCCTGACGCGCGGGGTGACGAGACCGTCGTGGAGTTTATGGAGGACGTTGAGAAGCTGGTGAAAGCCGCGTTGGAGGAGTTTGAAGTCGAGGTCAAGGCCGAAGCCGAAAGCGTAGGAGAGGGTGTTGCGCCCCAGGCGGCAGCATGACCACGCAAGAGAGTCCCTGTGGCGTTCTGGTGCAGGTACGATGTTCCGGGGTGTGGCGGCATAACTTGACGGGGCTTGTGATCGGCGCTATAAATGGCTCCACACTCTGGCACATCGATGTGGCCCGTGAAAAGCGGTGCCGTTGTCCGAAAGTCAGGGAGATGAAGGAAAGAAATCTCTGCGACGGGATGCCGCGTGCCTTGGGGTGAGGTAGGGGGAAGTCCAGGGAGAAATCAGGCGTCCTAAAAAAGCTGAGCCCCGGGCGCATGCATAAGCAGAGGCGGGTCCGAGGCTTACGGTCAAAGGATATATGGTTGTGTCCACACGTGTCAAGATTTTTGGTTTCGGAGACGGCGTGCTCCACGCGCTGGAATCCTCTCTTTCCCCAGAAAGATTAGCAACTTACGTCAACGCGGCGAACGGGGATCGGGAGCGCGCCATCCGTCTTTACACCTGGAACACAGCCGTAAGCGCGGCGTTCTACGGGCCACTACAGGGCCTTGAGGTTGCTACGCGCAACGCCATGCACGACCAGCTTACCAGCGTCTACGGATTGGCGTGGTACGACAACCCTGCCTGTGGCTTCGATGCTGGAGCCCTAGATCGCATCGATCAAGCCAAGAAGACCCTGGCCAAGAGCGGCTATCGCGTCGATCCGCCACACGTGGTGGCCGAGCTATCCTTCGGGTTCTGGGTCTCTCTGCTTGGAAAGGGCGGTCGTGGTCGCGCACCCGACTCCCGCAAGAGAAACTACGACATGACGCTTTGGAGAAAGGCCATCTACAAAGCCTTCCCCCATAGTCGATTGAGCCGCGCCGACACCCATAAGCCGCTAGATTATCTCCGGACGCTGCGTAATCGGATTGCTCACCACGAACCGATCTTCACCCGGCACCTCGAGGCCGATTTCCAATCCATCGTGAATGTCACCGGATGGATCTGCCCCTCAACAGCCGCCTGGATCGAACACCATAGCCGTGTCCAAGAACTTCTACGTTGTCCACAGGACAATGGCGAGGTCACGTTCTGAACCTGAATCAAGGGCTGGGACGGGAACACTAACCCTGGATACCAACTTACTGGAGATCGCGGAAGAAAGCCGCCGTACCCTACCCCCCCCGAGACATGGCCTTCGCTCCGATCACCACGGCCTGGATCTCGCCGGTAACCCGCCGTTTTCTGGACACTACCTTACGCGGGGTCACGCCATATTTGTTGCCGTGGTCAAATCTCCCGACCCGCTGCGAGAAGGTGGAGCTGCCCCTGTACGACACCCCCTTCGGCGGCGATGCCGGCAGCCTGGAGCATACCGCCAAAGCCCGCCATTGGCTGCGAGATCGGGAGGACATTCGCAGCCTGCGCTGGCGCGGCTTGTGGACGGTAATCAACGACCGCGCCATCGAGCTCGCCCCCTACTTCGTCGCCGGCGAGCACTCCGCGCAACAGACCTCGCAGCGACTGGAGCAATACACGGAGGCGTTCAAACGGGGTGATCTGAACCTGTTGTCCTGCTCCACCACCATGGAGATGGGCATCGATATCGGCGGCCTCAGCCTGGTCGCGATGAACAATGTCCCACCCCACCCTGCCAACTACCTGCAACGGGCCGGGCGCGCCGGGCGTCGCCGCGAGGCCCACTCCGCCGCTTTGACCCTGTGCAAATCCAACCCCCACGACCAATCCGTGTTCGCCAACAGCCGATGGGCCTTCGAGACCGCCCCACCGACGCCCAAGGTGTCGCTGGACAGCGCGGTGCTGGTACAGCGGCATGTGAATGCCTTGGTGCTCAGTCACTTCCTGGCCGAGGAAATCGCCGGCAGCGGGCAGGACCCGAGCAAGCTCCAGTGTTGCTGGTTCTTTGTCGCTACAAATCCGCCATCGGCTGCCGAGCGCTTCGTGTCTTGGTGTGGGAGCCAAACCGATAAGTCTGCCGTACTCGCGCAAGGACTTTCCCAGCTCGTCCGCCGCAGCATGCTCGAGGGGATGGGTACGGATCGCTTGCTGCGCAACGCAGGCGAGGCGATGCAAGTCATATCCGTTGCCTGGCTGAGCGAATGGAATGCGCTTGTCGCGCAAGAGCAGGACGCAGCGAAGATCGGTGGAAATAGCGATGCGGCCTACAAGGCCATCGGCTACCAGAAGAGACGCATGGGCGAGGAGTACCTGCTGCGCGAGCTCGCCGGCCAAGGGTTCCTGCCCGCCTATGGCTTTCCGACCCACATCGCAGCCTTCGATAACCTGACCCTGTCCCGTTTCAAGCACATCAAGCAGGAGCGCGAGGGAAGCAAAGGCCGTGACGACAATCGCTACCAACGCCGCGAGCTGGCCAACCGCGACAGCACCTCGGCGCTACGCGAGTACGCGCCCGGCGCCCAAGTGGTCATGGACGGACTGGTCTACCGCTCCACCGGTATCACCTTGAATTGGAAGGCGCCCGCCAGCGAGCAGGAGGCCCGCGAGCCCCAGGCAATTCACCACGCCTGGCGCTGTCCGAAATGTGGTACCAGCGGTCGGGAGCGTGCGTGGCTAAACCCCTTCCATTGCCCCGATTGCGGAGTCGAGATTCCGTTCAAATCGGAGACAGTGCGAGCCTTCATCGAGCCTGCCGGATTCTCGGTGGACTTCTTTCAGGAGCCTACCAACGACGTCACCACCCAGGACTTTATCCCCGTGGAAGAGGCATGGGTAAGCGCAAACGGCGGCTGGCTACCTCTGCTCAATCCCGATTCGGGCCGGTTACACACCACGGCAAGCGGGACCATCTTCCACCAATCCAACGGCCTTCACGGTGAGGGCTATGCCCTCTGCCTGTACTGCGGACGGGCCGCACCCATGGAGCCTGGAAACGAGGCACCCTCGATCTTTGAGCCCGGCAAGCCGCATTTTCCGCTCCGGGGAAGCAGGGGGCGGGGTACCGCGACGCAGCACTGTCCCGGAAGCGACGAGCCTTGGGCTATCAAGCAGAACCTCAGCCTTGGCAATGTCCGCCACACAGACGTCCTGGAGATTCAGCTGAAGTCCAAGACCGGTCTCTGGCTGAAGGATCGCATCGTCGCCAGGACCCTGGCCGTTGCGCTCCGCGATGTGCTCGCCGAGGCTCTCGGCGTGCAATCCCAGGAGCTCGGCTGCTCTACGAAACAGGCTCGTCCGGATCCGAATCAAGATACCATCTGCGAATCCATTTTGATCTTCGATAACTTTGCCGCCGGCTACGCCTCCAGCGCGGATCGTTTCATTGCAGGATTGTTCCAGGCCGTACGAAGACGCTTGAAATGTCCCGTTGACTGCGACAGCGCCTGTCCGCACTGCGTGCTGGATTATGACCAGCGCTTCGATGCCGACAAGCTCGATCGCAAGAAGGCGCTGGAATTTCTCGACGAGGATTGGCTGAACGCCTACCAGCTTCCCGCAGAACATGCCTTCTTTGGCTCCGCCTCACAGGCCGAGCTGATGCCGCTTTCCGACGCTGTGTTGCGTGAGGCCAGGCGACCTGATATCGAGTTGGTGCGACTTTTTGCGCGCAGCCGCACCCAAGATGCGGACCTCGGCCCATCGCCATGGCGTCACCTGGCTTATCGAATCGCCGCCATGGAGACGAAGGTCGAGCTCGTCATCGACGACACCAGTCTGCGCGATCTGGCCGACGTCGATCGCCATCTATTGGCGAGCTTGGCCGACGTTCCGATGGCAGGTGTCATTGCCTCTTCCAAGCCCTGCCGTGCAGGTAAGGGCTGGCTGATTGCCGAATGTATCG
>CAYYHR010000210.1:0-6139 GCA_964471705.1 uncultured Chromatiaceae bacterium
TGAATGCAATCACCCTGCATGAGCTTGATTGGCCGTTCGGAAAATTGCCGTCGTGCCGTACTGTTGCGCAGAAGCTCCGACAGGCTGTCGCATTCGAGGATGTTCCCGAAGACATAATCCGGGTAGCTGGTTACCCAGCAGTCGCACTGGGCAACGTTGCCGCGGGCATCAATGGCGATGAGCTCGTCGGCGCAGTTTTTTCCCCAGATGCAGGGCAAGCAGGCGGTGCGATCCATGAAGTAATTCATGAGCTGGTCGAAAGGGCCGATGCGCACATCATGCTCGTGGCCGCGCTCCAACCAAATGTCGGCCAGCTCACAGTGAAATCGCGACAGCTCCGTTGAGTCGAGGCACAGGTCCTGCTTCACAGAGTTGTCCGCGCCGCCGGGAAACGGGGTGTTGATCTGAAAATCGGTGATCCCGAGATCATCGATCATATGCTCGAAGAAGCGCTCCGCTCCGATTTCAAGTGTGCCTTGATTTAGAACGGTGATCACCTTCACGTCGATGCCCGCTGCCCGTGCCATACGTACCTTGCGGCCCCAGAGCGCGTCGTAGTGCTCCGGCCCGCGGCCCGAGACCTTCCTGTGTAGATTGGGATAGTCCAGCGAGGTACTGAGGCTGTTGCCGAACATCTCGGCGATGAGTGCACCCCACTTGGGGCTATACGCCAGCATGTTGGTCTGCAATCCGTGCTCGACGCGCTTGCCACGTTTCGCTGCGGCCTCTCCGATCCAGGCGAACGCCTGTCGATACCAGAGCGGGGGGAGCAGCATCGCCTCGCCGCCCTGCCAATGGATGGTGAGCGAGCCGATCTGATACTCGTCCATGTGGTCGAGCACCTTGCCGACGATGATTTGCAAACGCTCTAGGCTCAGCCGGTCGCTGGTCTTGTCCTCGAAACAGTAATCGCAAGCGGCGTTGCACTGGTTCGTGGACAGCAGGATCAGCGAGAAATGATTGCCGTTGATCAAGGTGTTGTCCCACTGCGTGACGTCGCGGTGGCGATATCCGCTCTGAGCTCGTCTGCCGCCTTCCGCAAGGTCGCGAGCAGAGCCTTCACTCCAGCGCAGTCGTAATCGCGCCCTGGCCACTTGAAGTAGCCGCGGCAGGGGCTAAAGAAGGGACAGTCGGCACACTCGGCACCGTCGGCCGACAGGCGACTGCTCCAGTCCGCTACAAAATTCTCGGGCGCTGGGCCGCAAGCAAGCCCCGCCAGCCTACCCGGCAGGTGTTCCGTGCCCTGCTCATCGACGTAACGGATGAGCGCCGGATCTTCTTCCTGTATCGCCCATAGGTTGACTGGCTCGTCTCTGTAAAAGCCGAGTAACAGGCTGTGGAAGCACTCGATGGGCTGTGTAACCATGCTCTTGTGCAGGTAATCGCCAAGCAGGCGCGCCAGCGATTCGATCAGCGTTGGCGGGTGTTGTCCGATCTTCAGCCTTACGGCAAATTCCAGTGACGAGGCCAGCTTGACCGCCTTCTCGAAACCGAGCTCGATTGGAAGCGTTACACGGACCGGGTGGTTGTCGAGCAGCTTGGCATACCCGTAAAGGGTGGGGAAATCTTGCCCCGGATTGTCCAGAACCAGGTCGATGGCAAGGCCTTCGGCCCAGTGCATCAGGACATCGGTGCCGCTCGGCAGTCCATAGAGCTGAATGTAGGCCAGGTTGCCGAGATCGGTTGGGAGCAGTTGGGTGACCAGGTCTTGCGGATGATCGCTGCGCACCACCAAAGGATTGCCGCGGTACGCACCCAATTGCGAGAGTGGGATCTGGTAGACGATGGAGCTCACCGGCGGGCTTGTCGACAAGGATTGCGGTGCACCCGCCGATGGGTTTGCATCTATCGGCGATGTTGCTCAGCGCCTGTTGATCCAGCTGCCACCCCAGCCTCCGCCGCGGCGATTGACCCAGCTGCCTCCTCCACCATTACCATTGATCCAGCCACCGCCCCCACCTCCGCGACGGTTGATCCAACCGGCCTCTGCCCGTCTGTCCGTCAATAGAGCGCCGCCGGCGACGGCACCGAAGATGACAGCCCGCGACCACTTTCCGAGACCGAGCAGGAAAGCCCGGCGACTCTCCAGCACTCTCTCTTCGGAGGATTCATTCATGGGATCGGAGGTGCGCTCGACCTCGTTGAATTCTTGCTTGTCAGTCATCGAACAATCCCTCTTACTGTGATGAATCTTTCGTGGTGGCTCGATCGCATCCGGTCAGCTGCGAGTAATGCATGGTGTGAAAGCGCCAGATATCATCCTGTTTGACCACCACGCCAGACAGGTTGGCCACAAAATTGCGCGGCTTACCGTCTTTGCTGTCGGTAAAGCTACAAACCTCGGTAAACCAGGCGACATTGCCCTCTGCGCTGCCCACACCGTCTCCGCACTTGACCTCCATGCTGTTCTTGTCGAACCCCTGCATGAAATGCGCAAAGGCGTCCTTGATTTCAGCCTTGCCGACCCAGTGCTCCCCGGGGCCCGTTCCCATGAGCATGATGTCGTTCCTATCGGCAAAGGTGGCAAGCACGCCGTCGACATCGTGGGCATCGAACGCCTTTTGTTGCTCTACCCACAACTGCTTGACTGCATCGATCGTCGCCTGGTCTACGTCCGCAAGTGCTGGTCCTGCGCTGACGCTCATGGCCAAGGCCATCGCCGCTAAAGCCGCTCTCTTCATATCATTGGACTCCTCTTCGGCAGAAAATAGCATGTTAAATTACTTTGCTTGCGCCAAGTGACTTCGTGCATGTGCATCCAGCGATGCCGACCTGTGCTCCGAAAAACTCGCCAATATTCAGTACTGATCGGGAGTTGCGCCGCGCTCGTCAACCGCGACTTTCCCACAGGACATCACTTCAGCGACAACCAAGCTTCCAAACGCAATCATAATCGAATATGGCATCCCTCATTTGGACGCAAATATTCGGTTCCAGTCATTCTTCATGCTGATGACCACCCAGCCCTTCTTCTCGGCCTCGTCCATCAATGATTGGGAAAACGCGCCGAACTTGGTGTCCGGCAAGCCGTTTGCCGGGCCATAGGCATACTCGCGCTCGGCATCGTCGTGGAATACCAGCATCATCAGCCGCGCACCACCGCCGGCACCGGTCCACTCGAGCATCTGGCGATCGCCGTCGGAGTTGCCGAAGGCTGCGACGGGTCGCCTGCCGATGAACATATTGATACCGACCGGCTTGCCGGCCTTGTCATCGATGAAATTGATCTCCGGAAGCCGCATCAGCACCGGCTTACCGTCCTTCATTTCGTACTTGGTCTTGATGCTCGACCCGATCACCTGCTCGGGCGGGACACCATAGACGGCTTCCGTCATCGGTCTCATAAACTCGATGCCGCCACCGGAGACGATGTAGGTCTTGAAACCGTTGGCCCGTAGATACTCCAGCAGCTCGAGCATCGGCTGATAGGCCAGATCGGTGTAGGGGCGCTTGAAGCGCGGGTGCTTCGCCTTCTCGAGCCAGTCGGTCACGATCTTCTCGAAGTCTGCCGTGCTCATACCGGCGTGGGAGGCCATGATCAGCCCGAGCAGCCCCTTCTCGCCCGATGCGGCTACCGCCTCCAGGTCATTGTCGAGCACCGCCTTGAACGGCTGTTTGTCCTTCCATTCCGGATGCCGAGGCGCCAGCGCCTTGATTCGGTCCATCGCAAAGGCGAGCTGCGTGTACATAGGGTGCGATGGCCACAGGGTTCCGTCGTTGTCGAAAGTGGCGATGCGCTTCGCAGGCTGCACAAACTTGGGGCTCGACGGATCGGTGGTTTCCTTCACGAAGGCTACGATCTCCTGTTTGGCTGCCCCGTCCCTCCATGATGGCAGTGGATCACCCGCGGCAAGCACCCGAGCACCGAGCGCAAGACCTGCGGCCAAAGCCAGCAGAGAGGTCAAAAAAATGCGCAGGTGGGATCGCATAGCGAAATCTCCTGAAACAAGGAACTGAAATTACAGTCATGACTCACGCCGAGCTCGGCTCGCCGCTTGGTCTTACCGAGACCGGACGCTCATCCCCGAGTAGCGGTCACCCCTCCCCGGCCCCTTCGTGGGTGCACGGCAGGCCCTCACTCAGAGGGCCTACCGCCAGACGGAAGGATCAGCCAGGCAATCCAGACCAACCCATTAATTGCCCGCTCGGCTGGCTATCGCCTTCTCGATCTTGGCCTTGACATCCGAGAGATTGAAGCTCGCGCCGGGCTGCATGGGCGGGAAGTCGAGTGCGGTCTTTGCGAGCTTGGCGACCTCCTGCTGAACGAAGACGAACCGCCAGAACTCGAACGCCCACCAGTCCGCGGCGAAGAGGGATTCGTTGAGGTTCATCTTCTCGAACGGGTCGAGGCGCAGGTTGTAGATCCCAGGCCAATCCAACTTGACCTTCGGGCCGAACCACCCATCAGGCTGATCGATGAACACGTACTTGTAATCCCCGATCCGGGCGGCCGCGAGGGTGGACTCGGTAAAGTACCAGAGATCATTGCGAGCCGACTTGCCTCCCGTTGTCAGCATGTCCGTCTGGTCGTAGCCATCCAGATGGACCTTGTACTCCTTGCCGGCGAGCTTCTTGCCCTTTTTCAGGTCTGCTGCAATGTCACCCTCGTAGCCAGCCGCAGAGACGAAGGTGGGGAACCAGTCCAGCCCGGACATGACGCCGTTGATGACCTGGTTGGGCTTGACCTTGCCCGGCCAGCGGACGACAAGCGGCACCCGGAAGCCGCCCTCGGTGCCCATGCCCTTCCACCCCTTGAACGGCGTGGTGCCCCCGTCGGGCCAACTGAAGCCTTCGGTGCCGTTGTCCGTTGTGACGGCCACGATGGTGTTGTCGGCGACACCCATTTCGTCGAGCTTCTTCATGACGTCACCGATGATGTCGTCGAACTGGGCCATACCGGCTTCCTCGATGGTCCAGGCATTTTCCGGGTTCCGCATCTTCTCGTACTTGGGCGCGAGGTGGGTGAACACGTGCATCCGAGTCGGATTGAGCCAGATGAAGAACGGCTTGCCATCCTTCTGGGCCTTCTCCATGAAATTGAAGGTATGCTCCAGGATCACGTTGTCGACCGTCTCCATGTTCAGCTTGACGCCCTCGGTCGGATGAGGCGGGAGCGGACCCTCGTCGACGATCTTCTGTTTACCCACCTTGCCCCAGCGGGGATCGACGGTCGGATCGTCCGTATCGGTTGCCCAGGTGTGCAGGACATTGCGCGGGCCGACCTTGTCCAGCAGGTCCTTCGGATAGTTCGGGTGCCAGGGGTCCTCCATCGCATCGAGGTGATAGAGATAGCCGAAGAATTCGTCGAACCCGTGGACAGTGGGCAGATACTCGTTCCTGTCTCCCAGGTGGTTCTTGCCGAACTGCCCGGTGGCATAGCCCATGTCTTTGAGGGCAGTGGCTATGGTGACCGCCTGATCCGGAATGCCGATCTTCGCGCCGGCCTGACCGACCGTCGTCAATCCGGTCCGGATCGGTAGCTCACCGGTGATGAAGTTGGCCCGACCGGCCGTGCAACTGGCCTCCGCATAGTAGTCGGTGAAAATGGCGCCTTCACGAGCGAGCTCGTCGATGTTTGGGGTCCGCCCGGCCATCATCCCACGGTGGTACGCTCCGATATTCCACATGCCGATGTCATCGCCCATGATGAAAACAATGTTGGGCTTGTCCCCTTCGGCTGCGATGGCGTTGACCATACCAAAAGCGCCAGCCATGGCAAGCAAGAAAATCGCCCAGATAGGTAGGTGGTTGGCTTTGTTTCTCATCTCCGGATTTTCCTCCGCTTTCTGGTCAAGGAGCACACCACGCAACGTCATCCTTGCCGGCGCGGTCGGCTTCGCCCCCAAGAGATATCGCTGCTCCGAATCTGCGGCCACTACACGTCGACGAGCGGATGGGTCTCGTTAAACCCTAGCACAGGGCAGCAAATACCGCCTATAGCCACAAATTCCGCTTTTCAATGTTCGGAAAACTGAAGCGCGCCATATTCTGAACAGCTTGTACGCGCTGTACCCGATATCCGCATGCGGCCAAAAGCGGACCTTGACCCATGTGCCCTCCGGCGGCAGGATACGGCCAAGAACTGACGGTCAGCATGCTGACCGGAAGGGCGGCTTAAGCATGGTCAGCGGTCATTTTG
>CAYYHR010000211.1:0-6134 GCA_964471705.1 uncultured Chromatiaceae bacterium
CCAGGGTGCGGAAGAGGTCGAACCTGGGATCGATATCCAGGCGGACGGGGGCTGCCGGCAGCGGTAGCTCGAAATCGGCGCTACGACCGCTCAGTGGCACTTGGCGGTCGAGGATGCTGCCGTCCGCCAGGTGCACGACCAGCGGCACCTGCAGCGGGAAGGGATCGACGGACTGGATCTGCTCTAGGTGTCCGCGCAGGATCCGTCCGCTCGATGTCTGGTCGACCCACACGTTCGAAAGGGCCAGCTCGGGTGCACCCGTGCGCCCGATCCACTGGCGGAAGAAGTCCTCCAGCGAGCGCCCGCTCTCCTGCTCCATGGCCCTGCGCAGATCGTCGAATCCCGCTCGCTGGAAAAGGTTCTCCCGATAGAAACGGCGCAGTGCGTCGACGAAGGTCTCGTCGCCCAAGATCCGCCGCAGCATGTGCAGCACCATGAGCGCCTTGCCGTAGCCGATGGCCTGCGAGGCTGACCCGTGGCGCCCGCGGAAGTCGCGCAGCGGGAAGTCGTTGGCAGCGCGGACGTAATCGGCGTACGCGCGCAGGCTGTCGCGGCGGTACTCGGCCCCGCGTCCGCTCTGCTCGGCGAGAAGGTGGTCGGCGAGATAGGCGGTCAGGCCCTCGCTCCAGTTGCCCGAGTCATAATCCACGTAGACGCCGTTGCCCCACCAGTTGTGCAGCACCTCGTGCGGGAAGGAGGTATGGAGAATGAAGGGCAGGCGGATCACCCGCGGACCCAGGAGGGTGAAGGAGGGCATACCGAAGCCGGTATCCCAGAAATTCTCCACCAGGGCAAACTTGGCGTAGGGATAGGGTCCGATCAGACGGTTGTACAAGGACAGGTAACGGCCGGTTGCCTCCAGATAGCCTTCCGCCAGTTGCGGATCGGCGGAGCGCAGGTAGACCTGGGCCTCCCCGGGCGCTGTGGCCTTTGTGTAGCGCTCGAAGGGGGAGGCGATCAGGTAGATGCTTTCCTGGGGCTGGGCCTCCTGCCAGCGCACTGACACACTCTCGTCGAGCGACGAGACCTCCGGTCCGGCCCCCTGGGAGACCGCCATCCATCCCTTCGGGAGGCGCACGCGCAGATCGAAGTGCTGCAGTGTATTCGGGTTCTGGGGGTACCAGCCGCTGAAGCCATCGAGCACCACGCCGTCTTCCGAGATGATCCCTGGCGAGCCCTGACGCGCGCGCCCCATGCCCTCGTGGAGCTCCTCGAGGGGGTGGTGGATTCTGCCCCCGTAGCCGAGAGTAACCGGTGCAGCTCCCTCCGGTACGAGCCGAAAGTGCTCCAGGTGGCCTTGGGTCCCGAGTCGTACCAGCTTTGCGCGACCGGTAACGACCCGTGGGTCCAGGCCGCGGTGCAGAAAGAAGTCCCAGGAGACGGATTCCGCGGGGAGATCCAGCCGGTCACGGGCGGCGATGGTCCCCTGCTCGGGATCGATGCGGACATCCAGCTGGTGTCCGACCAGGTCCGGACGCTCGGTGGCAGCGGCGACCAGGGCAAGCAGCAGAGGTGCGAGGCTGAAGAGCCTGAGCAATTTGGGCATGGTCGTATCTCGGAATCGGAACGGCTGCTGGCTGCACTTGGGCCGCTCGCTTCATAATGCGGCGCAACCCCACCCTTTTCCAGCAGGCCCTTGCCTTATCCCATGTCCCATTCCCTGCGCCGAGTCTTTTTCATCGCTGCACTGTTGCTGAGTCTTCCGATTCTGGCCGAGGCCGTCCGCCCGAAGGAACAAAGTGGGGGTGAGCCCGAGGCATCGGATACCTTTACCGCGGTTGTCGACCTGAAGGCCTTATCCACCATGGACCAACTGATCGAAAAGCTGGCCTCGAAGCAGGTGATCTTCATCGGTGAGAGCCACGACCGCTACGAAGACCACCTCGATCAGCTCGCCGTGATCGAGGGTCTGCACAAGAAGGGGAGGGACCTCGCGATCGGCATGGAGATGTTCCAGCAGCCCTTCCAGTCCTACCTGGATGCCTACGTAAAGGGCGAGATCTCGGAGAAGGAGCTGCTGCGCAAGACCGAATGGTTCGATCGCTGGCGTTTCGACTACCGGCTTTATCGCCCCATCCTGCGCTTTGCCCGCGGGCACCGCATCCCCCTGGTCGCCCTGAACCTGGAGCGGGAGATCACGGGGAAGGTCGGGAAGGGCGGCCTGGGCTCCCTCTCTCCGCAGGAGCGGGCACGGATACCTTCCGACATCGATCGGGACGACCAGGACTACCGCGAGCGGATAAAAACCGTGTTCGAACAGCACCCGGGGGCCGATAAAAAGGACTTCGAGAGATTCCTGGAGGTTCAGCTCCTATGGGACGAGGGCATGGCAGAGCGGGCCGCCGCCTACCTTCGCGAGCATCCCGAGAAGACGCTCATCGTCCTGGCCGGGACCGGACACCTGGAGTACGGGCAAGGCATACCCAGGCGTTTGCTGCGCCGTGTGCCGGCGGAGTCGGCCATCCTGCTCGACGGCAAGCAGCGTGGCCCGGACCCAGAGATCGCCGATTTCATGCTCTACTCGCAACCAGTGCCGCTCCCCGCCTCCGGGCAGCTCGGTGTGCTCTTGGATGCGGATTCCAAAGGAGAAGGCGTCGCCATAAAGGGCTTCGCCGAGTCCAGCGGTGCCGAGGATACGGGTATGAAGGAGGGTGACCGCATCCTCGCGGTGGGCGGGGATCCGGTCGCCTTCTACAGCGATATCCGCATCGCCCTACTAGGCAGGCGCCCGGGCGAAAAGTTGTCCATCGAGGTTTTACGAAAGCACCTGTTGAGGAAGGACGAGCGCCTGACATTCGAGGTGCAACTGCACTGATCAGCAGGTAGCGGGGTGGGCACAGCCCACCAAAATGCAATCGCTTTTCATTCGATGGTGGGCGATGCCCACCCTACCTCGCTTTCGGGGGCCTCAGAAGAATGTCCTGCGAGGACTGCAGTTGCATTTAGAGGCCGGAGTGGGTGGCGATATTCGTCGGTGCATCGAATCTGAATAGCTTTCCCTTCACGAAGACCCTTGTCGGCCTCCCAGCCTTTGCGTCAGCGAGAAAGACCTTCAGGAGGCTAACCCGCCCCGCGTCATTGGGGACGTATACCGAAAAGGAATGCCCCGCTTCGTCATTCTCCCTTGCCTTCAGATCGAAGCGCCAAGTCGCAGCATCCGGACCATCTCCGCTCCAACAATCCCCGAGAATCCTCTTCGCGCCAGCGTTTCCATAGAGATTTCTATGGTCGACGAACCCCCATAGCTCGATCTCTTGGCCCTGCGCCTTGCGAATCTCCTTCGCGTCTCGGGCAAAGCCGTTTTCGCTGATCGACAATGCCGCGATGTAACCGTCGATCCGGTCGTCGCACCCGGTGACCGATGTCGTGATGCCAAAAAGGGCGAGGCCGAGGCTCCGATTCATCCCGCGTCTGCCTTCTTCAGACCCCGCGCGCCATACATGGCGGGACGCGGGCGTCTCCTTGGTTGCGCCGAATCAGGCCTTCATGATCAGGCCGACGATGAACAAGAGCACGGCCGCGCCGACCACGGCCGTGATCAGGGAGCCGATCAGTCCGCCTGCAGAGACACCGACCAGGCCGAACAAGAAGCCGCCGATGACTGCGCCGATGATCCCGACCACCATGTTGCCGAGCAGTCCGAAGCCGCCACCGCGCATCAGCACGCCGGCAAGCCAGCCGGCGACGGCGCCGATGATCAGAGAGACGATGAGGTTTGTTGGCTCCACGATAGGGTCCTCTCTGTGTCGATCATTTAGATGGTGATTCTCGCGGTGGCCCTTGTCCGGGCGCGGGACGAGCCCTGGACGGGGCTCGATCTCGTCGCATCGCGCCGCGGATCAGGAGCCCTGCGATGGCCCCTAATCGGTGATCGCGGCGGTAGGTACCGCTTCGCCGGAGACCTGCTGGGGCACCTCCACGATCCGGTAGTCGCCGAACAGGATGGCGGCCAGGATGAGGATCTTGAGGGCCTGCCAGAAGGTCAGCTGCTTGATGCCGAAGACCTCCGGCATGGTGCTGTTCCATAGCCAGCGGAAGATCAGGACGAGAATGGCGATGAGTGAGCGCAATCAGAATCCCGATCGCGCCGCCGACGAGTGTGGAGCTATCCATTGTTATCTATTCTGATTGATAAGGAAAAAAGTTCGACGAGCAAAAAGCGGCCAAGGAGCAGGCGCCGAAGCCCCGGAAGTCCAAGGGGCGGCGCCCTGCGATCCGATCAGCCTTCCGCCGTGTAGTTCACGCGCGAGACGCTGCCGTCGGTATCGATCACGCAGGCCCAGGGCGCCTGGGCACCGGGGGCGGATACGCGCACGGAGGTTCCCGCCTGCGAAGACTCCGAGCCTAGCACGCGGATCGAATCCGGGTTGCTGATCCCGAGCTCTTTTGCAACGGCAGTCTTGCAGGACGATTCGGTGGATGTGCCCGATCCGCTCTGTGACGCAGAGGAAGCGTCTGCGGTCGGCTCCATCTGGCAGTTTCCTTCGACGATGTTCTCGGCCTTGGCGATGCGGCCCTCCCGGGTCTCCACCGAGATGCACTGGTGCGAGGCGGTATTCCACCAGGTCGTCATCGAGGCCGCGTCGGTCTTGTAGCCCCCCACGTTTTTGAAGCCACTGCTCGCCATCTCGGAATCCAGATTACGGCCCCGCATACCGACGAGCGTATTGGGGTCCATCTGTTGGGTGGAGCCCGTGGGTTCGCGCGTGGTGCTCGTGTCCACGCAGGCGCCGAGGGAAAGAGTGACGGCCAGCAGGCTGCAAGGCAAGGGTTTTTTTCATGATGTGTCTCTCCTGTAAATAGAGGTTGGAGCCTATGGAAAAGCTGATTCGTTCAAATCGGGTGAAAGGACGAGCAAGATGCATAGCTTATTTGCGGATGGGGCCTTGCAATGAAATTCACGAAGCCCGTCAGCCGCCATAGATCACCGCGTCGGGAATCTCGAAGCGCTCTTCGGTACCGACGAAGACCTTGTTCAGGTCCCCGACCCGCTCTACGTGCACGCCTGCCTCGGAATCGGACGACGTGAGCTTGCCACCCTCGAAATAGAGGTTGCGCTCGCCGCCGTCCGCCCAGAATACCCGCACCGTCGCGGAGCCGCCGCCGCGGCGGATGACACCGAAGCGGCACGAGCCCATCGGTTGCCCCTCGTAGCGGGCGCAGGGGATATCTCCGGTGGCGTGAAACTCGGTACCGGGAACCAGTGAGCGACCGGGAGATCGATGTGCTGCGATTGACGGTCTGGGGCAGGCCATCCTGACCTGTCCATGAACTGCTGCGCGCACTCGCCGCTCGCCCTGCCCCGCGGTAGACACCGAATAAATCAGCGTCTCCTTAGTTGTTCTGGATCACGATCCGCGGGAACTTGGCCGCGTAGTCCTTCGCCTGGAGGGACAGCTTGGCAGCGGTCCTGCGGGCGATCTCCCGATAGATCTCGCTGACGCGTGAGTCGGGCTCGGCGACGACGGTCGGCTTGCCGCTGTCGGTCTCTTCCCGGATGCGGATGTCCAGGGGGAGCGCTCCCAGCAGCTGTACCCCGTACTGCTCGGCCAGGGACTTGCCGCCGCCCGCGCCGAAAATGTGCTCCTCATGCCCGCACTTGGAGCAGATGTGGATGCTCATGTTCTCGACGATGCCGAGCACTGGCACCTCGACCTTCTGGAACATCTTGAGTCCCTTACGGGCGTCGAGGAGGGCGATGTCCTGGGGCGTGGTGACGATGATGGCACCCGAGACGGGCACCTTCTGCGCCAGGGTGAGCTGGGTGTCGCCGGTACCCGGCGGCAGGTCGATGACCAGGTAGTCCAGCTCGCTCCAGTTGGTGTCGTTGAGCAGTTGCTCCAGGGCCTGGGTCACCATGGGACCGCGCCAGATCATGGGCGTTTCCTCGTCGATGAGGAAGCCGATGGACATGGCCTGCAGGTGGTAGCTGTTCATCGGCTCCAGGGTGCTGCCGTCCTTGGATTCCGGTTTGCCGGTGATGCCCAGCATGCGCGGCTGGGAGGGTCCGTAGATGTCCGCGTCCAGGACTCCGACCTTGGCGCCTTCGGCGGACAGGGCCAAGGCGAGGTTCACGGCGGTGGTCGACTTGCCGACGCCGCCCTTGCCGGAGGCGACGGCGATGATGTTCTTGA
>CAYYHR010000212.1:0-6049 GCA_964471705.1 uncultured Chromatiaceae bacterium
CACCTAATTCGTGGACCGAATGGCGGTGTCGCTCGTCGTGATCGACCCTGGCTCCGGCTCGTCCACGCCGAGGCTTACCGGATCCTGGTGGATGATGATGTCCGACTGGGGCCAACGGTCGCGGATGCGCTGCTCGACGGCGACGGCGATCCGGTGGGCCTGGAGCAATTCGAGGTCGTCGTCGAGCTCGATATGAAGCTGAATGCCGAGGACTTGTCCGGACCGGCGGCTGCGCAGCCCGTGGACATGGCGGACCATCGGCACAGAGCAAGCAAGATCGATGATCTCAGCGCGTTGCAATTCGGGCATCTCGCGGTCCAGCAACAGGGCGACGGCCTCGCGGCCGATGCGCAGGGCGCTATAGAAGACGTAAGCGCCAATCGCAAAACCGAAGATCGGGTCCAGCCAGTGCAAGCCCAAGCTCGCGAGACCCAACGCAGCCAGGGTCGCTACGTTGGTGGCCAGATCCGTTGCGTAATGCAGCGCATCGGCGCGAATCGCGGGCGAGTCCGTGCGCTGGATGACATACCGTTGGAACAGGACAAGAATAGAGGTGGCGACGACAGAGATTCCCAGAACGGCTAAGCCGATTTTCGCGTTAGTGATTGGCTGGGGATGCAGCAGGCGGTCGACGGCCTGGAGTCCGAGAAACACGGCGGAGCCGGCGATAAAGGCTGCTTGTCCCAGCGCGGCCAGCGGCTGGGCCTATCCGTGTCCGTAGCGGTGATCGGCATCGGCAGGCTGCAGAGACCAGCGCACGGCGAGCAGATTGACGAGGGAAGCCCCCGCATCCATGACCGAGTCCACCAGCGAGGCCAGTACACTGACCGAGCCGGTAGCGAGCCAGGCCGCTAGCTTGGCGACAATCAGCAGGGCCGCTGTCACGACGGAAGCGGAAGTCGCGATCCGTAGTAATCGTGCGGCTTCGGCGGATGTCGCGACCGACGGCACGCCCATCTAGGGACACCTTGCGGCGCTTGCGATCCGCATGGCAAAAGCCCTCATCGGATCGGCGCGGACCAGAGTACCGCCGCGCGGCCGAGCGCTCCGGCAGGGAGCTCGATTCAGAATCAAGCGGCCGATCTTATTGGCCATTGCGGGCTGCAAAATTGAACGTCGTTCTCATGATGCGGGATTCACTCTCTGCGACGGCGTGACTTATCGAGCCTGACTTGGGTAACGCCAGCGCGGTCCATGGCGCCCGTAGCGATACTTCTTGCGCCCCAGTGTGTCCGCAAGCTCGCTCTCGTCGATCAGACCATTGCCGCTTCTGTCGACGTCATCGAAGGCGGGCGCGGGCTGAGGATCGATCCTTCCACGTTGTCGATGGCGCTCGCGCCGCAATTCGAGGAGCAATCCGTATTCCTCGCGGCTGAGATAGCCGTCCCCGTCTGTGTCGTGCACGCTGAACGGACGCGTTTGGGCATACGCCGGCGTCACGCTGCTCATGACGAGCACCACCAGGCATAACAGCATCTCTCCGGAAAGTGGGTGCGAGGAGCGAGTGGCCGTTGGCCGATCGGTTCTCATGGCTGTTTCTCGAGTGTCTTCAGGTACTCGGCGAGGTCCGTGAGTTGTGCGTCGGTGAAAGAGAAGCGGTGAGCACGGACATTGCCGCTGCGTAGCAGCGCTGGGATCTCCGCCGAAGCCGTCCGAAACGGCTTCCTGCTGGGCAGATGGCAGTAGACGCAATTGTCGTCGAACAGCGTCTCCCCACGTTCGGCGGTGCTCGCCGCCGCCTGCGTATAGCCCGGATCGGAATGCAGCGCTTGGTAGAATCCGCCGCGGTCCCAGAAGCCGGGCTCGGAGCAGCCGATGCAAGGATGGCCAGACTCGACGGGATAGCTCGTGCCCTGATTCCAGCGCAAAGTGGGGCAGGCGTTGTGAGTCAAGGGTCCCCGGCAGCCGAGCCGCAACAGGCACCAGCCCCGACGGGCCCCTTCGTCATCGAACCGCTCGGCAAATCGGCCCTCGACAAAGTGATGGTAGCGGTTGCATCTCTCGTGCACCGTGGCACCGTATGAAACCCGCGGCCGATTGAGCTCATCGAGCTCGGGGAATCGCTCGAACACCAGAAAGTGCAAGAGCACCGCCGCGATGGTCTCCGGTATGGGCGGGCAACCGGGAAGGTTCACCAACGGCCGTGCAGGGATGCGCCCTTCCCGCATCAGCGTCGCGACGTCCCTTGCGCCGGTCGGATTGGGTGCGGCTATGGGTAGCCCGCCGAAGGCGGCGCAGGTACCGAGGGCGATTACGGCCGCAGCCGTCGCGGCGCATTCCCGCAGCAGGTCCAGGTTGCTGACTCCGGCGATGGTCGAGTAGCCGCCGCCCGCACCGGTGGGTATCGAGCCATCGACCACCAGCAGGTACTCTCCCCGGTACTCGCTCATGGTGCGCAGGCGCGCGTGCTCCGCCGCCTCCCCGGCGGCCGCTTGCAGGGTGTGATGGTAGTCTAGCGACAGGAGCTCGAACAGCAACCGCTCGAGGGTGGGGGCATCGGCGCGGGTGAGGGACTCGGTGCAGCCGGTACACTCCTGGCAAGACAGCCAGATCACTGGTCGTCTCTTACGCGTCGCCAACACCTCGGCCATCAGCGGTCCGAGGGATACCGGCATCGCGAGCGCCGATGCGGTTGCGATGCAGAGTTTTAGCAGGGCGCGACGGGTCAAGTGCGTACCAGCCGCGGCGCATGAAGACTCCATCGCAATTACCCCTCCACCAACATTGGATACAGTCGCGGCGGCGTTGATCGATCAGCCTCGGTCGCTCTTTCGACGCGACCGAATCGCCAAATCGTTCCCCTTAGAACTTCCTGACGACGACGTTGATGCCGTCCTCGGGTCCGAAGTCGAATGTATTACCGCTCAGTCGCGAGACGCTACCGATCATTTCAGCGACGTATGCAGGATCGGTCGCTGCATTAATTACCAGTCCGTTGCCCTGGCCATCCGCCACCACCAGGGTGGCAGCGTCGGGCCTGGTGACGGAGATGCCTTCCGATGGGGACATGACGCTCAGCTCGACGTTGAGAAAACGCACCCGCAGTGATGAAGGATCCCTGTTTGCCTCCACCAAGGCGTCCGCCGCGCTGACAGCGCCGTTCCTGGCCTTGCGGGCCAGGACGAGCGCCGCGCTTTTTGCCTTGGTGGCGAGATCGCGGGCTTTGTCGCTCTCGGCCGCGTCTTTGATCGCGGCGATGGCCTTGTCCAATTGTTCTTTCCAGCTCATGGGATCTCCCTTGCTGCCGGGCAAAGTTGCCTAGATAGCGATATCAGCGTTTCCAAGAATAGGCAACGAGTGCGGCGACAATATGTTGAGAAAAGAACTCGGGAGGTAGCCTGCCTCCCGGAAGAGCGTCGATACAACAGCGGCATCGGTTGTAGCCGAACGCCACAACAGAGGCAGCGTTCGGCTCAGGTTGAGTTTACTTCCACAGATAGCTCATGCCGACGGTGACGATATGGTTGCCGTCGGAGGTGTCGGTCACGTCCTCTAACTTCAGATCGTCGAAGTACCACTCGTACCTCTCGTTCGTATTTACGACAAAAAAGTGTTCCCGTTGATGAATTCAGCGCCTCGGACGCTTCTTCACTCCCAATAAACCGACACAGGGTGCTCCCAGTTCCAGGTAAACGAATTGTCATCCCATTAACTTCACGGATTCAGGAAGAATACTACATCATTCTCATGCAGAGAGGACTCAGACATGCGCCCGAAATCCGAGGCAACCCACGGTAAACATTTCCCTTTATCCAAAGAGTCAACGTTCTGTTTGCTTGCTTGCCATCCTCACAGGGATTCGCGACAGGCGTGCAGATATCTTCAAATTGGAGCGCATTGCTTGTCGAGAGAATCGCCTGGCGGGCTTCGCAGATTCCGCCAATCTAGAGAGTCATGGGATCAGGCTTTGAATTGCGACAAGTCAACAAATCGACCCCTTTTCCGGTTCCCAGCCACACAGGTCAGGATCGGGATCTCATATTGCCATATGCTTATCCGCCAGACGCCCTGATGGCCCGTTGCACGTCACCTTCGACAACAAACAAAGTTTCCCTGCAGCTTATTGCCGGCGCCCAGATCTCTCAACTCCATCGCGTATCTGTCGATCCCAGCGATGGCTTGATCGGCGACGCCGAGCCCTTGGATCAAGTCTGAGCGGTTCTCAGGATACCCCCGCCATCAGACTCTCATAGGGGATGCGCAATCCGTTGTGCAGGCGCTTCACCATGCGCAGGCTCAAGGGACGCTTTCGATTCAGCACCTCCGACACTCGACCGCTGGAGCCGATATAGGCCTCGAGATCGCGTGGGCTCAGCCCCTGTTGCTCCATTCTGAACTTGATGGCGTCGACGGGGTCCGCCGGACCGATCGGGTAGTGCTTGTTCTCATAGGCTTCGATCAGGGTAACCAGGATTTCCATTTCATCCGCCTCCGGTGTTCCCTCTTCGGCCTGGAAAATCGCCTCGAGACGACGAAAAGCCGCCTGCAGATCCTCGTCGCAACGAATAGGCCTAATATTCATTCACGGTCTCCACGTCGATCTTGTCGTACTGCGCATGGGTTCCTACGAATTTCACCCAGACGATGCCGGCCCGGTACCGCACCTCGACGACCAAGCGGTACTTGTTGCCGCCGATATTGAAAACAACCCGATTGTTGGCGCAGATGCTGGCGCTACGGTACTGCGCCTTGATCTGCTGTGGTGATGCCCATTTGGCTCTTGCTGCCTCCTCATGCCAGCTCTGCAACGGGCCTTGAGCATCTCTGTAGGCAGGCTGCTCCCAGAATTTCATCAGTGTGCTCTTGGCGATAACCCGCATGATTCAATGGAACTCCCATTATGGGAGAAGTGTAGCCGGGAGACCGCGATTCAACAACGGCTACTTTTCCGACAGCCGGCTTAGCGGTGACATCTGGCGCTAAGCGTTCCACTATCGATCCACAGGGCGGAATGTTAAGCCGGCTGCAGGACTATCGTCTGTAGCGCTTCAAAGGCTCGAAATGCTCGATGCGGAGCTCCCAGCAATGCGCGGCGGCATCGAGTACCATGCAGGACGGTCCGCCGAAGGTCCGTGCCCGACCTGCGGCGCCAGGGTTGAGCACCCAGGGCTCAGGATCGCAATCGGCGATCAGGCGGTGGCTGTGCCCATAAACGATGGCACGGGCTCGAGGGAAACGGCGGCGCAAACGCTTGTGGCGATTCCCGGCGGCGATCTGGTGGCCGTGGATGATTGCCAGCGTCCCGCCGGGTAGCGCTAGATCTTCGTGCTCTCGCAGGTTTTCCAGGTCGTGCCGTTGCTCCGGCGGCCATTTGCGGGGGCAGTCGTTGTTTCCGGAGACGGCGATGACCCTTCCCTGCCGGGGGCGCAGGCGCTCCAGCACATCGGCGTTTCCGATGTCCCCGCCGTGGACCGCCAGGTCACAGTCCGCCACCAGGGCCTCTACCCGCGAATCCAGGTGGCCGTGGGTGTCAGCAAGAATGGCCACTCGGATCACAGGACCGATACTGCGGTCTAGCTGACCGGATTTCCAGTCTCGCGGATCGCGATCGCCTGCATCGCCTTGCCTCCTTCTGTCGCGGGTTTATGCTTGGGAATCTCCGACGCGTGATCATGAGGCCGCCCCTCGATGTCTGACAACCCCGAAGACGAGCTGGAGCCCTTGACCGACGGACCACAGGGCGCAGACTGGACCCTGATCCTGGCGCATGGTGCGGGACAGGGCATCAACTCGCCTTTCATGGCGCACATCGCCGGCGCGCTCGGCCGGGCCGGAGTGCGAGTGGTTCGCTTCGAATTCCCGTACATGGCCGAGATGCGGCGCACCGACAACCGCAAACCGCCGAATCGGGAGCCTGTGCTGCTGGAGCGCTGGAACCTGGTCATCGACTGGGAGCTTGCCGCCGGCACCGACGCCCGGCGACTGCTGATCGGGGGCAAGTCCCTGGGTGGGCGCATGGCGAGCCTGATCGCCGACG
This sequence comes from uncultured Chromatiaceae bacterium, assembly GCA_964471705.1. Classification (GTDB taxonomy): domain Bacteria; phylum Pseudomonadota; class Gammaproteobacteria; order Chromatiales; family Chromatiaceae; genus Thiosymbion. Next base: position 5,978 of record CAYYHR010000212.1, read on the forward strand.
AGCGCGGTGTCGCCGCTCTGGTCTGCCTCGGCTATCCCTTCCACCCGCCGGGAAAGCCCGATCGGCTGCGCA
>CAYYHR010000213.1:0-6031 GCA_964471705.1 uncultured Chromatiaceae bacterium
GGATGGGTGCGCAGGGTGTTGCGATGGACCCCCGCCAGCTCGGGCAGCCATCGAAGCTCCGCGACGAAGCTCTGCTTGCCCATCGGTTGAACGTAGCCCAGCACCGACCGAGGCCGGCGGTACGTCCCTCGAAGTCGCCGAAGATCGGAAGCTGTCCGCTGTCTGCGCTCACCTGTTCCACCCAGAAGCCTTCGAGCCCGAGGCTGAGAAATCCCTCCCCGTGGGTAGGAGCTGCTGGACGCTTCCCGCGAGGTGCAGCAGGGTGCCGCTCCGGTAGTCGGTGTCCGGGTTCTCGGTGTTGAATATAACCCCGCCGGGCAGAGCCGCATTGAAATCGGTCTTGAGGCTGCTGTAGGCGACACCGGTTACCGGGTCGATGCTCCAGTAGTCGAGTCCAGGAGCTTTTGATCGAAGGTGTAGAAGACGCCGATCAGTGCATTGGCGGTGAATCCATCGGCCGGCTCAGAATCCAAACCCCGCCGTTCGGTCGATCACCCAGAACATCGCCACGGTGCCGATCGCGTCGGGCGCGGTCCACGACATCCGGGAGGCTCGACCACACCCGCTGCTGGTTGAGAATCTGGAGGCGCGGATTCCAGACTTCGCTCAGTCCACGGGTGATGGTCTTGCCTGGCTGCTCGTTTGCCAGGCGTGGATCCGTACACGTGACCTCGAAATAGACGTTCGCCTGAAAGCTTTGCGAGGCACTGTCGATACCGTCGAGGTCGAGCAGGAAGATGCTGAGCTGGGCCGGCGTCGGTCCGCGCTCGGGATTCGGCCGACCCGTATCTGTATCTGCGCTGACGGACACCGACATAAGCGCGCCGATCAGCGCGAGAAGCGGGAATAGCCGCGAAAACGGCTGGATTGGCAGAGCTGCCTTCATCTGTTTCGTTGGCTGTTCCGAATCTGTACGTCCCTCGATCATGCCAATTTACGATCACCGCGCAGCAGGGTGCACGGCTGGGACGAGGAAAAACAGTGTGTCCCTTGTCCGAAGCGCTTCAGGTCATGCCGGTCGCTCGAACAGGTAGTGGCCGACCCGCCACTGCTCCCCGTCGTCGAAGCCGAACAGCTCGGCGCAGGCCATGAAAAAGATGCGCCAGCGTCCCCACCAAAGCGGCGCGGATGACTTTCCATAGGTGCGCTCGAGCAGGGGAAACAGGGTCTTGCGATTACGGTCCATATTGGCGAGCCAGGCATTCAGCGTGCGCTCGTAGTGCCTGCCGTTCCAGCGCCAGCGATCGACGAGCTTCAGATGGTCCTGAAAGTGCAGGGGAAGGTCATCGCTCGGCATCATGCCCCCACTGAAAAAGTGCCGGCTCATCCAGTCGCTCGGCCCCCGATCCTCGTAGGCGTAAGGGACATCGCGGTGACAGAAGATATGCATGAAGAAGCGCCCGCCCGGTATCAGCCAGCCGTGGATGCGCTCGAGCAGCCGGCGGTGATTGCGCATGTGCTCGAACATCTCCACCGAGATGATCCGATCGAACTTCTCATCGGTCGCGAAGTCGTTCATGTCGCAGGTGATCACCCGAAGGTTGCCGAGAGAACGACGCTTCGCCTCCGATTCGATGTATTCGCGCTGCGATCGGGAGTTGGATACGGCCAGGATGTCGCTCCGCGGAAAGTGCTCCGCCGCCCAGAGGCTGATCGAGCCCCAGCCGCATCCCAGCTCCAGAATCCGCATACCCTCTTGGAGATCTGCCCGCCGGCAGGTCTCGGCAAGCGCGTCCACCTCCGCCTCATCCAGAGACCCTGTCCGGTCGCTCCAGTGGCAGGCGCTGTACTTGCGTCTCGGCCCCAAGACCTCTGCGAAGAAGGCTGCAGGCACTTCATAGTGTTGCTCGTTGGCCTTGTCCGGGACCAATGCGATCGGGCTGCGATCCATGTCTGCCACGAACTGCTCTTTTGCGGCTTGGATAGCGTCGCGGCTCCCCAGCGGCAGACTGGAAAGACGCTCTTTCAGCAATGAGCGGATGCCGGCGCGGACCAGGGTGTCGGGAATCAGGCCGCGCTCGGCCCAGTGCATCGCGGTTGCTGCGAGTTTGTTCATCGGTCGTGGCTCCCACCAGCTTCGACTAAGCCAGTTTTGTGCAAAGGTTTGTTAAGAGATTGTGAGGTTGTCGTAAAACGGTCTGCGTGCCGCAACATGCCCGAAAATTGTCAAAGAGGTCGAGCTTGGTGGCCGCGGATCACGCGATCTCGATCTTGCAATCCTTCTGGATGTCTATATTTTGTCTATGTCGAAATTATCAATGACGCCAGGGGATCCGAATGGAAAGAAATCAGCGCATTGCTGTCATCGGCAGTGGGGTCGCGGGAATCTCGGCGGCTTGGCTGTTGCGGGAGCACCGCGACCTGTGGCTGTTCGAGCGCAACGACTACTTCGGTGGTCACACGCACACGCTCCTCGTCGAAGAGGGCGGGGGGCGCGTGCCGGTCGATACGGGGTTCATTGTCTACAATGAGCCGAATTATCCGCACCTGACCGGCCTGTTCGATGTCCTCGCAGTCACGACCCGCGACACGGATATGTCCTTCGCCGCGTCCGTCGGCAACCCTCCGTTGGAGTACGCTGGCAGTGATCTCAACAGCCTGTTCGCCCAACGCCGCAATCTTCTCAGCCGTGACTTCCTCGGCATGGTCTGGGATATCCTGCGCTTCAACCGTTTATGCAAGTACAAGCTGCGCAGCAAGGGCTTCGGCACCCTGACGATCGGCGAGGTGTTGGAGCAGGCGCACCTGGGCGAGCGCTTCCGCGATTACTACCTGCTGCCGATGGCGGCGGCCATCTGGTCCTGCCCGCCGCGAGCCATGCTGGACTTCCCCGCGGCGAGCTTCGCCCGGTTTTTCCAGAATCACGGGCTACTGGATCTGCGGGACCGACCCCAGTGGAAGACGGTGCAGGGAGGTAGCCACACCTATATCCAGCGGATGCTGCAGGATCTCGGGCCAAAGGCTCGGAATGACGATCCCGTGACGTCCGTGACGCGTGGGGAGGGGGAGATAGCGATCAGGCTAGCCTCCGGTGAGCAGCTCCGATTCGATCAGGTCGTGCTCGCCTGTCACGCTGATGAAGCCTTGGCGCTGCTCGCCGATCCCCTGCCGCAGGAACGGGATATCCTGTCGCGATTCGAATATCAGCAGAACCGAGCGCTGCTGCACAGGGACGACCGGCTCATGCCCCGCAGTAAACGCGTTTGGTCATCCTGGAATTATCTGGCTTCGCAAAGCAGGGATCAGATCGAAGGCGTATCCGTTACCTATTGGATGAACAGGCTCCAGGGTCTAGACAGCGACAAGAGCTACTTTGTGTCCCTCAATCCGCTGCAAGAGCCCAGAGCGGGAAGCCTGATCGCCGAAATGACCTATCAACATCCGGTGTTCGATACGGATGCCATTCACGCCCAGCGCCGGCTGACCGAGATCCAGGGCCTCGATCGCATCTGGTATACCGGTAGCTATTTCGGATACGGCTTCCACGAGGACGCGCTGCGCGCCTCGGTCGAGCTCGCCGAGCGCTTCGGCGTGCGTGCGCCCTGGCTGTCATCGGCAGATTCGCGCGCCGCGGAGCCCGGTCAATGAGCGCTCCACACCGCATCTACTTCACGCGTGTGCTCCACCGCCGCCTGGTGCCCGTGGACTACCGTTTCTCCTACCGGGTGTTCAGTTTGCTGCTGGACCTCGATGCGCTGTCGGACCTGCGCTTGCGCTTCCTGTCCCTGAACCGGCTCAACCTGCTGAGCTTTCGCGAGCGCGACCACGGTCCCCGCGACGGATCACCCTTGAAGCCCTGGGCCGAGGATCTGTTGCGGCGCAAGGGCATCGACATCGAGGGTGGCAGGATCCAGCTGCTCTGCTTTCCGCGAGTCCTCGGATACGGGTTTAATCCCCTGAGCCTGTGGTACTGCCACCATCGGGACGGCTCCCTGCGCGCCGTCATCGCCGAGGTCAACAACACCTTCGGCGAGCACCATTTCTATCTGCTGTGTAACGGCGGACTCCCGCTTACCTGGCCGGTGACCCGGTCGGTCGAGAAGGTGTTCCACGTTTCCCCGTTGATGGGCATGGAGGCCAGGTACGATTTTCGACTCGCCGAGCCGTCCGATCGCCTGTCGGTCCTGATCAAACAGTTCCAGGGCGGCGAGTTGAGGTTTGTTGCCTCCCAGCAGGGTGCCGGGTATGTCTTGAGCGACAAACGGCTGTTGCTCGCCCTGTTTCGAATTCCCCTGATGACCTTCAAGGTCATGGCCGCCATCCACTGGCAAGCGCTGAAGATCTGGCTGCGCGGGGCGCCCTTTTTCCCCAAGCCGGTTCCACCCGTTGAAAAGGTGACGCCGTGATGTTGAACGAACAAGTCCAACCCTATCCGAGCGCTTCCGCGAGCCCTGCAATGGGCCTCCTGATGCGCATGCGCGGGCGAATCGAGCTTGGATCGCTGCTCGTGGTCCACGGCGACTGCGAGTGGCTGCTGAAGGGCTCGAAGGCAGGTCCCGAAGCCACCTTGCGGGTTCACAGTCCCATGCGCCTGCTGCGTAGGGTCCTTCTTCGCGGCGACATCGGCTTTGCCGAGTCTTACATGCGCGGCGACTGGGAGAGCTCAAATCTGGCCGCGCTTCTTCTGCTTCTGGTGCAAAACGAGCAGGCATTCGCAGCCCAGTCCCGAGCGTCCGTCCTGGTCAGCTGGCTCAACCGACTGCGGCACAGGATGAACCGCAACAGCCTCCGCGGCAGTCGGCGCAACATCGCCGCCCACTACGACCTGGGCAACAGCTTCTATGGCCTGTGGCTGGACCCATCGATGACCTACTCCTCTGCCTTGTTCGACAACGGCGAAACAGACCTCGAGCAGGCGCAGCGGCGAAAGTACGAGCGCCTGCTCGATATGTTGGGGGCGCAGCCGGGTCAGCGGATCCTGGAGATCGGCTGTGGTTGGGGTGGGCTCGCGGTGGAGGCCGCCAAGCGAGGTCTTTTTGTAACCGGCATCACCCTTTCTCGGGAACAGCTGGCATTCGCCCGCCAGCGTGCACGCGAAGCTGGCGTCGATGGATCGGTCGAGCTGCGGATGCAGGACTACCGCCAACTCTCGGAAACTTACGACCATATCGTGTCGATCGAAATGCTCGAGGCGGTCGGGGAGCAGAATTGGGATTCCTACACCAGTACCCTGAGGCGATGCCTCGAACCGGGTGGTCGGGCAGCACTTCAGTTCATCACCATCGAGGAGTCCGCATTCGAGGGGTATCGACGGAATCCGGACTTCATCCAGCGCTATATCTTTCCGGGCGGGATGCTTCCGACGCTGACCAGGTTTCGCGCCGCCGTTGAGGATTCCGGGCTGCGGACGGTCCATGCTGACCTGTTTGGCGGGGACTATGCAAGCACGCTTTCGGAATGGCATCGGCGTTTCCTGCAGTCTGAGCCCGAAGTTGAAAGAATGGGCTTCGACGAGAGGTTCAGACGGATGTGGAAATACTACCTTGCCTATTGCGAGGCGGGATTTCGCAGTGGTCGGATCGATTTGGCTCAGGTCCTTCTTGCGAACGAGTGAATCGGGTAATCGCTCTTATGATTTCGGCGCTATTAACCGGCGTGCGGGTGGCAGAGGCAATGTTGATCGATGATTTTCGTGATCCGGGCGGTCTTTCGCGGTTAGGTACTCCCTGGCGGTTCGTAACCGATCGAGTAATGGGCGGCGTGTCCACCGGGCGGATCGTCTTTGAAGAGATTCAAGGACGACCTTGCCTTTGTCTGCACGGCGATGTCAGCTTGGATAACAACGGCGGATTTGTCCAAATAGCGCTCGATCTGGCGCCAGAGGGTGCGTTGGACGCCGGCGAATTTCAAGGTATTCGCCTCGTCGTTCGCGGTAACGGCGCGTCCTACGACCTTCACCTCAAGACTGTGGATGTGCGCCGACCCTGGCAGTCCTATCGCCGCAGCTTTCCTACCGGGCCCGAATGGCGCGAGATCGAGCTTCCCTTCTCCGGCTTCGTTCCCTATCGAATCGACGTGCCGCTTGATCTAG
>CAYYHR010000214.1:0-6024 GCA_964471705.1 uncultured Chromatiaceae bacterium
TGACGGTGACCGTCGACAATCGCAGAGGGGTGCGCGTACCTTCGACGACGACTATGCCGCTTTCCGTCAGAAAGTACAGGTTCTTGTCTTCCACGTGATCGTAACCAAACACCGCGTTCTCTGGGACAAGCACATTTTCTTCGAGAATGCACCGGCGCAGCTTGGCATTGCGGCCGATGTCGCAGTTATCGAAAATCACGCACTCGTCGACTTGCGCTCCCGCATGAACGTAGACGCGACAACCCAGCACCGAATCCCGCACGTGACCGCCTGAGATGACACACCCCTCGGAAACGACTGAATCGATCGCCTGCCCCCGACGATCCTCCTCGTCGAATGCGAACTTGGCCGGTGGATCGACGTAGCTGGCGGTGCGCAGAGGCCATTGGCGGTTGAACAGATTGAGCTCCGGGGTGATGGCACGTAAGTCCATATTGGCCGCGTAGAACGCGTCAACGCTACCGACATCACGCCAGTAAGGAGGCTTTCCGGATTCCTCTCCGGGAATTTTGTTGGTGTTGAAGTCATAGGCGAACATCTCGGCCCGATCGATGGCCTTCGGCAGGATATCTTTGCCGAAGTCGTGGGAGCCGTCGACATCCTTCTGGTCGTCTTCGATCATCCTGAGCAACATGTCCGTGGAGAAGACGTAGTTGCCCATGGATGCAAAGACGCGATTGGGATTGCCCGGCATGGTGGGCGCATCGGGATTCTTCTCATGGAATCCTAGGATGCGCCCACTGGTCGTTGTCTCGATCACGCCGAAGTCCTTGGCGAACCTTTTGTCCATGGGCAAGGCAGCAATCGTAACGTGGGCGCGTTTGTGCTCGTGATACGCAATCATGTCGCGAATATTCATACGATAGATGTGATCCGCACCGAATACGGCGACGACGTCGGGTGAAGATTGCTCGATCAGGTCGAGGTTCTGGTGCATTGCATCCGCAGTTCCTTGGTACCACTCCTTCCCTGCCGTGCGCATCTGCGCCGGCACCGGCACAAGGAACTTGCTCTTGAGGATGCTGCCCAACTGCCAGCCGTCGCTCAGGTGCTGCAGCAAAGACTGGCTGCGAAACTGCACGAGCACGTAAATGGAGCAGATCCCGGAATTGACCAGATTGCTGAGTACGAAATCAACGATTCTGTATTTTCCGCCAAACGGGACCGCCGGCTTCGCGCGCTCTCGGGTCAATGGATAGAGTTGCGTGCCTTCGCCCCACGCCAGTACGAAAGCCAGAACCTTGAGTTGCATATTCGCTCCCTGGGCGAAGATGTTGTTGGACAACTAGTCTTCCTGGCCCGATTCTTCGGGCCGCTCCAAATCGCTCGGCGATGGCGGAGTTTTCTTCGTCAAGCGGTGTTGTCGCTTTTCGTCCTGTTTCTTTTTCTTCGCCAATGCCTTCTGACGTTTTTCGTACTGATAATTTGGTGTGACCAACTTGAGTTATCCTCCAAAAAAATCGATCAGGTTTCGATATGCTGCGACGATAATTCCCTGGCCGTCCTCGACCAAGGCCAAGTCCGGCGGGCACATCCTTATCATCAAGAATCGAGCGTGGAGGCGAGAGACGGCCGCTTAAGGGCTATTTCTTCTTTCTTAAGGCCAAGAAAGCCGAAGCCCGGGTGCTCTTTCCCGACGCACTGCGCAGATTGAAATCCTCTGCGCAATTCGTCGCATAGGCGGTGACTTCTTGCAGCGTGCCACGGTGAAATCCCGTAATCTGGGCTGCTCCGCACGCGAGCACATAGCGATACCAGTCAATGCCTTCGCCGCCGGCGGGCATTGCGGTTCTTTCGACCGAGGCGACCTCATAGCGAGGTCGACGGAGACTGCTAGATATTTCGTCGTCTCGGTGGTGCTCGTCGCCCGCGGAGCGGTCCCCTGATACCTGACGCGCGTGCCCCGCCCAAGACATCGGGCTCACATGGAGACTCGATCCGTTGAACATGTATCCGTCGAGCGCGGAGATGACACGCTCGACGTCGTCAGGGCTTAGATCGAGATAGCCGAAGCCCGAAGATCTGCGATAGGGCTCGCCCGAGAACAGCCGTATCTTCCAAACCGCAGCGTATTGGGAAAACAATGCTTGTAGTTCCGCTTCGCTCATCTCGTTCGGGAGATTGGATACGCAGACACTGACCGATATTGGGTTCGTTTTTTCAGCCATCACGTCCGTCTAGACCGAAGTGATCGCCTTATACCGGAAGCCCGAAACCGTCTGCGAATGATCGTCGTCACCAGTGTCGTTAGCGCGGAGCGATGCAAATTCATTGCCTTATGCCGATAGACGTTGGGGCAACGTGGTGAAAAGAAACGCAGGAACCACGGCGCGTCCGGCAAATTGTTTCTCTACCGGGGATCGTCGATGTTCAATATCGACTCATCCAACGGCTTTGGTCAGGCATTAATGAGCTCCACTGATCTCGATCTCAGTCACCCGACTTTGGCCTGATAGCGGCTCCACAAGCACAAGTACGCCCGTGTTCGGGTCGCACCGCTTCAGGCGGTGCGCTCCTCGAGCACCAGGTGAAAGGTCGAAGAATCCACCAGTATCAGGTGATGAAGCCCCTCGTGCACCCAGATCGAGACCCTATGCCCGTAAGGCTCCAACCGCTGCAGCAGCGTACGGACCTGATCGTGCTGGTCGGCGCGAAGCTCTTCGATGCGCAGGCTCAGGGTGGCGGCAGAACAGCGGAGCATTCGTTCGAGCCGGCGCACCGCACGGACCGGAACTGCTCGCCCCCTGTGTCCGCCAAGGATGAGCTCAAGCTCGGCCCGGCCGTGCTCGAATACAGCGGTCACCTTTGGCAGGCCGTCCGGCAGCGAAGCATCGTAGCGCTTGCGCAGCCAATCCGCGGTTCTGGTTACCAGGCGTTCTGCCCGGATCGGGTCGGTGCCAAAATGGCGGCGCACATAATCGCGCATGGCAAGCCCGGCGATCCAGTCCGTGACCACCTGCGGCCAAGCCGCGGGCGAGGCGGCGGTCAGGGTACGGACGAACCGATACAGACGAACAGGGCCGCCGGGCAGGATGCCGCGCAGCAGCAAGCGCCGAACAATGCTTGCCTGCTCGCGCCGGGAGAATTGCGCCATGGGGGCCGGCTGGCGCAAATGGCGCATCTTGGCAACGATGCGCTGGGCGATGGCGGCGGGACGGAACAGGCGCCGGAACAGGGCCTCATAACCTCGGACCATGTCGTCATAGTCCATGCGCTTGGGCAGCACGTTTGTCCCAGGCTTGGTGTTATCACCCTGTAAATCCCGTGGCAACAGGCGTCCTTCCCGCTCCAGCCTCGCGAACAGGGGCGTGTGCGGCAGCGCAGTGAGCAACCCGACCATGGCGACCTGGATACCCGACTCGGTGATGAATCGGTACTGACGATCGAAGGTCTCCAGCGTGTCATTGTCGAAGCCGACAATAAAGCCGGCCAACACGTCGATGCCGTGGGAATAGATGGTGTGAACCGCGCTGAGCATGTCCCCGCGAAGGTTCTGGGTCTTGCCTGTCTCCTTGAGACTCACCGCGTCCGGGGACTCGATACCGATGAAAACGAAATCGAAGTTGGCGGCCCGGAACAGCTCAAGCAGCTCTGCGTCGTCGGCCAGGTTCAGCGACACCTCGGTGCTGAAGCTGAACCGGTAGTCATGCCGTTGCTGGTAGTCGGCCAGGTAGCGCAACAGGCGCTTGGCCTCCTTCTTGTTGCCGATCAGGTTGTCGTCGACGAAGAACACGCTGTGCACCGAGCGCGCGCGCAACAGATCCAGCTCGCGGCCGATCTGCTCCGGGGGCTTGGTGCGCGGCCGACGGCCGAACATGACGATGATGTCGCAGAACTCGCAGCGGTACGGGCAACCGCGGGAAAACTGCATGCTGACCGCGGTGTAGGCATCCAAGTCGAGCAGATCGTAGCGCGGAACCGGGGAATCGCGCAGGTCGACCTGGCCGGCCTCGCGGTACAGTGCTTGCGGTACTCCCGCCTCAAGATCGCGGCAGAACGCCGGCCAGATGTACTCGGCTTCGCCGGCCACCACAAAGTCTGCAAGCTCAGCGAAGTCCTCGGGGCACAATGAGGCAAAGCTGCCGCCGGCCAGGGTCGGATAACCACGGCTGCGGTAATAGCGCAGGATCTCGCGCTGGCGCTCGAATTGGACGCCCATTCCACAGACACCGACCAGGTCGGCCTCGGGCGCCAACGGCAGCGATTGCACGTTCTCGTCGACGATGCTCACCTGCCAATGCGGCGGGCAAAGGCCCGCGAGCGTCGCCAAGCCCAACGGCAGATTGATTGCGCGCTTACCCGGGAGCATCTCGATCCACCAGCGGAAGCTCCAGAAGCTTTCCGGCAGGGCCGGGTTAATGAGCAGCAAGCGTACAGTGCGGTCGGATGAGAAATTGGTCAATTGACAACTCTGAAGTAGCAAGAAATCTCGGAATATTTTAAGTGCAGAAGGGGCAGGGCCGGAGCTGACCCTGCGTTCAGCGGCAAGGGCGAGAGCAGGACAAGATGCGCCTTCCAACAGATGGTAGCGCATCCCTTTCGGCCGGTGCAGGCATGGCTGGGACAGCCGATTTCCTCAAACGCTCCCGTAATCGCCAACACAGACGAACCTGCACGTCCACCCGGAATGTTCGTTTTTCGGCGATCACCCAGACTATACTGCAAGTTCAGGCGAAATTCCGACGCCAGGGTCGTATCGTTTCATGCCCACGCGTTTTCCTTTGAGGTACTTGCCATTGAGCTTCCGAATTATCCGCAGTGCCGCGTCATCAGGCGTCACATTAATCAGACCGTGACGCTGGCTCACGCCCGAGCGATCGGTAACGAAAACAACACGGCAGCTGAGAATTCGCGGCATTGCAGAAAACGGAAGACGGAAGATTTTCTCCAGGACTTGATTGGTGAACGCTCTCAGGTCCCTCGCCGATGTCGAATCGGTAATTCTCGGGATGATTAGTTTCATCCGTTCTCAGATCTCGCGATCGATGTCACAGGGGGAGGGAAACCGATGAGCAAAGGTGCCTGGGTTTGCGAGGGCAGGTTCAGGGAGCTCTCGCCGTCACGAAGCACGGCTTCGGTCGACGGCGCGCTCCGACTACTTTGGGCCTTAGTAACGCCGCCCGCGCGAGGAGCGCTCGGCCTTGGGTTTGGCTTGGTTGACCGTGATGTTGCGGCCTTTCATATCGGTACCGTTGAGGCCCTTGATCGCCGCATCGGCCTGCGAGTTGTTGTCCATCTCGACGAAGCCGAAGCCTTTCGACTCTCCGGTAAACTTGTCTGCAATCAAGTTGACCTGGGAAACGTCACCAAAACGTTTAAAGGTCTCGCGCAGGTCCGCGTCGGTAACGGTGTATGGCAGGTTGCCTACGTAAATGTTCATAGCTGTCTGTCTCTGAAGATTCGTGCGTTGGTGTTCTATTGAAACTATCGAAAAACACCAAGCACAAAGATCTCTTCGACAGCGAAATGCCGCGACAGCGGCGCGGGGAGGTGGGGGCTACAAGTCTCGCGGATAAATCGGTGGGATTTCCTTGAAATCGGCAGGCGCCTTGTCCCGATCTGGTGATCGGTTCTTTCCTCTTGTTGCCCACAATAACAGGTACGCATGGAAATAGCTCGATAAATTTGCCGGTCGAAATTCAGCTCCGTCCCGTATGTTCTGATTTGACCCCATAGGTCCGGCGAGCCTCCAACTGCCGGCCTTCCGTGCGGTCCCCGCGATTGTCCTTCAAGCGCTCGGTGAAGGGTTGCCAGTTACGAAAATACCACTTGCCAGTTGGGTCAATACGCGTATGGTGAAAAGACAACGACTGAATTGATGAGTTTTTTGGCACGTAGCCAGGATCTCGATAACGCACCTCACCAGGAAAGACACACTTGACAGAACATACCCTAGAAATTGACGACACAAAGATTTTCGACAGCGGCATCGCCGATCGTTCGACAGAGCTAAGCGACCAGGGGCGGGACCCAATGCCATTAAGTTAACGCATAACATACTGTAATTGCGATAATCTCCTACGT
>CAYYHR010000215.1:0-6003 GCA_964471705.1 uncultured Chromatiaceae bacterium
TTGCCCAAGGTGGTGAGCGGCGACGACCACATTCCTCAGGAGTGATTCTTCAATCTTTGTAGCCTGACGTGCGTACCACTGGTCGTCCTGGTCATGAGAACCGCGGGGGACGCGGTATCGGCGAAGAAGATCATTTGTTCCGATCGCCGACCGCGAAGTTTCCCGCACCGTTCTCGCGATGCAGATCAATCAGCCCTCGTCGATTCCTTCGGTGACGGGGTTGTGAATCTTCTGATGCAGATTGCTTCCCGGAACCACGGACGAAAGGATCTTGCCGCCGCTCTGCTCGATCTTGCACATCTCCCGATCGTAGTACTGCTCAGTTGCCAGAATCTGCTTCTCGTAGTTGCTCATGTCATTTCTCCTGTCGTGAATTTCTTGAGGGATGGCACCGGCAATGCACTGCCGATGCAGCGATAGTATAGGGCCATAATTCTTTTTGTCTAGGACAAAAACTAGTACTTTTTTTGTAGTAGAATTTTTGTTGGTTACATGTAGACGACAGAAGGGGACAACGCTTTGTTCGCCATCGGCACCGTAGAGCGCGATACGGGTATCGGTCGGGACACACGGATTTGGGAACGGCGCTATGGCTTTCCGACCCCTGAGCGCAACGACAAGGGCGAGCGGGTCTACAGCGCCGAGCAAATTCGCCGCCTCCAGCAGATCCGACGTCTGCTCGATCAGGGGCTGCGTCCAGGCAAAGTGGTACCGCTGAGCGACGAGGCGCTCGGCAAGCTCGCCGGAACATTGCCCGAGGCGTCATCGCGCCCGCAGGACATCGATCCTGCGCACACCGAGTTGATTGCACTGGCATCTTCAGGGGACATCAGCGCTCTCATCGCGGCACTGGAGCGGGCCCTTACCCGTGACGGGCTGCGCTCGTTCGTGCTCGATACCTTTGCGCCCTTGACGACGGCGGTCGGGGAGCTTTGGGCAGGCGGGAAGCTCCAGGTCTTCGAGGAGCACCTGTGCACCAGGCATCTGGTGCACTTCCTCGAGGTGGCCATGAGCCGCGTTGGACGCCCACCGGGGGCTCCTGAGGTGCTGCTTGCAACCCTGCCAGGCGAACGGCACGCCCTGGGGTTGCTGATGGCCGAGGCCCTACTCATACACGCGGGCAGGGCAGCCCTGAACCTGGGCACGGAAGTGCCGCTCGATCAGATCGTCGCCGCGGCCGAACGGTCGGGGGTGAAGACGGTGGCGCTCTCTCGTTCAGCGCCTGCTATGCCCGTGGCTCGCTTCGGGGTGACCTTGAGGAGCTTGCCGATCGCCTTCCACCGAGGGTGGAGGTATGGATTGGTGGCGCAGGCGTGCAGCGCTTACGCCGCCTGCCCCCGTCGGTGAATCGGAAGTCGCTCGATTCGATTTGACGCTGGCTGCATTTCCGCTGAGCAAAACTGCTTGGCGTCTGAACAATCACCGAAGAGGAAACTCACGGTTGCCTAGTATCGCCTCGATGAGGTCACACAGCGGGCGGGGGAGGTCGGCTACCAGGTGGAAACGGAAGAAAACGTGGCGTCTGCACCGCGTACGCCCTGTATGCAGGGAACCGCACACGGAGTTGATGTTCCTCGATTGGTACCTTGCCAAGCACCGCCGACGCGACCAACAAAACCCCCAGCAGGTTGATGATGTGGAAGTTATATACGGCGATATCAAACATCATCAGCATCAGGCTGGTGTACATCGGATGGCGCACCCAGCGGTAGGGTTCGCTCGTAATCAGCTCGGCGTCGGGCGGCAGTTCTGGATAGATGCCCAAGATGCCCAGGCGGTTGTGCGCCAGCGCGTACAGCCCCGAGGCAGCCCCCAGTGCGCATAGCGCTAGGGCCAGGGCCGGTCCCCGATTGACCATCCCGACCGGCCAGACGCTAAGCGAAACGCCGACAATTTGCAGCAGCACCATAAGGTGGCTTAGCGAGTGGCGACGAGTCGTGTTGGTTTTCATCGTGTAGTCAAAGCCGGTTTGTTTCTACGGATCGGCCAGTCGAATGCTCCCGGAACCGCCTAGCGGTCAACACCTTCGGTGCCCCGATCGCTTTGGCTGGTAAGCACGAATTCTTTTGGGTCGTATCCCTGCTCGCGAAATCGTTCCAGCCAGAATTCGATGCGTTGCTGTGAGGGTCGCGGGACACGGGCTAGGATCCAACCCCAGCGGCGGCTTGGCGTGCCCACTAGGGCGTAGTCATAGTCGGCGCCGAGGCCGATGATCCAGTAATCGCCCCAGAACAAATACTTTCCGAAGATGCTGACGAAACTGACCTCGAGCTTGGAATTGGTAACGGGATTTGTCGAGCGCGCTATGCCTTGAGCCTCGTCGACAGTGCCGTCCTCTTTTCTACACCGGTTGGTGACGGCAACGGTTCCGTCACTACGCAACCTGTAATCCGCGGTGGTGTCGCGAACGCATTGGCGCTGGAAGAAATTCGGCAAGGCGGCGATCTCATACCACCGCCCCATGTATCGCTCGAGGTCGACAGAATCCACTGTGCGTGGCGGGTCCGCGAATGCCGATCCGGACGCCACTGCAAACAGAAGAAACGTCATGGTCGCAATTTGGATAGCGCTTGTACTCGACACGCCCGATGGCTCCCGGTTCGGTTTTCAACCGCGATTCTCGGGGAGATCTTTCTGCTAGGCAACCGCCCTGCCGAAGTGGAGCCATTGCTGCGCAAGGCGCTGGACGATCAGGGCGGCAATCCCCGCCTGCTCGGCTCGCTGGCCAAATGTCTGCGCCGCAGCGACCATCTTGCCGAGGCGCCGCACTCGGATTCCTAAATCTCGAAGGGTGTCGAAGGCGCATTGATCCATTCGGTTGAGCTCCGCCAGTTCACGCTCGGATTGTCGGCGAACAGCTCGACCTGATTACCTTCCGGATCGCGCAGATAGAGACTCCAGCTGACACCGTGATCGACCATGCCGTCCACCGGTTGCCCGAGGCGGTCGAGTCGGTCCTTTGCGGCACGCAAGGCGTCCAGTCCGTCACCGATCTTCCATGCTACGTGATACAAAGGCTGACGCGGGGAGACGCCCTCGCCCATCGATGGCGCGGCGACGAGCAAGAGCTCGTGATGCTGGCGGCCTCCCGTGAGCAAAGCCGCCCGACCGCCGCCGATACGTCCGAGCAGCTTCAGCCCCACAACCTTGGTATAGAAATCGACAGACCTCTCCAGGTCTCGGACCCGCAGCGCCACGTGTCCAAGCTTGAGCATCTCGTATCTCCTCGCCGTGCCTCAGAGAGCACGCGTTATTACCGCGTAGCCTTTTGCACCCATGGGCTCACAAGTCGGTCCCGCCAAATAAACAGCGTTACCCTTGTTGGCCCGGCGCGCTCATATCCGCTCCCAAAGCTCTTTCAGCCGCCCATAATCCCGTTTTGTAGCGATACGTTGCGGAACGATCGCTTTGGGATGCGGGTTCCCGTTATCGGCGACGCGGAATGCAAAAACATAGTCCGGTTCCACACCCATGTGCAGATCGGATACGACAACACCCTTCGAGTCCGAGTGGATCTGGTAGAAGCCCTTGGTGAACCATTCCAGACGAAGGAACGCGGGAAGTTGCTCGAGCTGGGCGTCCAGGTCAGAGCGATCTTTGTAATGCACCAGTGTCAGACCTTTCTCCGGACTGACCAGCGACCAGAAACCTTCGAAATAGCCGCCCTGCGTCATACCTACGACCCGCCAGAGCAGGGTGTTGAAGGGGGTTGGTTGCGTATGCAGGCGTTCGTAGCTGACGGAATCCTGCGCGAGGATTTGGCGGACGGCATGGTCCGCATAGAGCTTGGCGCCGGCGCTCCATGCAAGATAAAGGCTGCTCAAGGCCAGACCCGCGAGGTTCCAGCACCGGGCCTGGTCCGAGTGACGGCGCAGAGCTATGGCAGCGATCAGCCCGACGGCAAGCGGAAGCGTGTAGAGCGGATCGATGATGAAGATTGTCGCCCAACCCACCGGCGGCAACGGGAAAGGCCACAAGACCTGGGTGCCGTATACAGTGAAGCAATCAAGCAAGACATGGGTCCCGAAGACGAGCAGTACCAACAGGTACCACCGGCGCCGATGGTCGGCGGTCGATGGATGCAGCTTCAAGATCAGCCAAACCAGAATCGGCGTGAGCACGGCGAGCACGAAGATCGAGTGACTCGGTCCGCGATGCCAGGTAAACGCACTGACCGGATCCGCGAAAGGATAAAGGATGTCGAGATCCGGCAAGGTGCCAAGAACGGTCCCCCACAGGGGCGCCTTGTTACCGATGCGACGACCGAGTATCGCTTCGCCGACTGCGGCGCCGAGAACGGCTTGGGTTACGGAATCCATGGTTGTGTGATGGTGGCGGGTGCTAGAAGAAACAAAATCCCTGTCAAATAGTCGGCCACTTGGGGCAGCCTGTCCCACCAATCCAGCCCTTTTGCCTTCCGCAGCTTACCCCAATCGTCGAGATGCCACGTGTCACCCTGCCGCCCGGCTCTGGCCCTGATCCGCTTCGCGTACTCCGCACCAAAACGTAAACACCACTGCCGGATCGACTCGTAGGTGACATCAACGCCGTGACTCACCAGCATCCCTTCCACAATACGGAAGCTGAGGTTGAACCGGTGATGCAGCTAGACGGCGTGGCTGATAATCTCGCCCGGATAGCGGTAACCGTGATACAAGGAGGAGGTAGCCATGGTTTCAGGCTGCCACCCTCTCTTCAACTTGACAGTACCTATTTCACTGCAAATTAGTACTTGTAGAACTCCGAAGCCTCTTCCAGAGCTTTTACATATTGAAGCCGAGTGAGAAGAGCCTGCTCGCCGCCGCCGTCCTTCAGCGCCAGTCCTCTGATCTCATCGACGCTGCCGTACCCGTTATCGTCCAACCAGGAAGAGAGGCCCGTCAGGAGCTCCTTGATGTGATCCGGCCCGTTCCGGTACAAGGTCGAGCAAACCTGCACGGCAGTTGCCCCGACCATCAGCATCTTCAGGATACTCTCGGTGTCGTGAACGCCGGTGGATGCGGCAATATCACACTTCAACCGTTGGGCAGCGAAGGCAACCCAGCGCAGCGGCAGCGTCAATTCCTCGGGTGAACTGAATTTGATTGCCGGAACCAGACGTCTATTGTCGAGATCCACGTCGATGGCGTGGTAGCGGTTGAAGAGCACCAACGCCTTGGCCCCCGCCGCAACCATATCTTCCATGACATCCCCTGGGGAGGTGAAATAAAAGCCAATCTTTGCCGATACGGGGATGGAAATCGCGCTGGTCACATCATGTACGATCTCCGCATATTGCCTTTCGAGGGTCCTGGAGTCCTCTTTACCGCTTCCCGGAAAATGCGAGATATTGAGCTCCAGGCCGTCGGCGCCCGATGACTCGATTCTACGGGCGTACGGCACCCACCAGCGAGAAGACGTGCAGTTGATGCTGGCTATGACAGGCAGGGCGACCTTCTTGCGCACCTTTTCGATGAACTCGAGGTACGAAAGCGGTCCCAAATGCATGCCGATGTCCCCATGCACATAGTCGTAGACTTCCGGACGCCCGGCTGCGGTACTGAAGATCTGGTCATTGAGGTCGTTCGACTGGGCAACAATGGCCTCTTGGAATAAAGACCGAAGCACCACAGCCCCGGCTCCGGCATCCGCACAACGCGCGATGGAGCTAGTGCGTCCGGTAATACCACTGCTGGAAACTACCAATGGATTATCCAGATCGATTCCCATATAGCGAGCCTTCAGGCTTGCCATAACATCAACACCTATGTTTCTTCGTAGGGCATTGTTCTTAGGCGACATCGACGCCGCAACTTGCCAGGACCTGCTCCCCTTTGCGGTAGGTCAGGGCAAACCAACGATGCAGCCACACCCTGTGACCCGTGATCTCGCCCGGTTGACTAAAACCCTTCGGAAAGGACGGGTTATCGTTGATGATCCTCAAGATACATTTCTTAAGTCACGGTCGTCAATTACGCCTCTGTGCTCAATTTGGATCCTTCATACTGATCAGACGCTCGACTT
>CAYYHR010000216.1:0-6001 GCA_964471705.1 uncultured Chromatiaceae bacterium
GTTAGCTACAACACCTCCGAGGTGGTCATGGCGCGCCTGCTGCAGACGACCAATGCCAAGGAACGGGTCTACGCCCAGGCGGTGAGCTTCTTCAGCACCAACGAGGTCGTCCTGACCGCGCTCACCGCCTCCTTCACCGGCATGTTCGGCCTGCACGAGGGCACCCAAACGGTGGAGGCCATGAAGGAGGGGGTGAGCCAGTCCCTCGAAGTCCTCGCCGAGATCGGTGGCAAGGTTCAGGAGGCGGCGGTAAAGGCCGGCTACGGACCGACCGTACGGGCCGATGCGGTCAAGAAGCTGGTGAGCTCGGTGGTCGACTGGCAGACCAGGTCCCACGAGATCATCGAGGAGATGCGCAAGCAGAGCACCACCAATGCCGCCGAGATCCGCGATGCCGTGGAGGACGGCAAGCGCAAGCTCGCACGCCTGACCGAGCAGGGCAAGGGACTGGAGAGCACCGCTCAGTGAGCACCGAGGCCGCCGTAGCCCCCGCCGCGGCGGGGACCAAACCGCCCCTCGACGAGGTCATGCTGGCCATGGACGTGGTGGACACCCTGCGCCGCAGGGAACGCCTGGTCAAGCAGGAGCTCGCTGCGGAGGGGCGCGAGGAGGACCTCGAGGAGCACCTGCGCAAGATCTACCACGCCCAGGGCATCGAGGTCCCGGATCACATCATCCAGGAAGGGGTTGCGGCCCTCGAGGAAGACCGCTTCGTCTACAAGCCACCGTCTGACAGTTTGGGTGTCAAGCTCGCCCGCCTCTATGTCAGCCGGGGCCGCTGGGGCAAGTGGGTGCTCGGCGGTGTCGGTGTCCTGATCGCCGCCTGGGTCATCAACTACTTCGTCTTGGTCGCCCCCCGGGCCGCCCTGCCCGAGAAGCTCTCGCAGGCCCATGCCCAGGTGATCGAGATCGCCGAGTCCAACGAGGCCAAGGAACGTGCGGAAGGTCTGCTCAACGCCGGAAAGGCAGCGCTCCGGCAGGGGGATACGGATGCCACCCGCCAGGCGCTCAGCTCGTTGAAGGACATGCGCACGACGCTGGAACAGGCATACGCCTTGCGCATCGTCAACCGCCCCGGCGAGCGCAGCGGCGTCTGGCGCGTGCCCGACATCAACACCCGTGCCCGCAACTATTACATCATCGTCGAGGCCGTTGATCCCACCGGAAAGGTACTCAGGGTACCAATCACCAACGAGGAGACCGGCAAGACCGAGCGGGTGACCGAGTGGGGCCTGCGGGTGGACGAGGGGACCTTCGAGCGGGTCGCCCGAGACAAGCAAGACGACGGCATCATCGAGCGCGACCGCGTCGGCTACAAGAGCCGTGGCTATCTGGTGCCCAAGTACGAGATGCGCACCAGCGCCGCCGCCATCACCCAGTGGTAGGGAGGCTCACATGATCTCGGGACGACAGACCCTGGCCTCCATCGAGCAAACCATCGCCGAAGAGCGGAGCAGGACGGATGCGGTCGGTCAGCGCGTCGAGGCCTTGAGCACTTCCCTGGTCGAGCTGCAAAAGGCCGACGCCCGGGACTATCGGAAGCTGGCGAAGGTGCGGCTGGATCACCTCGCGGGCGGGCAGTTGCTCCAGCACCTCGACCGTACCGAGCAGCAGGTGCTTGCCCTGCTCGAGAGACGCGAGAGCGCCGCCGCAGAGCTCGCCGAGCGCATCGAAGCGGCGGAGACCGCGCGCACAGCCCTGGAGGCGGAACGGAGCGCCAAGGCGAGCGACGTGGACCGTGCCGCCGAGGCCGTGGACGAAGCCGAGGCGCGTACCCAGGCCAGGCTGGATGCCGACTCCGCCTACCAGGCCCAGCGCCGGCGGGCGCAGGAGGCGGAGCGCACCGCCATGCACGCCGAAGAAAAGGCCGCGAGCAGCAAGCAGGAGAAGGAGCAGAAGGGCGAGTCCTACCGCGGCGATCCGCTGTTCATGTACCTGTGGGAGAGCAGCTATGGGCTTCCAGCATACCGGGCCAATCCCCTGTTCCGCTGGCTCGACGGGAAGGTTGCACGCCTGATCGGCTTCGCGGACGCCCGCGCCAACTACGCACGCCTCAACGAGATACCACGCCGCCTGCGAGAGCACGCGGACGGCCTCGCGGCAGCGTCGGAGGCGCAGTTTCAGACCCTCAGGGCGCTGGACACCGAGGCACGGGAAGCGGACGGCATCCCGGCGCTCGAGGAGCAGCTCGAGCAACAACAGGGCAAGCTCGATGCCATCGACCACCGCATCGAGGCCGCCGAGACCGAGCACCAGGCCCTGCTGACGCAGAAGGCGGCCTTCGCCTCCGGAGAGGACGAGCATACCCGCAAGGCCGTGGAATATCTCGCCGCCGAGCTCGGGCGCGACGACCTGATGGAGCTACGCCGCGAGGCCCTCGCAACCCCTTTCCCGGACGACGACCTGATCGTCAGCCGGATGCTCCAACGGGACGGCGAGCGGCGGACCACCGAGGCCACCGTCCAAGGCATCAAGGACACCCTGAAGCAGCACCGCAGGCGCCTCGCCGATCTCGAGGCGGTGCGCACAGAGTTCAAACGCCAACGCTACGACCGGACGGGGTCATCCTTCGGCGATGGTGCTGCCATCGCCTTGATGCTGGGAAATTTCCTCAACGGGATGCTCGACCGCCAAACCCTGTGGACGGTGCTGCAGGAGCAGCAACGCTACCGGCCGCAACGCTCCGACCCGACCTTCGGCTCGGGCGGCTTCGGCAGGGGCACCCCGTGGGGCGGCGGTGTAGGGGACCTCGGAGATATCTTCGGCCAGCTCGGGCGTGGTGGTGGTCATGGCCGTGGTGGCGGCGGCTTCCGGGGCGGAGGAGGCGGGGGCTTCCGTACCGGTGGCGGTTTCTAACGTCGTAGTGTCATCTGGATAGTCGGTATCGGGGGGATAGTGAACGCTGCCGCGTAAGAAGACCAACGATCAACGCGCAGGAACGAAAACGAAAGTTTGCATAAAAGGGTCTTGGGACACCGCCGAGCTCGCCCCATTCGGGAAAGAGTCGCAGCGGCGACGGCAAACGAAGCCTATTGTGCGGGAGCGTGTCATGCCGACAGGGCAGCAAGACGCACCTATCCTGGTTCTATTCGCTCATCCGGCGTTCCGGGCGTCGCGCGTAAACAGGGCGCTGTCGGACGCGATCCGAAACCTCCCCGGGGTACATTTCCATGACCTGTTGGAGGCCTATCCGGATTTCTACATCGATGTTGCCGCCGAGCAGCGGCGGCTGCGCATGGCACGGCTGGTCGTTTTTCAACACCCGGTGTATTGGTACAGTGCGCCGGCCATCATCAAGCACTGGATGGATCAAGTGCTGGTGAACGGCTTTGCCTACGGCACGGGAGGCGACGCGCTGGCCGGCAAGGATCTGCTTCAAGTGGTGACGACGGGCGCTCCGGGAGACGCATACCGGACGGACGGGCATCACGACTACCCACTGGTCGAGCTGCTGCGGCCCGTGGAGCAGACGGCTCGCTTCTGCCGGATGCACTATCTGCGCCCTGTTGTGATCTATGCTGGCAGGGGTCTCTCCGACCCGGCCCTGGAAGAGCAGGCATTCAGTTACCGGGCGCTTCTGGCCGGCTATCCGCAGACGCGGCCCGCGCCACTGTCCGTGGGTGATGATTGGGGGGGCGGGCATGAGCGAGCCTAACGTGTTCGAAAGCGCCCTGGTGTACCTGGGGGCGACGGTGCTCGCCGTGCCCCTGGCAAAGCGGCTCGGCTTCGGCTCGGTCCTCGGCTATCTGGCTGCAGGCATTGCCATCGGGCCCTGGGGGCTGCGCCTGGTACAGAGTCCGGAGCGCATACTGCACTTTGCGGATTTCGGGGTAGTGCTCCTGATGTTCCTGATCGGGCTGGAGCTGGACCCTCGGCGCCTGCGTGCCCTGCGGCGCCCGATCCTGGGCGCGGGCGGTTTTCAGCTGACCGTCACGGCGGTTCTGGCCGGAGCGGTGGCTCTGGCCGTGGGCGTCGGCCTGCGCGATGCCGTGGTGATCGGGATCGGCATGGCCATGTCCTCTACGGCGATTGCCCTGCAGACCATGGCAGAGCGCCACTTGCTGGGTACGCCAGCGGGCCATACCGGATTCTCCATCCTGCTGTTTCAGGACCTGGCAGTGATTCCCGTGCTAGCGCTGCTTCCGTTGCTCGGCGGATCGGGCGGGGTGCAAGGCGCAAACCCAGTCTGGGTCGACGTCGCCGAGGGGATTGGCGCCATCCTGGCGGTAGTGGTGGTGGGACGCCTGCTGACGCGGCCCCTGTTCCGTTTCATCGCCGACGCGGGCTTACGGGAGGTGTTCACGGCGTTCTCGCTGCTCATCGTCGTCGGCATTGCCTTGCTGATGCAGGCTGTGGGGCTGTCCATGGCCCTGGGTGCGTTTCTCGCGGGGGTCCTGCTCGCCGAGTCGGAGTATCGGCGTGCGGTGGAGACCGACATCGAGCCGTTCAAGGGCCTGTTGATGGGGCTCTTCTTTATCGCAGTCGGCATGTCGATGGACTTTTCGTTGCTGCAGACGGAAACGGCAAAGATCCTGACGGCGGTCCTGGTTCTGCTGGTAATCAAGATCGGGGTCCTGGGAGCGATGGCTCCCACTGCGGGCATTCCCGGGCGACAACGCGCGCTGTTCGCCTTTCTCCTGTCGCAAGGCGGAGAATTCGCGTTCGTCCTGTTTGCAGCGGCCGGGGCTGCCGGGGTGTTGGCACCTGAGCTGGCACCGATGCTTACGCTGGTTGTTGCCCTATCGATGCTCGCGACGCCGTTGCTGCTGCTGGTCAACGAGCGGCTGATCGAGCCGCGCTTCGCCGACCGCTCCCCGGTGCGTCCGGCGGACGCGATCGACGAGCAGAGCCCAGTCATCATCGTCGGCTTCGGGCGTGTCGGTCAGATCGTGGGACGCCTGCTCCACGCAAACCGCATTCCCACCACGATCCTCGATCGGGACCCGAGCCTCATCGAGACCATCCGCAAGTTCGGCTTCAAGGTGTTTTATGGCGACGGAGCGCGGTTGGA
This sequence comes from uncultured Chromatiaceae bacterium, assembly GCA_964471705.1. Lineage (GTDB taxonomy): Bacteria > Pseudomonadota > Gammaproteobacteria > Chromatiales > Chromatiaceae > Thiosymbion. The sequence continues at coordinate 5,012 of CAYYHR010000216.1, forward strand.
CCTATTGCGCGCGGCAGGTGCGGAAAGCGCACGCCTCATCGTCGTGGCAGTTGATGACCATTCCCAGACAGCAGAGATTGTCGATCTGGTGCACCAGCACTTTCCCAACCTCACTGTGCTCGCCCGCGCTTGGGATCTGGTGCACGCGTTTGATCTTCGCGATCACGGCGTGGAACGACCCGAGCGCGAGAGCTTCGAGGGGGCATTGCGGATGGGCGAGACGGCGCTGCGCACCCTTGGGTTCGGCGCCTATCAGGCGAAGCAGGCGGCCCATCGCTTTCGCGCCTGCGACGAGCAGACCAACGACCGGATCTACGCCGTTCACCGTCAGGATCTGAGCAAGCGCATCAGCATTGCCCAAGAGGCCAGGCGGGATTTGGAGGCGCTGATCCAGTCGGATGAAAAGGTCCTGCTGGAGAGCGGCGACAGGGAGTGGTGAGGTCGGGCTCCGGCGCTCGTGCACTCCGATATCGCAGCGGGCACGCAGACTCGCCAAGGGCAAACGCCGGAAGCGATGGAGGGCGTCGCGAAAATATTTCGCAACGCAGATGGTTTCATCATCTTCTGCGCACTCGAGCTAAGGTCTGATTGCCGTGAGTGAGCTGTCCACGGGTTCTCTGCACTGGTTGACGCCAAACGTCCAGTTCTTGGCTTTGCAGGTCGGTCCGGCGGGACTCGGCCTACTGATGATAGTTGCAGGCTACAATTTCGGCCTGCCACTGTTCATGGATGCCGGAGCATTCGGTCTTGCCGCCTCGGCAGGGGGTTTAGGGGTCAGGGTTTACGGGTCAGAGCCCTTTACCGGGCTGGGAAGGGGCACAATCGGACCGTGAACGGTAATCGTCAACAACCCCTAAACCCCACCATAGTCGGTCCGCCCGCCAAGCCAGCGCTCCATCAGGGGGCGCGCATGATCAGGAAACCGGTCCAGGATCAGATCCGCGGCCTGCTGTGCCGCCGGCAGCAGGGTCTCGTCGGCCATCGGGTCGG
>CAYYHR010000217.1:0-5995 GCA_964471705.1 uncultured Chromatiaceae bacterium
GCTGCAGATACGATCCGGGCCTCGCGGTCGCCGTACGTGCCTTCCAGAAGCGCCAGCACCTGGCGGTCGATGCCGTGGTGGGACCTGCGACGCTGGCGGCCATGAACATCTCCGCCGCTGCGCGGGTGGATCAGATCCGTGTCAACCTGGAGCGACTGCGATGGTCGGACGAGCGGATTCCCAGAGACTGCTTGCTCGTCGATATCGCGGGACAAGAGGTTCGGTTGATCCGTGACGACAAGCCGGTATGGACCTCGCGGGTCATCGTCGGACGTCCCGAGCGGCCGACCCCCGTGCTTCGGGATCAGGTGGAATATATCGAGATCAACCCCAGGTGGACCGTTCCCCCGACCATCCTCAAGAAGGATATCCTGCCTGCAATGCGCAGGAATCCGGGCTACCTGAAGAAAAAGGGTCTTCAAGTGGTCACCCGCGACGGTAAGCGCGTGTCGCCCGGATCCGTCGATTGGAATACCTCCGCCGTGAGCTTTCCCTACATGATTCGCCAGCCACCGGGGGAGAGAAATGCGCTCGGGCAGATCAAGTTCATGTTTCCGAACCGTTTCTCCGTGTATCTGCACGATACGCCGCACCGGGGTCTGTTCGCCAGGCCCAAGCGCCTGTACAGCTCCGGCTGCGTTCGAGTCCAAAAACCCTGGGAGCTTGCGGAGCTGGTGTTGAACGATCCGAAGCACTGGAGCCGGGAGAAGCTCGCGGACATGGTCGCCTCCAAGCGTACCCGTTGGATTCGTCTCGAGAAGCCCTTGCCGGTGATCCTGGCCTACTGGACGGCGGATACCGGGGCGGATGGCAGGGTCATGTTTCAGGAGGACGTGTACGACCGCGACCCCGCCGTTCTCCGTGCACTGGATGGGAAGGGACCCGTCCGCATCCGGTTCCCGGGGCCGGTAAAGAACGAGTCGATGAAATCGGTTTCAACCGAGGGCCAGGAGAAGATTTTTCCCGCGAAAGGAGCAGATGCCCCGTCCGGACCTGCAACCAAAGACGCGTTGGCGGCTCAATGACATTCAGATATTCCGGAGGCTGAGAAATCGTGTCTGTCCTCATGGAGCTCGCCATATTTCCCACCGACCAGGGAGAGAGCGTCAGCTCCCACGTCAGCGAAGTCATCCGGATGATCAGGGATTCGGGCGTCGACTATCGGCTTACCCCTATGGGCACCATCGTAGAGACCGAGGAGATATCCCAGGCCCTGGCCATCGTGGAGCAGGCGGCGCGGATTCTTCAAGATCGGGACTGCAGGCGGATTTACTCGACTATCAAGCTGGACATCCGCGCCGACAAGGGGGGTCGGATGGACCAAAAAATCCGCTCGGTAGAGGAGAAGATCGGTCGCCGATAGACTTCGGCTGTTCCCGTTGTCCGACCGGCACCACTCTTTTGATCGAGCCTTGGCTGATGCGCGAAATACAGACAATGGAGGTCGCAGCCAAGTCGCCTTGGTCAGGGTTTTGGCTTCGACTTCCGCCTTGCCGTCCGCCGGGGAGATGCCTGTCCCGACGTACGGGTCTTTCCCTGGCTCCCCTTACCGCCACCGCGCCGCGGGCGCTTACTCGCAACCTCTCCGTCTGAAACGGCCAGGATCAGACCCAGGCCCGCGAAGGCCGCCAGCAGGCTGCTCCCCCCCTGGCTGATGAAGGGTAGGGTGATGCCGGTCAAGGGGATGAGCTTGGTGACACCGCCGATATTGAGGAACGTCTGGGTCACGACCACCGAGGTCAGTCCGGTGCATAGCAGCATCCCGAACGGGGATCCCGTCCGCGTCGCAACCTGCAGACCGCGCCAGAAAAGGATCAGGAAGAAGACGATCACCAAGACGCAGCCGACGTAGCCGAGCTCCTCGCCGATCACCGAGTAGATGAAATCCGACTCGGCGATGGGGATGTACTCGGGATTTCCGCGCCCGAAGCCCTCTCCCCAGAGCCCGCCGGAGTACATTCCGGACAACCCCTGTAGGACCTGCCAGCCGTCGCCGGTCGGATCCTCGAAGGGGGTCTGCCAAGCGTCGATGCGCCTTTGCCCGTGGAGAAAGAGCCGCAGGGCCAGATAGCCGGATCCGGCTGCAGCCAGGAGGCCGTAGACAAGATAGCCGATCCGTCCGGTACCGGCCGCCAGCATGACCAGGAGGACGGTGCCGAGGAGCAGGAGCATCCCCAGATCCCGCTGCAGCAACATCATTCCCGTCAGCGCCACCCAGAGCCCCAACAAAGGAAGGAGTGCTTTCAACGGAGGCACCGGCCCACGCCAGTCACCCAGGGTCTTGGCGTCGTGGGCGATCAGGCCGGCCAGGAATAGGGGAAGGGTCACCTTGAGCGCTTCGGTCGGTGTGATGAAGCCCACCGCATAGATACCGCCGCGAAATCTCTGCCCCGTGGCCAGTACCACCGCCAAGATCGCAAGCGATAGCCCGCCCCAGAGCCAGGGATGCGCGGCGAGCTTCCGGTAGCGTCCCCGCATGCCGGCGACACAGACCGCCAGCATGACCAGAACGCCGACGGGGAAGGCCAGACGCGCGCTCGTCCAGAGGGCCGTACCTTCGAAGGCGCCCATCCGATACTGGGCGAGCAGTCCGATGCCGGAGAGAAAGGAGACCGCCACGGGTAGGATCTGATCTCCGCGAAACCGGGTGGCTACCAGGGTCAAATGCAATACAGCCAGGCTGGATGCATAGGTGAGCAGGGGCGGCAAATCCGCCAAGCCGAGCTGATGACCTGCGCTTAGACCTGCCCCGAGGATCATCAGGAATCCCAGGGTGACGCACAGCAGGCACCCGAGAAGCAGTTGCCGCTCCGGTCGTCGCGCACTCCAAGTCGTGGTCGAGGCCGTCCGGCCCCGAGCGGGTCTCACGGCAACATCCCCAGCTCCTTCGCCCGAGCCAGAAGATCGCGGGCGATCGGTGCCGCGGTCTTGGCCCCGTAACCGCCGTGCTCCACCAGGACGGCAACCGCCAGGGCCGGACGATCCGCCGGCGCAAAGCCGACGAACCAGCTGTGCGCCGCCCCTTGGGGGTTCTGGGCCGTTCCCGTCTTGCCGGCAATGGCGAGTCCCTCGACGTCGATACCCCGGCCCGTTCCTTCGGCGACGACCCGGCGCAGCATCCGAGCCAGCTTGCGGGCATCGGCTGCGGGCATGAAGCGGGCAAGGGCCACCGGCGGATCAGTCTCCACCAGCCGCGGACGCATGGCCAACCCCCCGTTGGCAACAGCCGCCGCGATCAGCGCCATGTGAGCGGGCGTAACCAGTGCCCTTCCCTGCCCGACGGAGGCCTGTGCCAGGCCGTACTTGTCCGAGGACGCGATCTCGGGCACGCGGCCTGTGGTCATTGCCCAGGAGCCGTAAGGACTTTGATAGAGGGCGATTTGTCGGTCGAAGTTAAAACGCTCGAGATTTCGAAAAAAGGCAGCGTGTCCGTAACCGACCCCGAGCTTGGCGAAGAACACGTTGGAGGACTCCGCCAAGGCAGTGGCCAGATCCAAATCGCCATGGCCTTTCCAGACTTTGCCGGCCCTGCGGGCACTGTAAAACTCGTGGTCCCGGATCTTCCGATAGTGCGCGGATGTGGTATAGCCGTCCGCGGGGCAATAGATGGTCCCCGAGAATCCCTTTTCGATGGCGAGGGCGGCGGTTAGAATCTTGAATGTCGAGCCTGGTGGATAGAGTCCCTGCGTCGACCGGTTCAGCAAGGGTGCGCCCGGGTAGCGGCGGCGGAACAGCTCTGGCGTGATCCGGTTTGGATCGAAGGATGGGGTGCTCGCAAGGACGCGAACCGCGCCGTCTACCGGGCGCAGGACCACGACCGCCCCGCGCTTGTCGCTGAGGAGCTGGAAGGCAAGGAGCTGTAGCCTGGCATCCAGGGTGAGCGTCAGGTCCTGACCGCGCGGACTTGCCTCCCGGGTCAACAACTGGCGTCCGAGCTCGCCCCAGGCCGGCAGGCTGTCCGCGGTCCCTCCGTTCAGGTGGGCGTTGGCAGCCGCCTCCATGCCGCTGGCACCGAGCCTTGGATCACTGTAGCCCACGACATGGGCGAGTGCGGGCCCGTAGGGATAGAGCCGGAGGACCCGATCTCCGCGGCGCGCACTGTAGGCCAGCACCGCGCCGCTCCGATCCAGGATGCGCCCACGCCGGATGCGGTGGGCCGGGTTGAATTGACGGCGGTCGTAGGCTTGCATGAAGGCGAGGAACTGAGGCCGGAAGATTCCGGTCAGCTGCCAGGTCGCCTGGTACAGCAGCACGCTGCCGAACAGAATCACCAGGCCCGCGAGGGGAAACGCCGCAGACCCCCCGGGTCGGCCCAGGTGTCGTAGCTCTGTGAGGGGGCGGTAGTCGAGAGCCAGCTTGACGATATAGGCGACCGTCAGAAAGAAAGCCGCTTGGAGCCCGATGCGAAGCACCGGCCAGGCTGCGGAGTCTACGATGTCACGGAAGAGAGCGGAGGGATCCGGGGGGATCACAGGACTCCTGCCCCGTGGGCGCTCTCCACCAAAGCGTTCAGACCCAGCATTCCGCACTTGTGACCGGCCAATGCAGTGCAGCGGGCAAGCAGTTGCGGAAGGGGAAGCTCGGAGAGCAGTCCGTCTATCAAGGCGGCGTTAAAGACGTCACCGGCACCCAGGGTATCCCTGACCTGCTCCGGCCTGTGGGCGGGTGAATGGTAGATGTCCCCGTCGCGGGCCTGGGCGTAGGCCCCACCTTCGCCCCAGGGCAGGACCAGGAGCCGGGCGTCCGTTCGGCTCCACTGGCTCGTGAGAAAGCGCCGCGGATCCGCGTGTCCGCAGCTTTCGGCATAGCTCCGGGAGAAGACGAGGACATCAGGCCCTGTGAAGAGAGACTCGATCTGCGGTCTCGGCTTCTCGACCTCGAGCGAGATCCGGGTCCCTGTGAGGCGCCGCCGGGCGCAGTCTCGTACCATGGGAGCGGTCTCATCTGGGTCACGGCCCTCGAAATGCACCCAGTCGTAACCTTCGAGCCTGATCCCGGAAAAGTCTGCAGCGGACAGCTCCGGCAGGTCCCGATAGTGAAGGATGGTACGGCTGCCCGTGGCTCGGCTGAGGATGACATAGGACGTGGGGGTGCTGCCGCCGGGATGTCTGACGCAGTCGCCGACAGCGATCCCGCGCAGCTCGAGATCCCCCAGGACCTGCGCCCCCTCCGGATCGCTGCCCATGGTGCCCGCCCAGGCACAGCCGTGCCCCATCTGCCGCAGGACAGCAAGGGTGTTGGCGGCATTGCCGCCCCTGAGGACGCGCCTGGCAAGGACCCGGAGTTCCGCGTCTTCGACCGGGTAGGCAGCCACCTCGTTCACGATGTCCAGAGCCGCCACACCCACAGCGAGGATGCGGCGGCCCGTATCATTCATCCCGTGCTACTCGGAAACCGACGTCATTTAGCCTGGTCTCTGGGGTAAGGCTTTGACGAGCGGTCGAATACATGGATCTGGCCGGCTTGTTGAAAGCACCGCCGCGCACCACCCGCAGGGAACAGCTTGCCTCGTCCCGGGGCTTACCGTTTGCCGGAGCATCGACATAGTTAGGATGGTAGCAGTCCTCCACCCACTCCATCACGTTGCCCGCCGTGTCGTAGAGCCCAAATGGATTCGGTCGGAAGCTACCCACGGGTGCTGTCGAGCGACCGTCCCAGCGGGTGCCGCAATTCAAGCAGGTGGCCCTCCCCTGTCCCGGCTCGAGGCCCCACCAGAAAAAGGTGCTCTTCCCAGCTGCGGCGGCATACTCCCACTCTGATTCGCTCGGAAGACGGTATCTCTTGCCGGTGCGCCGGGAGAGCCACCGGGTGTAGGCACGCGCGTCCTCCCAGCTGACGTCCACCACCGGGCGTTTTCCTCGCCCCCAGCCGAAATCGTTGGGCAAACGCCGGCCGGTGGCCCGGGCGAAGCGGTCGTATTCCTCGAAGGTCACCTCGGTCGCACCGATCAGAAAGTCCGGGACACGGACACCGTGGACGGGTCCGTCATCTTCGT
>CAYYHR010000218.1:0-5993 GCA_964471705.1 uncultured Chromatiaceae bacterium
AACTACCGCGCTAAGGTTGTGTTCGGCTGAAATTTTATATGCGTTCGCCCTGGCGGGAAGGGTCTCGGCTGCCAGCCGTGCCCGGACGCCTGCCGACTGGCTCAACGGCTCTCCCAGCGGGGCGGGCCACGCCGGAAACTGAGGCCCCCACACTTAACCATGCCAACCAGGGGGATCAATTCTTCGTGTCGCCGGGGGGTCAATTCCTGGTGTCGCTTGACAGGGCCCGCAAGCATGGACAACAGCGGTGGACGCATCCGGCAGATCCGGAACGGATGATCCTGGAAAAATCGGGCGGGACAAAGTGTGGGCGACCGCATCTCGCGGACGGCGATCCTCATGTTCGAGTGACTCATGTCCCACCGAAGGACTGTCCCCGATCCGCTCGTTCACTACAAGTACACTGGCGGTACACAAGCGGACACGAAAGCGCTTCGCCTCGATTCTTCTGCGACTGGAAGTACACGCCAGGTTCACTGGCGGTACACAAGCCTGTGGGGACCAGCCCGAGATCTCCAGTCATCACCATCGGGCAAGGTATCGGAAAATTGCGCTCTTTCGCTGCGGCGCTACGGCGAACGCCGTGCTTTACTGCGCCGCGTGATCGGGTTGCGGGCGGAAACAGGTGTCGGTGCCTGCCTGCGGGCGGAAGCGCCGTACCGCCGAAAACCCGTAACGGTCTGATCGAATGGCTAAAACGCTCGCCGGCGGAAGCACACCGCGCGGTATGCCTGCGGGCGAACACAGGCCGCAGACCTCACCGTCGCCGGGGGTGCGGGCGAATACAGGTAGCGGTCAAGGTGTGCGGGCGAATACAGGCAAGTACCCGGCGCACGCAACCGTCTGACTGGACGGAAGAAAGCCCGCGGGAAAAAGCATGTTCTTCGGTTTGTATGCGGGCGGAAACAAGTCGCCGAAAAGCCCCTCCAGGACGGCCCTGGGGGTGCGGGCGGAAACGGGTATCGGGTTTCACTTTAGTTAGGGATGTGAAAGCACCGGGAGAGCGGAGCATGTCGGAAGATACGCGGCAAATCGAGGAATCCGTCGAGGCCTGGGCGCGTGCGCGCCTGGACGACCTGGCCGCCGAAGCAGCCGAGGTGGCATCACAATTCTACGTGGGCGCGGCCCAGGAGCGCGCCCAGCGCCCGCGGGATGAATGGGGCCGGCTCGGCGTGCGGGTACGACCGGTGCGTGCGGTACGTGCCGCCCCTGGGGCCTTCTCCATCGAGTGGTTCACGCGGCGCTGGGTCAACCGAGCCGGAAGCCGGGCGCGGACCTTTACGACGTACCTCCGTCGGGGCAAAGGTGACCGCTACTCCCGCTCGGCCCTGGCCGGCGTCGCTCAACCCTGGGAACTTGCGCTCGCCGACGCATTGGAAGAGCGCTTCGCCGAGATCCGCCGGCTGGCGCGCGATGTCTCAAGGGTACGGATGGTCTTTCGTCAGCATGCGAAGCTCGAACGCATGATCACCGAGGGGTGCGTCCAACGCATTCGGTCCGACGCCAGCACCGAGCCGGACGTTGCGTTGGGCATGGTCTGCCCTGAGGAACAGGCTGGCTCCGGATTGCGGTGGGGCAAACACGGAAACGCCGAAGCGAATCCGGGTGTCGCGCGGGACACCGCACTTGGCCGCCGTCCTTAATCCCTGCCGGAACGTAAACCGAAAGCGGTCGGCGGCCTCGGCAGTTTTTGTCCGTCGTGGGCAGAGACACCACCGTCGACCACGATAAGCCATGTGCCTGGAGGCGACATGTCCACGCTAACCCGACCGCCCCCAAACCGTCGCTTAACCGGGCTGATGCTCCGGGCACACAATTCTTGCCGGAACACCACGACACAACATGTTGATCGTTCCTATGGCGCCAACCACAAGATGTTTGACAACCCCGGCTGTTGTGTTTAGATTTAACTAAACAACAATCGAGGGTGACTGCTGTGACTGGGGGTGAGGCGAGATCTTTTGGGGAGACGGTACGCCGGCTGCGAGAGGAGCGAAAGATCGGACTGCGTCAGTTTGCCAAGATGCTTGGCGTCAGTCCGACATACGTGTCGCAGATCGAGCGCGGCGAATTGCCGCCCCCCGCGGAGGATAAGGTCAAGGCGATGGCTAAGTTTCTTGGGCAGGACGCCGATGAATTGCTGCTCTTGGCGGGGAGGATGCCTGCGGATCTCTCGGGCATCGTTCAGCGCAGACCAAAGGAGATGCCCAGCCTGCTGCGCAGCGCAAACGGGCTATCCACAGAAGAACTGCAGCGGCTCATCGAGGAGGTTCAGCGAAAGAAGTTGAATTCGGACGACGAGGATTGAAGCCGTGGCTTTTCGATCAGCGTCGAGAGTCGTAGACGTGAACCAGGTAGATGAAGATGAATCCAGACGTACCTTACCTTTCGAAACAACATATCGAACGCGAGGCCAATATCCTCCTCGCCGAATACGGACGGGAACATGGCCCAGTGGTAATCCCTCCGGTCCCGGTGGATGAGATCCTTGAGCTGCATTTGGGCCTTACCCTTGAGATGGACGACCTGCGAGGCCAGTTTGGCGGCGCAGAGGTCCTCGGAGCGCTGTGGTTCAACGATAAGCGGGTAGTCATCGATCAACACTTGGATCCCGAGACCAACCCAGAGAAGGAAGGCAGATTCAACTTCACCTGCGGTCACGAGGGGGCTCATTAGTGGCTGCACAGACCGTATTTTACCGAGGGGGCGGACCAAGGAGAGTTGTTCGGCGCAGAGGAAGGAAAACCAAGCCATGTTTGCCGGCGCGTGGATGAGAAGGCTCGCATCGAGTGGCAAGCGGACTATTTCGCGTCACATCTGACGATGCCACGAACCCTGGTTCTTCAGGTTTGGAAAGACCAGTTCGGTCACGTCGAGCCAGTTGTCTATGAGGACTGCAAGCGTTTGCCGATCGCCCAACCTTACCGGCGAAAAGGGTTACAGCCGCTGAGGCATCTCTTGTCGCAAGCATTCTCCCCGGAAGCCCCCCTTTTCAATCGCGTTGCCAAGGAGTTCGCGGACGTCTTCAAGGTGTCGACTCTGGCCATGCGAATCTGTTTGGAAGAAATGGGGCTTCTCGTCCGGAGTCGGTCGGAGTGTGCTCCGCTCTTCCGTGCCGCCCGGTGACGGGATTTTTTTTGACCGGAGTGTTTAGCAATGACTGAACGTTTACTTATCCCGCTCCCGACGCCGGGAAACGGTGCCTGCGAGGCTTCGTTCGAAACCTCGGATTTCTATCTCGCCTGCTTTCTTCGATGTAGAGGGTACAGGCTTTCCCGCGTGACGGGACGCGGCAGCAGGCGCACCTTTCAATTTGATCGCCCCTCCGACATGGACAGGGAGATCCTGAGTTACGTCAACGCCGAGGCCGAAGTGCCGGCCGTCGCTTTCGTCGGCGTCATCCGGGAGATGAAGAGCCTCTTGCACAGCATGTCCGGAGACGCGCATGAACATTGATGAAACAGAGGCAACCGCGGCGGGCCAGCTGGACCACGCTTTGAAGCTGCTGGTCTCCGTGGTCAAGGACGGTCTGGAACACGGCTTTTTCGACTACGGCGTGAGCGGCGAGATCGTCAACGGTCGCAGGCGGCGTCTGACGATCAAGGCAGGCAAGAGCCACCAGTTCACGATCCCTGAAGAGGAGCACAAGAACTAACCCGCTCACTCAAGCGACTCCTGACACGGGAGCGCTCATCACGATTCTCGGTCACTCGCGATCGGTGTGACTCCGACGCCGAGGACCTATGAGCTCGGTCGCCTTCGCAGGCGATTCCAGCAGGTCTTCGGGAATGCAGATGCGAGAAACCAGACCCAACCTCCTCGACGACACGTTAGCCGTGTGGCAGCAGCGTTCCAGGCGCCAATTATCGCGGGAGGACGCGCGCGAGATCGCCGAAAACATCAGCGGATTCTTCAACATCCTGGCCGAGTGGTCTCGCCAAGAGGAACGCGAGCGTTGCGATCCGAAAACGCCTGGAGGAATCTCCGCATGAACGCAGAGACGCTTGCCTGCGCCCTTGGGGGACGCCGCACCGGCAGCCAGTGGGTGGCTACTTGCCCCTCCCACGAGGACAGCCAGCCGAGCCTGTCAATCAGGGATGCGGAGAACGGTAAGGTCCTGGTGCACTGTCATGCCGGCTGCGACCAGGCTCTGGTGATCGGCGCACTTCGGTCGCTGGGTCTATGGGACGATTCCCACCCGTGCCGGCGTCCACTCAACGCCAAACAATCCCAAAAATCCCTCCCTGCGCTCCCGGCCCACGACGAGAGCGAGCGAACGACGGCGGCGCTGCGCCTCTGGCGGTCGGCCATACCAGCAGCCGATACCCCCGCCGAAATCTATCTGCACTCTCGCGGAATCAGCCTCGCGGTCCCTCCCTCAGTCCGCTTCCGTCCCCGCTTGCAGCATCCAACCGGCGGGACCTGGGCCGGCATGGTCTCGCTCGTCACCCGCGGGAGCGACGGCGAGCCTCTGGCTATCCATCGCACCTTTCTCGCCCATGGTGGTGCGGGCAAGGCGCCCGTCACCCCGCAGAAGATGATGCTCGGACCCTGCCGCAGCGGCGCGGTGCGCCTCGCCACCGCCACCGGGAAGCTGATGGTCGGCGAGGGCATCGAGACTTGTCTTGCGGTTATGCAAGCAACGGGGCTACCCGCCTGGGCCGCGCTTTCGACCTCGGGTCTGCGCACGCTGGAGCTACCGGCCGAGATCCGCGAGGTGATCATCCTGGCGGACGGTGACGACCCGGGCGAGGCGGCGGCACTCGACGCGGCCCGGCGCTGGAGGCGCGAAGGCAGAACGGTGCGCATCGCGCACCCGCCGAGCGGCATGGACTTCAACGACGTCCTGCTGGGTCACCACGCAAGTGCGCCGGAGGCGTCAGTATGACCAGCGTACCGGAAAACCTGATCTGCGCCGCCGTCGAGAACGCCGAGGAAGTTCGCGACCCGCTGGACGACCTGCTCGCACGGACCGAGGTTGACCCGGGTGCGCCGTTCGTGTCGGAGGTGCTCGAAGCTCTTGTTACCCTGCGGCAGGCGGATCGCGCACGGTTTGAAGGCTTGCGCGCCCAGCTCAAGCGCGCCGGCTGCCGAGTTACCGCGCTGGATGGGGCTCTGGCTGAGGAAGCTGGCGTGGACAGCGGCCGCGGCCCGAAACAGGCGGATGTTCTGATCGATCTGGCCCAGGAAGCCGAGCTGTTTCACAGCCCCGACGCCACAGCCTTTGCCGATCTGCTGGTGAACGGGCACCGCGAAACGTGGCCCGTCCGCACGAAAGGTTTCCGTCGCTGGCTTGCCCGGCGATTCTTCGAGGCGACCGGTGGCGCGCCGAACTCCGAGGCCCTGCAGTCCGCCCTCAACGTCATCGAGGCGAAGGCCCACTTCGACGGTCCGGAGCGGGAGGTGCACATCCGCATCGGTGGCCTGGGGGACAAGCTCTACCTGGACCTCGGTGACGATGCCTGGCGGGCCGTGGAGATCGGAAGTGAAGGCTGGCGCGTGGTCGAAGAGCCTCCGGTCCGGTTCCGCCGCGCCGCCGGCATGCAAGCGCTACCCGCACCTGAGCGGAGCGGTTCCATTGAAACTCTGCGCCGCTTCCTAAACGTCCAGGGCGGCAACGACTTCACACTCGTCGTGGCATGGGCGCTCGCCGTGCTGCGCAACTGCGGACCCTACCCAGTGCTCGTGCTGTCGGGTGAACAGGGCTCGGCAAAATCCACCTTCTCCGCCGTTCTTCGCTCGCTGCTCGACCCCAACACCGCGCCCCTGCGTGCCCTGCCGCGGGAGGACCGTGACCTCTTCATCGCGGCGAACAATGGCCACGTGCTGGCCTTCGACAACGTCTCGGGATTGCCCGCGTGGATCTCCGACACCCTATGTCGGCTGGCCACGGGCGGCGGGTTCGCGGTGCGCCAGCTTTATACCGACCAGGACGAGGTGCTGTTTGATGCTGCGCGGCCGGTGATCCTGAACGGCATCGAGGACATCGTCAC
>CAYYHR010000219.1:0-5989 GCA_964471705.1 uncultured Chromatiaceae bacterium
ACGAAGATGACGGACCCGTCCACGGTGTCCGTGTCCCGGACTTTCTGATCGGTGCAACCGAGGTTACCTTCGAGGAATACGACCGCTTCGCCCGGGCCACCGGCCGGCGATTACCCAACGATTTCGGCTGGGGGCGGGGGAAACGCCCGGTGGTGGACGTCAGCTGGGAGGATGCGCGGGCCTACACCCGGTGGCTCTCCCGGCGCACCGGTAAGAGATACCGTCTGCCGAGCGAATCCGAGTGGGAGTATGCCGCCGCGGCTGGGAAGAGCACCTTTTTCTGGTGGGGCCTCGAGCCGGGACAGGGGAGGGCCGCATGCTTGAATTGCGGCACCCGTTGGGACGGCCGCTCGAGCGCACCCGTGGGCAGCTTCCGACCGAATCCGTTCGGGCTCTACGACACGGCGGGCAACGTGATGGAGTGGGTGGAGGATTGCTACCACCCTAACTATGTCGGTGCTCCGGAAAACGGTAAGCCCTGGGGCGAGGCAAGCTGTTCCCTGCGGGTAGTGCGCGGCGGTGCTTTCAACAAGCCGGCCAGATCCATGTATTCGACCGCTCGTCAAAGCCTTACCCCAGAGACCAGGCTAAATGACGTCGGTTTCCGAGTAGCACGGGATGAATGATACGGGCCGCCGCATCCTCGCTGTGGGTGTGGCGGCTCTGGACATCGTGAACGAGGTGGCTGCCTACCCGGTCGAAGACGCGGAACTCCGGGTCCTTGCCAGGCGCGTCCTCAGGGGCGGCAATGCCGCCAACACCCTTGCTGTCCTGCGGCAGATGGGGCACGGCTGTGCCTGGGCGGGCACCATGGGCAGCGATCCGGAGGGGGCGCAGGTCCTGGGGGATCTCGAGCTACGCGGGGTCGCTGTCGGCAACTGCGTCAGACATCCCGGCGGCAGCACCCCCACGTCCTATGTCATCCTGAGCCGAGCCACGGGTAGCCGCACCATCCTTCACTATCGGGACCTGCCGGAGCTGTCCGCTGCAGATTTTGCCGGGATCAGGCTCGAAGGCTACGACTGGGTGCATTTCGAGGGCCGTGACCCAGAAGAGACCGCTCCCATGGTACGGGACTGCGCCCGGCGGCGCCTCCCGGGGACCGGGATCTCGCTCGAGGTCGAGAAGCCGAGGCCACAGATCGAGTCTCTCTTCACGGGGCCGGATGTCCTCGTCTTCTCCCGCAGCTATGCCGAAAGCTGCGGGTATGCGGAACCGCGGCGCTTTCTCACCGACCAGTGGAGCCGAACGGACGCCCGGCTCCTGGTCGTGCCCTGGGGCGAAGATGGGGCCTACGCCCAGACCCGCGACGGGGACATCTGCTATTCGCCCGCTTACAGGCCGGAGCAGGTCAGGGATACCCTGGGTGCCGGTGACGTCTTCAACGCCGCTTTGATCGACGGACTGCTCGCGGAGCTCCCCGTGCCGATGTTACTTGTCCGCTGCACTGCACTGGCCGGTCACAAGTGCGGGATGATGGGCCTGGACGACTTGGTGGCGAGCGCCCGCGGGGCAAGAGTCCTGTGATCCCCCCGGATCCCTCTGCTCTCTTCCGTGACATCGTCGACTCCACAGCCTGGCCGGTGCTTCGTATCGGGCTACAGGCGGCCTTCTTTCTGACGGTCGCCTATATCGTCAAGCTGGTTCTCGACTACCGCCCCCTCACGGAGCTACGGCATCTGGGCCGACCTGGGGGGTCTGCAGCGATTCCCCTCGCGGGCCTGGTGATTCTGTTCGGCGGCCTGGTGCTGTACCAGGCAACCTGGCAGCTGACCGGGATCTTCCGGCCCCAGTTCCTCGCCTTCATGCAAGCCTACGACCGCCGTCAATTCAACCCGGCCCACCGCATCCGGCGTGGGCGCATCCTGGATCGGAGCGGCGCGGTGCTGGCCTACAGTGCGCGCCGCGGAGATCGGGTCCTCCGGCTCTATCCCTACGGGCCCGCACTCGCCCATGTCGTGGGCTACAGTGATCCAAGGCTCGGTGCCAGCGGCATGGAGGCGGCTGCCAACGCCCACCTGAACGGAGGGACCGCGGACAGCCTGCCGGCCTGGGGCGAGCTCGGACGCCAGCTGTTGACCCGAGAGGCGAGTCCGCGCGGTCAGGACCTGACGCTCACCCTGGACGCCAGGCTACAGCTCCTTGCCGTCCAGCTCCTCGGCGGAAAGCGCGGGGCGGTCGTGGTCCTGCGCCCGGGAGACGGCGCGGTTCGCGTCCTGGCGAGCACCCCATCCTTCGACCCGAACCGGATCACACCGGAGCTGTTCCGCCGCAGCTACCCAGGCGCACCCTTGCTGAACCGGGCGACGCAGGGACTCTATCCACCCGGCTCCACCTTCAAGATCCTGACCGCGGCCCTCGCCATCGAAAGGGGGTTTTCCGGGACCCTCTACTGCCCGGCGGACGGCTACACCACATCCGCGCACTATCGGAAGATCCGGGACCATGAGTATTACAGCGCGCGCAGGGCCGGCAAGGTCTGGAAGGGTCACGGCGATCTGGACTTGCCCACGGCCCTGGCAGAGTCCTCCAACGTGTTCTTCGCCAAGCTCGGGGTCGGTTTCGGACACGATACCTTCTTCCACAACCTCGATCGCTTCTACTTCGACCGACAGATCGCCCTTTATCAGAGTCCTTACGGCTCCTGGGCAATGACCACAGGCCGCGTGCCCGAGATCGCGTCCTCGGACAAGTACGGCCTGGCACAGGCCTCCGTCGGACAGGGAAGGGTCCTGGTTACGCCCGCGCACATGGCGCTGATCGCGGCGGCTGTCGCCAACGGGGGACTGGCCATGCGTCCGCGGCTGGTGGAGACTGATCTGCCGGTCGCCCTTGCCCGCTTCATGCCGGCAACCGATGCCCGCAAACTGAAGCGGATGCTCCGCAGGGTGGTGTCCGAAGGAACGGGCCGGGGTATCGACGTCGAGGGACTCGCCATCGCCGGTAAGACGGGAACGGCCCAGAATTCTCAGGGAGCGGCGCACAGCTGGTTCGTCGGTTTCGCCCCGGCGGATCGTCCGGCCCTGGCGGTTGCCGTCCTGGTGGAGCACGGCGGTTACGGAGCCAAGACCGCAGCGCCGATCGCCCGTGATCTTCTGGCTCGGGCAAAGGAGCTGGGGATGTTGCCGTGACACCGGCTCGGGGCAATCCGGCCTCGGCCTGGAGTGCGCGACGACCGGAGCGGCAGCTGCTTCTCGGGTGTCTGCTGTGCGTTACCCTGGGATTCCTGATGATCTTCGGGGCAGGTCTAAGCGCAGGCCGCCAGCTCGGCTTGGCGGATTTGCGGCCCCTGCTCACCTATGCATCCAGCCTGGCTGTATTGCATTTGACCCTGGTAGCCACCCGGTTTCGCGGAGATCAGATCCTACCCGTGGCGGTCTCCTTTCTCTCCGGCATCGGACTGCTCGCCCAGTATCGGATGGGCGCCTTCGAAGGTACGGCCCTCTGGACGAGCGCGCGTCTGGCCTTCCCCGTCGGCGTTCTGGTCATGCTGGCGGTCTGTGTCGCCGGCATGCGGGGACGCTACCGGAAGCTCGCCGCGCATCCCTGGCTCTGGGGCGGGCTATCGCTTGCGATCTTGGCGGTGGTACTGGCCACGGGGCAGAGATTTCGCGGCGGTATCTATGCGGTGGGCTTCATCACACCGACCGAAGCGCTCAAGGTGACCCTTCCCCTATTCCTGGCCGGCCTGATCGCCCACGACGCCAAGACCCTGGGTGACTGGCGTGGGCCGGTGCCTCCGTTGAAAGCACTCCTTCCTTTGTTGGGGCTCTGGGTGGCGCTGACGGGAATGATGTTGCTGCAGCGGGATCTGGGGATGCTCCTGCTCCTCGGCACCGTCCTCCTGGTCATGCTGGCGGCCGGTACCGGACGGATCGGCTATCTTGTCTACGGCCTCCTGGCTGCAGCCGGATCCGGCTATCTGGCCCTGCGGCTCTTTCTCCACGGGCAAAGGCGCATCGACGCTTGGCAGACCCCCTTCGAGGATCCGACCGGCGACGGCTGGCAGGTCCTACAGGGGTTGTCCGGAATGTACTCCGGCGGGCTCTGGGGAGAGGGCTTCGGGCGCGGAAATCCCGAGTACATCCCCATCGCCGAGTCGGATTTCATCTACTCGGTGATCGGCGAGGAGCTCGGCTACGTCGGCTGCGTCTTGGTGATCGTCTTCTTCCTGATCCTTTTCTGGCGCGGTCTGCAGGTTGCGACGCGGACGGGATCCCCGTTCGGGATGCTGCTATGCACCGGACTGACCTCGGTGGTCGTGACCCAGACGTTCCTCAATATCGGCGGTGTCACCAAGCTCATCCCCTTGACCGGCATCACCCTACCCTTCATCAGCCAGGGGGGGAGCAGCCTGCTGGCGGCCTTCGCGGGCCTGGGTCTGATCCTGGCCGTTTCAGACGGAGAGGTTGCGAGTAAGCGCCCGCGGCGCGGTGGCGGTAAGGGGAGCCAGGGAAAGACCCGTACGTCGGGACAGGCATCTCCCCGGCGGACGGCAAGGCGGAAGTCGAAGCCAAAACCCTGACCAAGGCGACTTGGCTGCGACCTCCATTGTCTGTATTTCGCGCATCAGCCAAGGCTCGATCAAAAGAGTGGTGCCGGTCGGACAACGGGAACAGCCGAAGTCTATCGGCGACCGATCTTCTCCTCTACCGAGCGGATTTTTTGGTCCATCCGACCCCCCTTGTCGGCGCGGATGTCCAGCTTGATAGTCGAGTAAATCCGCCTGCAGTCCCGATCTTGAAGAATCCGCGCCGCCTGCTCCACGATGGCCAGGGCCTGGGATATCTCCTCGGTCTCTACGATGGTGCCCATAGGGGTAAGCCGATAGTCGACGCCCGAATCCCTGATCATCCGGATGACTTCGCTGACGTGGGAGCTGACGCTCTCTCCCTGGTCGGTGGGAAATATGGCGAGCTCCATGAGGACAGACACGATTTCTCAGCCTCCGGGATATCTGAATGTCATTGAGCCGCCAACGCGTCTTTGGCAGCAGGCCAGGAGGGGGTATCTGCTCCTTTCGCGGGCAAAATCTTCTCCTGGCCCTCGATTGAAACCGATTTCACCGACTCGTTCTTCGCCGGCTCCGGGAACCGGATGCGGTCGGGTCCCGTACCATCCAGTGCACGGAGAACGGCGGGGTCGCGGTCGTACACGTCCTCCCGAAACATGACCCTGCCATCCGCACCGACATCCGCCGTCCAGTAGGTCAGGATCACCGGCAGGGGCTTCTCGAGACGAATCCAGCGGGTACGCTTGGAGGCGACCATATTCGCGAGCTTCTCCCGGCTCCAACGCTTCGGATCGTTCAACACCAGCTCCGCAAGCTCCCAGGGTTTTTGGACTCGAACGCAGCCGGAGCTGTACAGGCGCTTGGGCCTGGCGAACAGACCCCGGTGCGGCGTATCGTGCAGATACACGGAGAAACGGTTCGGAAACATGAACTTGATCTGCCCGAGCGCATTTCTCTCCCCCGGTGGCTGGCGAATCATATAGGGAAAGCTCGCCGCGGAGGTATTCCAATCAACGGATCCGGGCGACACGGGCTTGCCTTCGCGGGTGACCACACGAAGACCCTTTTTCTTCAGGTAACCCGGATTCCTGCGCATTGCAGGCAGGATATCCTTTTTGAGGATAGTCGGGGGAACGGTCCACCTGGGGTTGATCTCGATATATTCCATCTGATCCCGAAGCACGGGGGTCGGCCGCTCGGGGCGCCCGACGATAACCCGCGAGGTCCATACCGGCTTGTCATCACGAAACAGCTGAACCTCCTGCCCTGCGATATCGACGAGCAAGCGGTCTCGGGGAGCCCGGCTGTCCGACCAGCGCAGCCGTTCCAGGTTGACGCGGATCTGATCCACCCGCGCAGCAGCGGAGATGTTCATTGCCGCCAGCGTGGCCGGTCCCACCACGGCATCGGTTGCCAGGTGATGGCGCTTCTGGAAGGCACGTACGGCGACCGCGAGGCCCGGATCGTATCTGCAGC
>CAYYHR010000220.1:0-5985 GCA_964471705.1 uncultured Chromatiaceae bacterium
ACCTGCGGCCATTGGCGGCATGAGGGGGTGGACGGAGTTATGATCAAGGCCAAAAGTTCATAGCGCATTTCTGACCAGACGCGGCTGCACGAAGTACTCGCGAATGACCAACGCGGTGACGACGACGCGCCGCCCGAGTTTGGTGAAAATGCACTTTTTTCCATCTGAGTATCCTACCGTCAGCAAGCTCGTTGAGCTCCAATAGGGAACACTGTCGATATGGTATAAATCTGTCCTCGTCTCTGCCTGGGTACGGGGAGGGTCAGGTGCGAATAGCACACCGTTCAATTCAGCAGCTGTCTGATTTTTGCGATAGTTAAACGGCACTAATCTGGGTTCAGTTATAGCGACCGCAAGTTCGACCATTGCATCAGGCCACTCTCGTCACGCCGTTCTCCGAGACCATTTCTTCCAGCAGGTCGATGAATCGCTGTTGGTAACGACGCAGGTACTTGTCGTTGCAGTAGGCCACCCAGGTGGTCTCCCAGGGCAACAAATGGCTGATGTCCCGCAGCGCCATCTCGCTGTCCTGTTTGGCGTTGTATGCCATGGTCGCGATCAGTCCCACGCCCATACCTTCCCGGACATAGGTCTTGATCACATCCGTGTCCGCGGCGGTTAATACGATATTTGGCTTGAATCCGGAGCGGGCGAAGGTGGTCTGTAAATGACCGGCCCCGGTGAAGCCGAAGGTGTAAGTAATCAGCGGATAGTCGCAGATGTTCTCGAGCGAGAGCGCGCGGCGTTCTAGCACCGGATGGCCCTTCAGCGCGATCAGGCTGCGGTTCCAGCGGTAACAGGGGATCGCGGTGAGCGCGGAATGCTCGCCCAGTTCCTCCGTACAGATGGAAAAATCGACCGTGTCCTTGATCGCCATATCCACCAACTGGCGTGGCGTGCCCTGGTGAATCTGTAGGCTTACTTGCGGAAAGATCTGACGAAAGGCCCGGATCACAGGGGGTAGGACATAACGCGCCTGAGTATGGGTCGTGCCGATGCGCAGCACGCCGCTCGATTCCTCCACGTGGTCGCGAGCAATCGCGCGGATGTTCTCGCGTGCCGCCAGGGCCTGCCGAGCGTACTTCAGCACCTCCTCGCCCGCAGCCGTCAAAGCGATCAATCGCTTTCCCTTCCGCACGAAAATACCTGTTCCGAGCTCCTGCTCAAGTCGTGCCAGGTGCTGAGAAACTGCCGATTGCACCAGGCAGAGGCGCTCGGCCGCCTCGGTCACGTGGAATCTGGACTCTGCCAGAGCGACGAGGGAGGACAGCTGCCGCAAATCCATATCTGTATCCGTAATGGATAATCAATTTCAATTATTTCACAAGATATACGACACATACCAAACTTGCTACCCAGGACATCATCGGAAATTCAACTTGGAGTTCTGCTGCGATGCAAAACAGCGCAAATACCGCTCTGGAGCTACCGGAGCCTCCTCTGAATGGCTCGCTGTTGTCTCGCCTTTGTCAAGCCGTGGAGGGGCTGAGTGCGGATCAACTGAACTGGGCCAGCGGTTACCTGGCCGGACTGGGCGCCGCGCGTCCCGCCGGCCCGACAGCGGCCCACGAAACGCCGGTGATGACCATCCTCTATGCCACCCATGGGGGAAATGCCCGCAGTATCGCGGAAGATTTGGCCGAAAGTGCCGGAAGGCGAGGATTCGCTACCCGCCTGGCCTCGGCCGAGCAATATCGGCCTCGCGACCTCCCCAAGGAGAGACTGCTGATGGTGGTTATCTGTACCCAGGGTGAAGGGGAGCCGCCGGACAGTGCCCGGGAACTCTTCAAGTACCTCAACGGGAAAAAACCCCCGCAGCTGACGGACCTGCAATACGCCATCTTTGGCCTGGGTGACTCGAGCTACGAGCATTTCTGCCAGGCGGGCAAGGATCTCGACGAGCTTCTCAGGGCCTGCGGCGCTCGTACCCTAGTCGATCGAGTCGACGCGGATATCGATTTCAACGTCCATACGGAGGAGTGGAGCCGGCACATCCTCGAGAAGGCCGAGCAGGATATGCCCGCCGACCTGGCCCGAGTCATTCCCATCCAACGGACATCGGCCAGCCGGCGATACGACCGCAACCATCCTTATCGAGCGGAGCTTCTCGAGAGCCGCCGTATCACTACCAGCGACGCCCTGTCCGAGGTGCACCATCTTTCGCTGGAGATCGACGGCAATGCCATCCGCTATCGCCCCGGCGATTCGGTGGGCGTCTACTTCCGAAATGACCCGGCGCTGATCGAGGAGGTTCTCTGCCTCACGGGTCTGTCGGGCGATGCAACGGTGAATCTAAACGGCGATTCCCTGACACTCGCGCAGGCGCTTGACGAGCGACTGGAGCTCACCCAACTGCATCCCAGAGTGGCCTCGGCCTGGGCAACGCTTGCGGGCGATCCCGAGCTTAGTGCCCTAAACAAGGACAGCGATACGTGGCGCAACTTCACCGGCGAGCGCCAACTCATCGATCTGCTGCAGGCCTATCCCGCGAGCCTGGAGGCCGAGGGACTGGTGAAGCTGCTCCATCCGCAACAGCCCCGGCTCTACTCCATCGCTTCAAGCCAGGCAGTCAGCGAGGATGAGATCCATCTGACCGTCTCTACCCTCCGCTACCGGGCGCATGGCCGAGATCACCTGGGAGGGGCTTCCGGCTACCTCACTGGGCGTATTGCCGAGGGAGACAGCCTGGATATCTATGTGGCGGAAAATCCGGCGTTCCGGCTGCCCGAGGCGGGTGATACACCCATCGTCATGGTCGGCGCCGGTACCGGCATTGCACCCTATCGCGCCTTCTTGCAGGAGCGCGCGGAGCTGGGCAGCACCGGCCGCAACTGGCTGGTCTTCGGTAACCGGCGTTTCCACCGCGATTTCCTCTACCAGACCGATTGGCTCAAATTCCGCAAGGACGGCCTGCTCAATCGGGTCAGCCTTGCCTTTTCCCGCGACGCCGGTGATGGCGCCTACGTGCAAACCCGCCTCGACGAAGAGGCGGCAGAGCTCTATCGCTGGCTGGAAGAGGGCGCCCATCTCTATGTTTGCGGGTGTGTGGAGATGGAAATGGCCGTGCGTCTGACCCTCCAGAAGATCGCGCAGACCCAGGGTAGCCTCAGCGATGAGGACGCCGCCGAATACATCGAGTCACTGCGAGAGCAGGGCCGCTACCAGAGGGACGTCTACTAATGGACATCCAAGTAAATCCAAGCGAAATCATCAAGGCCAACAGCCGCTATCTGCGCGGAACCCTGAAGGAGAGCATCGCCGATCCGGTTACCGGCGCCCTTTCTCCCGACGATGCCCAGATCAGCAAGTTCCATGGCTTCTACCAGCAAGACGACCGTGATCAGCGTCTGCAACGTCAGGAACAGTTCCTGGAGCCGTATTACAGCTTCATGCTTCGGGCCCGTCTGCCAGGCGGCATCTGCACGCCGAAGCAATGGCTGACGATCGATGCGGTCGCGCGCGAGCTGGGCAACGGCACCATCCGCCTCACGACCCGTCAGACCTTTCAATACCACGGCATCCTGAAGAAGAACCTAAAGCCCCTGATTCAGGGTATCAATCGGGCGATGATCGATTCGATCAGTGGCTGCGGAGACGTCAACCGCAACGTGCTATGCAACCCGAACCCGGAGCACTCGGCCCTGCACGCGGAGGTCTATCAGTGGGCGCTGCGCATCAGCGAGCACCTACTGCCGAAAACCCGTGCTTATCATGAGATCTGGCTCGACGGCGAGCCGGTGGCGGGCGGTGAATCGGAGCCGCTCTACGGCGAAACCTACCTGCCCCGCAAATTCAAGACGGCGGTGGCGATACCGCCCGAAAACGATGTGGATGTCTACACCAACGACTTGGGCTTCGTGGCAATTGCCGCTGCCGACCGACTCGAAGGCTTCAATGTGTTGGCCGGCGGCGGAATGGGCGCTACCCACGATGACACCAGCACCTTTCCGAGGCTGGCCGATGAGTTGGGCTTCATCCGCCCAGAGCAGGCCCTTGCGGTGGCGGAGGCCGTGGTTAGCGTGCAGCGGGATTACGGCGACCGCGTGAGTCGGCGTCACGCGCGGCTCAAATACACCATCGAGCGCATGGGTCTGCCCGCCTTCATCGGCGAAGTGCAGCAGCGGGCCGGCTTGAGGTTCGAAGAGACCCGTCCCGTTCGATTCAGCGGCCAGGGCGACCGCTATGGCTGGGTAGAGGACGAAGGGGGCCGCTGGCATCTGACGCTCTACATCGAGAGCGGTCGAATAGCGGATCATTCCGGCGCAAGCCTGATGAGCGGTCTGCGGGAGATTGCCGAGATCCATCAGGGCGATTTTCGCATCACGCCGAACCAGAACCTGACCGTGGCGGGCGTACCGGAAGAGCAGAGGAAGCGCATCGAGGGTATCGCCCGGCGTCACGGGCTACTCGCCGAAGAGCGAAGCCCTACCAGGTTGGCCAGCATCGCCTGCGTAGCACTTCCCACCTGCCCGCAGGCAATGGCCGAGGCCGAACGCTATTTTCCCGACTTTCTCCACCAGATCGAAGACATGGCGGCGCGCCACGGTATCGATCAGCAGGCGATCGTCATGCGGATGACCGGCTGCCCCAACGGATGTGCCCGGCCTTATGTGGCAGAGATCGGTCTGGTCGGCAAAGGTCCCGGGCGTTACAACCTTCAGCTCGGCGGCGACGGTATCGGGCTGCGGCTCAACCGTCTCTATCGAAAGAACTTGAGCGAGGGCCAGCTGCTCGAAACGCTCGACGGGCTCTTTCAGCAGTATGCCGCCGACCGTCTGCAAGATGAGCGCTTCGGCGACTTTGTGATCCGGAGCGGCGTGGTGAAACCAGTGATCAAGCCAGCGGAGGACTATCATGACACTGATTGAACAAGTCACTCCATCGGAATTGGAATTTCCGGAAAATCTCGAGCGCGTGAACCAGAAGCTGGAGGGGCTGAGCGCCGAGCAACGGGTCGAGTGGGCGCTGCATTATCTGCCCGCCAACCACATCATGACCTCGAGCTTTGGCATTCAAGGCGCCCTGATGCTCCATCTGGTCACACGCATCGCGCCCGACATACCCGTTGTACTGGTGGACACCGGATATCTCTTTCCGGAGACCTACGGATTTATCGATCTGCTGACTGATCGCTTGGGGCTGAACCTACATGTCTGTCGCGCCGAGCAGTCGCCCGCCTGGCAGGAAAGCCGCTATGGGCGTCTGTGGGAGCAGGGCCTGTCGGGAATCGAGCGCTTCAACAGCATCAACAAGGTAGAGCCGTTGCAGAACGCATTGAAGCTGCTTGATGCGGGCAGCTGGTTCGCCGGCCTGCGCCGCGAACAGACGGAAAGTCGCTCGTCACTGCCCGTGGTGCGGATACAGAACGGCCGCTTCAAGATCTACCCGGTGATCGACTGGCACAACCGCGATGTGCACCGCTACCTGCAGGAGCATCGTCTTCCCTATCACCCGCTATGGGAGAAGGGCTATGTCTCCGTGGGCGATATGCACACGAGCCGACCGTTGGAGCTAGGCATGCGGGAGGAGGAGACCCGTTTCTTCGGGCTGAAGCGGGAGTGCGGCATACATGAATAGCTGCCATTCGCGGAGGGCCGTAGCAGACACGATGATCGGTAAAGTCCGAATCTGGGATTGCAGCAGGTAGCCTCCTGGGCTGGGGTGTGCTGGCGCGAGTCCTGATGACAGTGCGCAACCTGAACTAGCCGGCCCCACGCCTCGCTGTTTCAGCGTGCCACGACCGAGCGAAGATTCAAGCCATCCATTTCATTGTTCACATCGCGATAGACTCATGAGCAACAACATCGTCTGGCATTTGCATCCCGTGGACCAAGAGACCCGGGCTAGGCAGAAATCTCAGCGGCCGCTGGTAATCTGGTTCGGCTAGGGCGTGCAAAACGTGCAGAAAGTCCCGCTAAGGAAAACATGTAATTTCAAGAAGATAAAATCTCTATCCGGTCATTTTAACAATTAAATCAGAGGCTT
>CAYYHR010000221.1:0-4792 GCA_964471705.1 uncultured Chromatiaceae bacterium
ACGGGCGTTCAGGGGCGTCCGCAGTAGGCGTCCGATTTTTTCACGAGCTCTCAGGTCTCGGGCACCTCCTCACCCCGCTCGTACCGTCGCCAACCCTCGTCCGTCCATGCCTCGAGGGGACGGAATCTGTCTTTATAGCTCATCTTGGGGCAGGCGCCGATCCAGTAGCCCAGGTACAGGTGCTCGAGCCCGAGCCGCCGGGCCTCCTCGATCTGGCACAGGATGGCGTAGGTCCCGGGTGCACGCTCGGAGAGCCCCGGGTCGAAGAAGGTGTAGACGGCGGAGAGGGCCCCGGGCAGGCGGTCGGTTACGGCCACCGCCATCAGACGCTCGCCGAGGCGCAGCTCCAGGAAGCGGGTCTCGCCGCCCCAGGGCGCGATGAGGAACTCCCGGTAACGCTCGGGGGATGTTTCGGCCATGCTCCCGTCCGCATCCTCGACCTCAAGCAACTGCGCCAAGGTCGTGCTGTGCCACATCCGCGTGGTCGCCAGCTTCGAGCACGGCGCGATTAACCGCTCGGCGATCATTGCCAGTACCAAGTCGCGCTCGCGGGTACGCTTGGTGCCGATCAGCTTATCCAACCCAATCCGGCGGATCGTCTCGAGCACCGCCTCGACGTGTCCATGGGGCCAGGAGCATTCAATGGCGAACGCATCCTCTGGGGCAGCGAGCGGCTCATCCCTGAGCACCCGGCGCAGGGCCTCCACCTTCTGTGCCGGCCAATCCGAGAGGTTCGCCAAAGTACGCTTGCAGACCTTCTTACCCTCGCGCCAACCTTCACGCAGCAAAATGGCCGGTCGCGAGTTGCGGTTCGGGATGCGCTCAATATACATGGGAACACGTCTAGCACGTATTCCACTTATTGAAAGCTCAAAAGAGCGCATTTACATGGGAACACTATGCCTCATGTGAAGGAGCACTTTCTAAAAGTAATTCAGAAGGTTGCGCCCGAATCGGGGCGGTTCTGTATGGGGAGCTTCGGGCTGGAGAGTAGACCGGGTCCTCACCGCCGGTTAGGTTGAAGTTGGTGTTCTCGGTTGCCGCCTGGTTTCCCGGCGGTGCCACAATATCTCAACCATACGACAGCTCGTCCCCAGTCCCTCGCAGAACCGGACTTGGAGCGTTACACCATCCGGCTCCCAGACTGGGGCATCCACGTCGGCATGGGATAGAGGTTGTCCACAATCCGACTGCGGGGCAGCTGACCTGCAATCACTGCGCAAAACCGCTCCCAGGTAAGGGAACGACTTTGGCTGCGTCGATTGAGCCACTTGAACAGGAGCCGGCTGGCGAAGTACACGTAGCTCGTGACCCGCCGAGTATTCCCGCTGACGCCGTAGTATTGGATGTGGCCCATCAGGTGTTGCCGAACAAACGCCACCATGGCGTTGCCCCCAGCGCTGCGCAGAGCACGTAGACGTTCATTCAACGCCTTGAGCTTACTGCGGAATCGCTTCCCGTCCGTCTGCCGCCCCACCACAAAGCGACCCTTGCGGCTGCGCGAGACGAAGTGGGTAAACCCCAGGAAACTGAAGACCTCGGGTCGGGACAGCCCGTCCTGATGGCAGGTGCGCTGCGCCTCGTTGCCGAAGCGTAGGACCGCCGTCTTGCTGGGCTCGACTTCCAGGTCGAACGCCGACAGCCGCTCCGTCAGTTCGGCACGGAACCGCCGAGCATCGGCTTCCTCCTAGAAGCACGCGACGAAATCATCAGCAAAGCGCACAATGAACGCCTTGCCTTGACAGCTCTTCGCGAAGCGCTTCTCGAACCACAGATCCAGTACATAGTGCAGGTAGACGTTACTCATCACGGGTGAGACCAGCCCACCTTGCGGGGTCCCAGCCTCGGTTGCACGAAAAGCACCGTCTTCCATCACGCCCGCCTTGAGGAAGCGCTGGATCAAGCGCAGGAACATCGGGTCGCCGATACGATGCTCCAGGAAGCGGATCATGTGGGAGTGTGACACATGATCGAAGAAGCCTTTGATATCGGCCTCGACCACCCATTGGGTGCGTTCCCGGGTGATGATCTCCGCCAGACGTCGCAGGGCGTCATGCGCACCGCGACCGGGGCGGAAGCCATAGGAGCAATCGCGAAACTCCGGCTCCCAGATGCCCTGCAGGATCAGGCTCAGCCGATCCTGAGCCAGGCGATCCTCAAAACAAGGCACGCCGAGCGGGCGGTAGCGCCCTCCCCCTTTGGGGACGTAGACCCGCCGCGACGGTTCGGGCCGATAGCCCATCCGCTGCAGGCGACCGGACAGATCCTCGATTCGATCATCCAAGCCCACCGCATAATCCGCTTTGCGTATCCCATCCACTCCGGGCGCCTTCCTTCCATCCTGGCGCTCGAAGCTGGCGTGCAACCCCTCCGGGTCAAATACCAGACCCATCAGGGCGGTGAACCGCTCGCGCGGCTCAGCACGCGCCTTCTGTGTGAAACGAGCCAGTCGTGTTGTCATGGACACAATCCGCTCTGCGTCGGGCCATGTTTCCCCGACTCGTTATCCCAGACTGCCACCCCTTTGCTCCGTCCGCATTACCGGACTTCATCGCTCGTACGGGTGGCTCCGACTTCCGACAGCCTCCGTCCTCTTCCTCGCTTTTTACGCTTGTTGGAGGGTGCGCCGATCCCACGACGCCGACTACCGGATCTCCCTGGTTACCACGCTATCTCAATGTGAGGCTCGATACGGCCTAAGACTCCGGGGCGTCGCTGTGCACTGGCCAAAACGCACACAGCGCTGTTGCCTGCTGGTCCATTTAAACCATCGGCCGCTTCCAACGTCGGTCTTTTCGGAACTCGACACCTTCAAGGTCAGCATCACCTGTTACCCTTGCACCTCGCCTCCTTTCGTGACTACGCATCAATCGGCCCGTCACCGGAGCGACTGCAAGTCTCGATTCCAGGCCCGTGGCTAGCGGCTACCTGGGCAGGCTTCGCACCTGCACGATAACGCGGCCTGGCCAGGCCGCAACAAATGGTGACCCCTATTCCCCTACCCCCTGGGCCTGCTGCCCCCGGGCACATGTGCCCCCCTGTCCGATGACGACGATTCTCGAGCACGCAGCCTTGGGGGCGATTACAATTACCAGCAATGACGAGGCGCGGATCCACGCCTTCGGCGATGTCGTTCCCATCCCGATCGCTCCCCCCTCGTTTGGATGCCTGGACGGAAACGATACTTGCCTACTCCCGCCCAAGCACCGACTCGGCAGGGATCGACACACGAGCCCTAGCGAACCTCCTGGCCAAGCGCGGAGGGGCGGTAATGGCCGGGATCCTCGCCTCACGCTTGGAGGCAATGCTGTAACGCAAGCGCTCGCTGCCAACCATTGCCCGCCCGGGTATTGTTGGACGATGGCTAGCGAGTTGCCGCCGGGTTACCGAACTGCTATTTTGTCTGTGGATATTCCGTGCGGACTAGGCTGCCTACCGGCCTTCCCGTCTTTTTGGCGACGCAGATCACGCGGCCTATGGGTCGGGTGGCTTGCCGATCGATACGCGTGGCCACTTCCCGACTGAACGCGGATGAAAGTGCCGCCTGGGCGAAGGAGCTGCGAATACGACAGCTATGGCGGAGCCAACTCCCTATGGGGGGCCGGCGTCCGAAACGTGCCCCGGGCTTTCACAGAGCACACTTCCGATACGGGCACCGATATCGAAACTCATGCCGCCGCCCGGCGCGGCTCCGAAGCGGAGTGCGGCTCCGCCGAAAATCAGCTCCTACGCATCTGGACAAGCCATGCAGATACTGATCCTGGGGATGCACCGCTCCGGCACCTCCATGTTGACCCGCTTGGTCAACCTGATGGGTGCCTACTTCGGGCCGAGCTCCATCGCAACCAAAGCGAACGAGGAGAACCCGAAGGGCTTCTGGGAGCGCAAAGACGTACGCAAGCTCAATGACGACCTGCTGTTCTCGGTCGGCGCTGACTGGCATCGCATTGTCGACTACGAACCGAGTGCAGTCCCAGCGGATGCCAGGGCCCGCTTCGA
Source organism: uncultured Chromatiaceae bacterium (assembly GCA_964471705.1). Classification (GTDB taxonomy): domain Bacteria; phylum Pseudomonadota; class Gammaproteobacteria; order Chromatiales; family Chromatiaceae; genus Thiosymbion. The sequence goes on from CAYYHR010000221.1 coordinate 4,000, forward strand.
AGAGGGAGCGCGTGCAGTCATCGCCGAAATGGACGCCCACAGTCCGTGGGTGATGAAGGAACCGCGGTTGTGTATAAACCTGCCGGCATGGCTCTCCGTACTAGAGCACCCGGTGTGCCTCATCTGCGTGCGCGACCCGCTGGAGATCGCGCGCTCCCTGGTGGCAAGGAACGACTTCCCCATACCGGTTTGCTTGGCACTGGCACAGACGTACTACCGCCGCTTACTTCGCGCGTCCGATGGCCTGCAGCGCGCGATTGTTACTCATCGCGAGTTGATCACCGATCCTTTGGGTGCTATCCGTCACATCCATGCCCAACTGGGGCTATGGGGCATCGAAGAATTGCACCTGCCGTCCGAAGCCGAGGTGTCGGCGTTCATCGATGCGCGTCTGTATCGCCAACGTTGCACGGAATCACTAGGCTATCACTACCTGACGCAGACACAGGCAGATTTCTTCACTGCCTTGCACGCGAGGGACTGGGCAGCAGTTACGGACATGCTTGATTTGCCGGAGCCGGAGCTGGACGTGCTGCGGATGTTCGAGGCGGATATCGCCAAGGCAGACCAAATCGAGGGGCTCGCGAATGAGGCTCGTCAACGGGAGATACGCATCGAGATGCTGCTCGACGAACGCAGCAGCAAGGACGCGCGCATCGAGAAACTGCTCGATGAACGCACCAGCAAGGACGCGCGCATCGAGAAACTGCTCGACGAACTCAGCAGCAAGGACTCGCTCATCGAGAAACTGCTCGATGAACGCACCAGCAAGGACGCGCGCATCGAGAAACTG
>CAYYHR010000221.1:4892-5965 GCA_964471705.1 uncultured Chromatiaceae bacterium
CTCGACGAACACCGCAGCAAGAACTCGCGCATCGAGAAACTGCTCGGCGAACACAGCAGCAAGGACGCGCTCATCAGAGAGGCCCTAGACGAAAGCAAACGTAAGAACGCACGAATCAAAGACCTCACCGCCGAAGGTCGACGAAAGAGTGCCCGCATTGAGGATCTCGCCGTTTACACCAGAAGGTTGGACCGGGATATGAAAGCCGACCGGGTCCGGTATCGGAAACAAACCAGACGATGCGCCTCGCTTATCGTGACGGCTCAGCACAAGCTCATGGAGTTGGAAGAATCACGCAGCTGGCGCCTCGGCCATTCCTTGATGAAGACGGTGGCACGGTCCCTCGGGCACCGGGCCACGGGCAGTGCCTTTGTCCCATTGCGCCAGAGGTTGGAGCGGGCGCTCTCGACCATCCAATCCGAGGTCAACGTCAGCATCACACCTGCCGCGCCGACTCCGACCGAAGCTTCGCTGCAACCACCGCCCACCCAACCCGCAGATAGTGCGATCACCGCTGCCGCCGCGCCGCCTTCCAACCGACGGCTGCCGAGGCACAGGATCACCGTCGCGGTTATCGCCTGGGACACTGGCCACAACCCGCTCGGTCGGGCATATCTGATCGCGGAGGCCCTCGCACGCCGTTTCAATGTCCTCTTGATCGGTCCTGGCTTCGAGCGCTACGGATCCAGCGTGTGGCCACCCGTGCGCGACGCATCGATTGCAACCATCAGGCTCCCGGGCGGAGATCTGCCGGAGTTCACGCGCACCGTGAAGCGGCTCGCATCGAAGATCGAGGCAGACGTGATCGTCGCCTGCAAAGCCCGCATGCCGTCGCTGCAGCTCGGGCTGATGATGAAGGCGTTCCGCAATCGCCCCTTGCTGGTCGATGTTGACGACTACGAGCTGTCGTTCTTCCAGAACCGGACCCCCCTGGACTTGGCCGGACTGAGCGCGCTGGCAGATGATCCGGACACCCGCCTGCCGTACTCCGAAGCCTGGACACGTTATGCGGAATCCCTGCTGCCACTCGCCGACGGCGTGCTGGTCTCGAATGTCGCGCTGCAGGAAAAGTA
>CAYYHR010000222.1:0-5887 GCA_964471705.1 uncultured Chromatiaceae bacterium
ACGGGCGGTCACGATAAAACGAAATGGGTGGTCACGATGGGCCGAAATACGCAACGAGCATCCACACCCGAGGATTCGAAAGCGGATGGATGTCCTGTGGTTAAAAAGTCAGGGTCTTGCGCACCAGGAGATCTGTCGGCTGACCGGCATCTGCAGTAACACACTTCGAAGTCTGAAGTTTTGTACTTCTGCGAGCGTTAGTATATAAGCAGCCACGCATGCTCGACGGTATATTAGCATTCACTGAATAACTTCCATTGCCTGTCTTTCATTCGCTTCCGTGGCGCGGTTAATCAATTCCGAATCAATCGCTTAATGGTGAATAGGTGTAGCGGCTCGCCAACATGAACGCTTGGGCTCACCAACAGCCCCCGTTTCGGGCTCACGCTCGCTGACAACAGGCAGCGCCTCAGACTCATGCTCCGTGACAATGGGCTCACGATCACTGACTGGGGCTCGCCAACAGCGTCTCCGGCTCACGCTCGCTGACAACGGGTTTCCAGCAAGAGCGAAGCGGCTGTGAGGTGCCAAATAAGAAGGCGCTGATACTTTGCTGGCCGCCAGAGCGGTGGGCTCAGCGCCCGCAGCAAACCTTGTACTTCTTACCGCTGCCGCAGGGGCAGCGTTCATTGCGACCGGTGCCGGCATACTTCTTGGCGGGTCGCCTCTGTGCGTTCCGGGGTACCGGCTGTTCGCCTAAGGCTTGGGGACGAGCTGGCGCCCCGCGCTGATGCAGCCCAGGAAACATCTCCTGGTGGCGGCCAATCATCAGCATCACCACATCGCGCTTGAACGCCTGAAACTCCTCGTCATCCATCTTCAGGGTCGGCTGCATCTCGGCCAGAAACTGCTCCCGACTCCCCTCCGGCATCAGCGCCATGTTCCAGCACAACTGACTCAACGAGAGCGCCCGCTGAAGGTCCTCCGGTGAGCCATCTGTGGCGTCGATCAGTGGCTGTGCAAAGCGTGACATGGCCTCTGCGATGGCACCCATGGTCAAGTGTCTCCGAAACGTGGTGGCGGATGTCGATATCGAAGCCCGGGCCCCGGCGAGGCTGATCCAGGCGAGTATCAGAAAAACGAAGGTTTTCCTTGCCGATCCCGGTGGCGCGTTCTACCTTGGTCAGAGGCACAAGAAAACCCGGTCAGGAAATCATCACACGGTTGTTATCATGAATCCATCTTTCCTTGCGGCCGCGACAAGGCCGTGATGCTGATCGGCTACATGCGGGTCTCCAAGAGCGACGGCAGCCAGATGCTGGATCTTCAGCGTGATGCGCTGCGCGCCGCCGGCGTCGCGCCGGAGCGCGTCTATGCCGACCTGGGCTCCGGGCGCAAGGACGATCGTCCCGGGCTGGTGGCCTGTCTCAAGGCATTGCAGCCTGGTAATGCCCTGGTGGTGTGGAAGCTCGACCGCTTGGGCCGGGACCTGAAGCACCTAGTCAACACCATCGACGATCTCAGTCGGCGCGGCATCGGACTCAAGGTGCTGGCCGGTGCCGGGGCGCAGATCGACACCACCACGGCCAATGGGCGGTTGGTGTTCGGCATCTTCGCCGCCTTGGCGGAATTCGAGGCGGAGCTGATCAGCGAGCGCACGCGCGCCGGCCTGGCCGCGGCCCGTGCCCGCGGGCGACGCGGCGGACGTCCGCCCAAGATGACCAAGGAGGTGGTCAAGATGGCCATGGCGGCCCTGGCCGATCCGCAGGCCCGTCCGAGTGAGGTGGCGCGCCGGCTGGGGATCACGACGACAACGTTGTACGTCTATCTCAACGGCGACGGCAGCGTCAAAGCGCCCGGGCAGCGTCTGCTCGATGGCGTGGCCGAGCCACGGCGGTTGCGGGCGACGCGCCACGGGAACCAGGCCGATGCCGCTCAAAGCGGTTCCCGCTGAGGCGCTGCTGGACCTGCGTCGGCACCTGGCCACGGTGGCGCCGCGCAGCAGCGAGCGCCGGCGGCTGGTGCAGGAGACGGCCAGCCTCTATGGCGTCTCCGAGAGCACCCTCTATCGCCGGCTGCGCGCCGGCGGTCAGCTGCACACGGCACAGCGTCGCGACCGCGGCGTACCGAAGGTGCTCCCCGAGCAGGAACTGGTGCGCTACTGCGAGCTGATCGCCGCGATCAAACTGCGCACCTCCAACCAGAAGGGCCGCCATCTGCCGACGACCGAGGCGATCCGGTTGCTTGAGGAGTACGGCCTGGACACCCCGCAGGGCTTCGTCCAGGCGCCGAAGGGTGTGCTGACCAAGCCCACCGTCAACCGCTACCTCAAGCGCTGGGGACTGGACCGGGAACGACTTACGCGCGAGCCCCCGGCGGTGCGTTTCGAGGCCGAGCAGAGCAACGCCCTGTGGCAGTTCGACATCAGCCCGTCGGACCTCAAGCGGATCGAGCGTCCGTCCTGGATCGACGAGCGCCACGGGCGGCCACCTACGCTGATGCTGTTCAGCGTCGTCGACGACCGCAGCGGCGCGGCCTATCAGGAATACCACTGCACCTATGGCGAAGCGGCGGAGACCGCGTTGCGGTTCCTGTTCAACGCGATGGCGCCGAAGGCCGACGAGGCACTGGCGCTGTGCGGCCGACCGCTCGTCCTCTACATGGACCCCGGTCCCGTGTGCCATAGCGCGATCTTCCAGCGCGTCATGCGCCTGCTCGACGTCGAGGTCATCCACCACAGGCCGAGGGGCAAGGATGGGCGGCGCACGACGGCCCGCGCCAAGGGCAAGGTCGAGCGGCCGTTCCGGACCGTGTAAGGAATTGCACGAGACCCTGTACCACTTCCACCAGCCCGAGACCGAAGAGGACGCCAACGCCTGGCTGCGCAACTACCTGCTGCGCTACAACAAGCGACCCCATCGTCACGAATCGCATTCGCGCATCGAGGACTGGCGCCGAAACCTCCCGCCCGAGGGCATCCGCGCGATGTGCGACTGGGAGCGCTTCTGCACCTTCGCGCGCGAGCCCGAGGAACGCACCGTCGGGGCCGATGCCCGTGTCAGTCTCGATGGGGTGCGCTATGAGCTTGACCCCGATCTCGCCGGCGAGCGCGTGACCCTGTGGTTCGGGCTGTTCGACGACCAGGTCTTTGCCGAGCACGGAGAGCACCGCTACGGGCCGTACCGACCTGTCGGCGGGCCGATCCCGTTGCACCGCTACCGCCGCTTCAAGAAGACCGCCACCGAGCAGCGTGCCGACCGCATCGAGGCGCTGGCGCAGGGCCTCTCGTTGCCACGGGAGGCACTGACCGAGCGTCCGGAGCTGACACAGGCGTGGCCCGCATCGGCACCGGCGACACAGCCGTTCCGCGATCCGGACCCGTTCCACCAGCTGGCCTTCGCCAGCCCGCTCGAGGCCAAGCGGGCGATTGCCGATCACCTCGGCCTGGCGCTGGCCAAGCTGCCGAGCGATCAGCTCGAGGCGCTCAACGCCCTCCTGACCACCACCCTGGTCAAGGCAGAGATCTTCGCGCACGTGCGCACCCACATCGCCCCGCTCCTCGGGAGGTAGGCCCATGCTCGTCGACGTTCTGGACCACTTCGGCCTCGCGCGCGGCCTGCGCGAGGTCGGCTACTTCGAGACCGAGCACCACCAGCAATTGCTGCGCGAGCTCGAGGCCGCCATTCCCCAGGGCGGGTTGATCGCGCTGTCCGGGATCGTCGGCAGCGGCAAGACCATGCTCCTGTGGCACTTGCAGGACCGGCTCAGAAAGGCCGGGACCTTCCAGGTCGCCGAATCGCTCGCCATGGACGTCAACCGGGTCAACCTCAACACCCTGAAGCTGGCCCTGTTCTACGACCTGGCCACTGAGAAGGACGGCGACCTGCCGAGCAAGCCGGAGAAGAGCGAGCGCGTCCTGATCAGCCTCATCCAGCGCTGCGAGCGTCCCGTCGTCCTGTTCGTCGACGATGCCCACGACCTCAACGGCAACACCCTGCGCGGGCTCAAGCGCATCATCGAGCGCGTGCACCGCCGCCGCGGGCGCCTGTCGATCCTGCTGGCCGGGCATCCGAAGCTCAGAAACGACCTGCGTCGCCCAACCCTGGAGGAAATCGGCGCGCGGGCAACCGTGTTCGAACTCGATGGGCTCAAGGGCCAACAGAAGGCGTATATGACCTGGCTGCTGGGCCAGTGCACGAAATCGAAGACCAAGGTCGAGGACATCCTCACCGAGGAAGCCCTGGCGCTGTTGGCCGAACGGCTGATCACGCCGCTGCAGATCGAGCACTACCTCACCCTCGCCCTGGAGCAGGCGTACCGGCTGGGCGAGAAGCCGGTGAGCGCGGAGATCGTCGAGGCCACCATGGCGCCGGACCTCAACGCCCTCGAGCCCATGCTCATCCGCCACGGCTACACCAGCCGGGCGCTGTCGGAGTTCCTCAACGTGCGCCCCGGCGAGGTGCGTGCCCTGCTGCTGGGCCAGCTGCCCGAGGAACGCGCCGAGGAGCTCAAGCAGCAGCTGCTCAGGACCGGGATTCCCCTTTGAATCCGCCGTGCACCCGCATGTCTGCCTCGTTGTCAGCGAGCGTGAGCCGAAGGCGCTGTTGGCGAGCCCCAGTCAGTGATCGTGCGCCCATTGTCACTGAGTGTGAGCCCAAGGTGCTCTCCATTGTCAGCGAACGTGAGCCCGAACCGGAGGTTGTTGGCGAGCCCGAGGGTTTATGTTGGCGAGCCGCTACACCTATCGGGCCACCACAACCGTTCCCAGCGCCAGACCTGGCCGAACTGCTCCGCCAAATCTCCTCGACCGACCCGACAAACCCGTCCAGAACAGCTCAACAGAGCCCCCGCACACCGGCATACCAAACGCGTGAGATCATGGACATACCAGACACGGGAGGTAGAGCATCTCACCCGCGGGAGGTCTCCCTACCCCCTCCCCCGCGCACCGCCGCCACTCCCATGGCGGCACGGGCTCGGGGTCTCGCCATAGCCCCACCCCATCCTGCCGCGCGGAGGCCTCCGCCGCTTCGTAGAGTTCCTGGTCGACAACACTCTGTTCTCTGTTCCCGGGCGTACTTGGCCCAAAGTAAGAGTTGCGGCAACCAGCCGCCATATAAGGCAGCGGTGATGGATGACGCGATCGCCCTTATCTCTGCCGCTCCTTCCGCAATCGTCCCAACGTGCTCTCGAAGCTCCGCAAGGTGAAGGTGAATCCCTGGGCGTGCAGGGTCGCAAGGACGGCCGCGTGGCTGGCGCCGGCGGTCAGCGCGGCTTCCACATCGTCGAGGACTTCCCGCAGGCGGGCCGTTTGAGAACGGGGCGAGCGGGCGTGCTCGGCCGCCAGCTCCTTGAGGGCGGCGGAGACCTTCTCCTTGTCGATGGGCTGTTCCCTCCGGCGCCGGCCGGACTCTGGGGAGTCGGCCGACTCGTGTCCTCGCGCGAGGAGGCGCGCGTTGCCGGGGTCTTGGTCGCTCGTTCGGCTGTCCATCGTTTTTCGCATGCGAAAGTCGCGTCGGCTCGGTCAGTTGCTCGGGAGGACGAATCCGGTCGGGGCGAACCCCGGGATGGCGAGTCGGCCTGGGATCGGGCTAGCCCCGGCTGGGGCCGTTGGCTCCGCGGGCGGCGGCGGGGCGCCGGCCTCGGTCCAGGTGTGGGTGCAGCGTTCCGTCTCGTAGCCGTCAGCACCGGGTATCTGCTGGCACTGCTCGTGAAGCCGCGGGGCTTCGTAGTTGGTGTAGCTGTGATCGTAGAAGGGGGCGCACATGCGCCGCTCGTCGCCGGTCGGGCGGCAGTCCCCCGAGCCCGCGAAGGGGACCATCTCGCACATGCGGATCTGGGCGTTGAGAAAGCTCACGAGCTGAGTCGGCTGACAGGTCGCGCCATAACGGGCGATCATCGGGCGCACGTCTCCGGGTAGATCGGGCGCCGGACAGAGTTTCAGAAA
>CAYYHR010000223.1:0-5877 GCA_964471705.1 uncultured Chromatiaceae bacterium
TGGGTCAACATGGGCGACTTCAACCGCATGCGCATGTGGCTGCTCGCGATCGGGGTCGCGGTGCTCGGCGCCAACGCGCTGCAGCTGGCCGGCGTGGTCGACCTGTCGAAGTCGATCTACCAGACTCCGAGCTTCACCTGGCTTTCGTACATCGTCGGCGGCTTCCTGTTCGGCGTCGGCATGACGCTCGGCTCGGGCTGCGGCTCGAAAACGCTGATCCGGATCGGCGCCGGCAACCTCAAGTCGGTGGTCGTGTTCGTATTCCTCGGCATCGCCGCCTACATGACCCTGCGCGGCCTGTTCGGCGCGTTCCGCGTCGACGTGCTGGAGAAGGCCTCGCTCACGCTGCCCGGCGGACAGGACCTGCCGAATCTGATGGCGAAGGCGACCGGAGTCGGAAAGAAAACGTGGGTCGAGATCCTCTCCCTCGCGGTCGGTGGCGGGCTGCTCGCGTTCGTCTACTCGAGCCGCAGCTTCCGTTCCGACTTCAATTACACGCTCGGCGGTGTCGTCACCGGCCTGGTGGTGGTGGGCGGCTGGTACATCAGCGGCCACATCGGTCACGCGATGGAGGATCCGAACACGCTGTCCGAGGCGTTCTACGGCACGAATACCGGCCGCATGGAGTCGTTCTCGTTCGTCTCGCCAATGGCCTTCGTGCTCGAATACCTGATGTTCTGGACCGACAAGTCCCGGATCATCACTTACGGTATCGCCTCCGCCGCGGGCGTGATCTTGGGGTCGGCCGCGTACGCGCTCGCTACCCGGACCTTCCGCTGGGAGAGCTTCCGCGATGCCGCCGACACGGGCAAGCACATGTTCGGCGGGATATTGATGGGCTTCGGCGGCATCACGGCGCTTGGCTGCACTGTCGGGCAGGGCATCTCGGGCTTCTCGACCCTGGCGCTCGGCTCGATCATGACTTTCGTCGCGATCGTCGCCGGCGCGGCGGCGACCATGAAGTTCGAGTACTGGCGCATGCTGCGTGAGGCTTGAACTGGAGCAAGCAAATCCTGCCGATTCGTTGACGCTCAACCGCTGAACGCTTAAAATCGCGCCCTTTCTCCGGGTCGTTAGCTCAGCTGGTAGAGCAGCGGACTTTTAATCCGTTGGTCGGCGGTTCGAATCCGCCACGGCCTACCAAATTTTCAAGGCTCTAGCTCTCGCTAGGGCCTTTTTCTTTGGTGACGTGTGCAAAATTTGTGCCGCACACTAGTCCCGCGATCCGCTCCGCATGCTCCGCAAGATGCGCCGGCGCAAGATGAGCATATCGCCTGACCATTCCTTCGGACTCCCAAGCACCCATTTCCTGCAACACGTTCGTCGGCGTGCCACGTTGCACCAGCCAACTCGCCCAGGTATGGCGCAAATCGTGCCAGCGGAAATTCTCGATCCCGGCCCGCTTCAACGCCTCACGCCACGCGCGAGTATTAGCCCATGCCACAGGCTTGCCCTTAAAGGTGAAAACCCTCTCGGGATGCTTGCCAAGCTGTCGGACCAGCACTTCCACTGCAGTCGAATTGAGCGAAACATGGATCGGCCTGCGGGCCTTCGCCTGGTCGGCGTGAATCCATGCAACGCATCGCTCGAGGTCGACCTGCGACCACTCCAACCGCAACACGTTCGACTGCCTTAGTCCAGTCGATAGCGCGAACGGCACGATATCGGCTTGGTGCAGCGGGAGCTCACGCAACAGCATTTGCGCTTGCTCCGGGGTAATCCACCTAACCCGCCGCGTTGCTTCCCGGTACAGCTTCACCTTCGGTACCCGGTCAATCCATTCCCACTCGAAAGCCGCCTTCCGCAGAATCGCCCGAATAAGGGCAAGGTAACGGTTAGCAGTCGGGGGACTAGATTGTTCGGCCTTGATTCGCGCAAGCTCCGTGATTTGTTCTCGATCGATGGAGTCCAAGTACTTCAAGTGAAGAAACGGCTGTAGCCATCGCAGCTTCGCCTTGTCCTCCGTAATCGTGGCCTTCTCGGATTCCTGCAGCCACTTCAAAGCCGCCTCGTCCCAGGTTCTACGAGGCTTTTCCCCGAGCTTGTGAACTCGCCACGCTTCGGCCTTCAGCTTGTCTTCGAGCTCTCGGGCCTGCGCTTTGTCGTCCGTGCGAGCAGAACATCTAATTCGCTCGCCGCTCGGAGTGGTGAATCGAATCCACCACGTGCCTCCGCGTTTATAGAGTGACAATCGCTTACCTCCTTTCTCAGCGTCACTCGCAACGCTTGCCGAAGTGGAGCATAGAGCGACCGCAGGTAGCCGGCAAGATCGTCCTCGAGGAACACCCAGCGCTTTCCCGCTTTTGCTCCGGGCAATGCACCCACACGCGCACGCCGGCGAACTTCCTCCGGGTGCATCTTGAGGAAATGGGCTGCCTCACCGAGATCCAGCGTTCGCACGACGCCCCCAACGCGCAACGTCCCAGTATCTAGTTGCGTTGATGATCCACGTAAGCTCTTCGCGGACCTCGTACGGCTGCCACGCAAGCACGCGCATGCAGGTATGGAACAGGGGAGGGTCAAGTTCGTGCGCCACAATCCCGATGCGCTTGCCCTCCCAGATCAGCCGTAAGAGCTCACCGAAAGCCCAATCGAGCTCTCCCGCTTCGAGAATCTTCTGTGGATCGGCTCTCATGCCTTGGGCTCCCCACGCACGCCAAGCGATTCGCTAAGCGCAAGACGCTCCGGCACGCCTTCGCGGCGCAGTTGCCGCACAACATCCTCTGCGCTTTGATCCCGGTGCAGCATCGTGTCGATCAGCCGCCCGTATGCCACGCGGGCATAGAAGACGATTCGCTCGTACGAGATGCCGTCCGTGCGGCGCAGCGTTGGAATGCGCGAACCGCTATTGCTAACCCAAGAAAGGGCCGGATAGGCCCCTGCGATGAACCGTGCAGGCTCGGAGATCACCTCCCAAGGGATTACCCGGTCGATGTTGTGAAGCTCGACCTCCCACCGAGTCCAGGGGCTCTCCTTCGCCCCTAGTTGCTTGCCCTTCTCGTACACCCGGAGCAGCTTGCCGTTGCGGCGCTTTCCAACATAGAAGGTTCGGCCTGCACCGTCCGGCACGATCCAGCTTCTCCGCTGGTCATAGGCGGGCTTACGGCCCCCGCCATTAAACGCACCGGCTAGGTACAGGGCCACGGCATCGTCGACCGAGTGCACCCCCTCAAAGTCGTCCGTAGCCCCATCCCACCGCGTTATGCGCGCCTGCAGCTCACGCTCGCATAGCTCGACCAGGTGGTCCCAATCTTTGACGAACGCGCAGCCCTCGCCCGGAATGCTCAGGAGAGCGGTGTTGGACTGGCCCCCAAACGCGAACCGAACGCCGCCCCGCTCGAACCGGTAGGACTGCTCATAGCCATGCAGGCCTCGCTTCTGGTCTTCCATGATCCCGAAGGCCGAACCCACAACCTCCGTGAGTCGATAGAAGAAGCCCGCAGCCGGGTCCTTCCACTCAGGAAGCCGGAACGTGACGTTCAGGAAGTCGGTGAAGGCTCCAAGGGGTTTCCCGTCGCTGCCAGGGGATTCCCCTATCAAACTTTCCTCCCGTATTACCGTACGGGGGGACGGCTCCGCCGCCGCGGCACCCGCCGCCAGGGGCGGCAGGGCCCCCCCGCCGGCGGTCCCGTCTGCCGGATCGCATGAGATGCTCGAATTGTCTGACTGGGTAACCATCACCCAGTCAAGCTAACAGGGTACGGGTTACCCTGTCAAGGTACTCAGTACCCTTTTAACTTTTTTCCAAATCGCGCCGGTGGTCAACCGATACCTCGCCGGACACAGCCTTCCAAAATGCGTTGAGCTTTTGGGCGATCCGGTACCCCTGAGATTTCTCGGTGAAAGGACCAGTCTCATCAAACTCCTCGCGGATCTTGATGCCGAGAATATCTTCGTACTTCTTGATGGTGCGCTTATTGTGGATTAGCACCAGCACTCGCCAGCCCATCTGTCGACCGACGAAGTACATTCCGATTGCGCCCTCAAGCTCGTCAATCTGGCCATGAAACCGCTTCAGAGATTCGTCAACTAGGCGAACGATGCGATGGGTCTCCTCGGGGGAGACCGATGGAATCTTGATGTCCAGCTTTTGCTTTGCCATGGGGCGGTCTATCGGTCCGGGGAGGGTACACATTACCCTTTCAAGGGGTACTGAGCAACCTGCAGCACAACTCCACAGGGACCCTCCCGCCGCGCCGGCGTATCAGGCGCCCGCGGCGGGGCCCTCCTGTGGATTTGTGCCGCGACCGCCGACCAAATCGTTGCGGCTCGATTTACAAGTGGGCAAATCTATATATGTATAAACGTACAGTACTAAATATGCTTGCCGCGCGTATTGTTGCCGCTGCAGGTTGCGCTTTTTGTTCACAACATCTTGTGCTGAAAAATCGCGCACAGAGAAGTAGTTGCAACAACCCTTTTCTTTTTGTAGAACTACATCTCGACGCGCGCAAAAAAACCCGCGAAAGCGGGTTTGGAAAGTGACGCGTTAGCCTGGACCGTAAAGTCGCCGAAGCCGGGACGGTGCTGGGAGTAGTGCTGAAATGTACGGCTCGGCAGCGGTGTAGCTTAATGGATAGAGTTCTCTGCTAACTTACATACATCATGGGTCGCACCTTGATTGTATGGGCAGAGGGGATGCGGGTTCAACTCCCGCCACCGCTCCCACCTGCTGCCGGATCTCTCGAGCGCGACACTCGGGCGGCGAACGCTGTAAGTGACTGATCTTCAAAAGCCTTGGCTAGCGGCGGTCGTTGTGTAACCCGCACACCAAGGTATCTCCTCGACACTCCGAGCGGCTGGCGCAGACGAACGCCGTGTATTGCCGCGCTACGCGACCTTCACTGTTCTTGCGGCCTCAATTGTGTCCCGCAAATCCTGCCGCAGAAAGTTTTGCTCTGATGGTGTCAGCATCCTCGGCACGAATGAGATATCTGCCTTCACTTTCGGTGAGGCACTCGAACCCGTAGCCAACTTTGTCACGCCACCAGTTTTCGATTTCGTGTCCATGCTTTGCTCTCAACCCAGCCAAGGTTTCAGGTTGCAACGCCAGTTTCGCGGAATAGGGGCGACCGGTCAAGGTAATGGCGCCTCGAACATTCCCATCATTGCTCATTATGTACCCACGAAGATTAGCAAGAGTCCCGCCCTGCCCAACAAAGTCGTCTACGAGGATGTAGCTCCTCCCAACAACGGTACCGGAGAACAGGGGAGGCCTCGCCAACCTTTCCCAGCCGCTCGCTCCAGTGTGGTTAACGATATTCGACTGAATAATGGACATCTCAACGTCAAGACCCAGCTTTTCCGCAAGTAACTCGGCAAAAGCTCCCGGGATGCGGTTGAAGCCCCCGGTCTCCAATGCGTGAACCGGGACGAGAGCGCTGCCCGGAACGGGCAGCCCTTGAATCGTTTCGAGGGCCTTCGGTGTTAAGAATTCCGCCGCAAGGCGCTTAGCGGCGACCGCAGCGTCATGGACGTTGCCAGCTTTCGCCTGGCCGTATTGCGCGTGGTGTTTTACGGCCATCTCATCTGCGATGATTACGACATCGGGGAACCCGTCCCACGGACGTCGTGTTGGTGGTGTTGGCGGTTCAGTAGCCATGCCGGCGCTCAGGTCGAACGCAGAATAGCCCAAACTGCGCCGCAATATCCTCGCGCTCTACAGTGTGCCTAAACTGTGCTTTGCCAAGTACAGGTACACGACGATTACCGACGAGTAAGCTTTGGTAGCTGCTGGCAAGCGTTGGTAAGACGTTGACTGCACAAAACGTCAGAAATACCTAGCAGAACTGAAAATCCGGAGCTCGAAATCCCGAATTGGCGAATGACCGCTATCGACGGCGGGTTCAACCGATCGACGCAACACCTTCTAATCTT
>CAYYHR010000224.1:0-5877 GCA_964471705.1 uncultured Chromatiaceae bacterium
CCAGCACGCCGATCTCGCGCTTGGAGGCGTGCAGGATGTGCTGCATCTCATGGAAATCGATCAGCCCCCAGGCGACCATGAAGAGCACGGCGGCCATGGCCGCCTTGGGTAGATAGGCGGCCAAGGGGGCCACGAGCACCACGATGATCATCAGCAAGAGACCGGCGAAGATGGCCGCCAACGGCGTGCGCGCTCCGGCTTGGAAGTTGAGTGCAGAACGATTGAAGGAGCCGGTCGCCACGTAGCCGGAAAAGAAGCTACCGAAGATGTTGGACATGCCCTGACCGATGAACTCCTGGTTACCGTCGATGCGGTAGCCGCCGCGGGCGGCCAGGGAACGGCCGATAGAGACAGCTTCGGTGAGTGCGAACAGGGTCACCGCCAGGGCCGTGGGCGCGAGGGCACTGATGTGGGCGGGATCCAAGTCCGGCATCGACAGAGGCGGCAAGCGAGGGGGCAAAGCACCGACCTGGGCGATGTGGGTCGTGCCTTCGCCGAAGAGCATGTTCAGAACAACGGCAACGATGCCGCCGAAGACCATGCAGACGATCAGATAGGGGATTTTCGGGAAATAGCGCTTGATGGCGATCCCGCTGAACAAGGTGGCGAAGGCCACGATGGTCGCATAGGGATTGATCCCAGTGATGTGACTGCCGAAGTTGAGCAGGATTTCGTGCAGAGCCCCGCTGGAGTCCATCTCGATGCCGAAGAAATGTTTCAACTGCTTCGCGGCAATGAGCACCGCAGCGCCGGCAGTGAAGCCGACGATGACCGAGTGGGAGATGAAATTTACCAGCGTCCCCATGCGCGCCAGCCCCAGAGCCAGCTCGAAAATGCCCACCATCAGGGTCAGGGTCAGGGCAAGTCCCACGTAGTCGGGCGTTCCCGGGGTGGCCAACAGCGACAGGGAGGAGAACAACACGATGGAAGCCGCCGTTGTGGGACCGGACACCAGGTGCCGGGAAGAGCCCAGGAGGGCGGCGATCATGGCCGGGATCATGCCGGCGTAGAGGCCGTACTCGGGCGGCATTCCGGCGATGGTGGCAAAGGCCACGCCCTGGGGGAGCACGACGATGGCTCCGGTGAGCCCGGCGATCAGGTCGGCGCGAAAGCTGTCGCGGCTCACCTGGGGGAGCCAGGTGAGGAACGGCAGAAACTGCGCGGTGAAGTTGGATGCTGTCTTGGATCGATTCACTGCTTTGCTCTCGATGATTGCTTCGCCGGATCGGCTTCCCGGCGAATTTGCCTGTTTACGGCGCCCCCCGGGAGATCCCGGGAGGAAGACCGCCGTGGCCGGAGCTGACCCGAGCCCCCATGGCCTTCTCGTGACCGGTGCTTTCAGTACACGGTGGGAATTTCGAACTGACTGCTGTTGATCCAGAAATGGACTAGGATGCTGAGGATATAGCCCAGGGCGATCGCCCATGCCCATTTCAGATGGCTGAAGAAGGTGTACATACCCCGCGCCTGCCCCATTAGTCCGACCCCCGCTGCCGAGCCGATGGAGAGCATGCTGCCGCCCACACCTGCGGTCATGGTCACCAGCAGCCAATGTCCCATGGACATGTCCGGGTGCATGGTGAGGACGGCAAACATCACCGGGATGTTGTCGACGACGGCGGACAGAAAGCCGACCATAACATTGGCGATCGTGGCCCCCCAATGTACGTACATCACCTCCGAGACCAGGGCCAGATAGCCGAGGAAGCCCAGCCCCCCCACGCACAGGATCACCCCGTAGAAGAACATCAGTGTATCCCACTCGGCGCGGGCGACACTCTTGAAAATGTCGAAGGGGACGATATCGCCCAGCTCCAGCTCGTTGTACTCGGTCTTGCGCCGCTCATAGGCGGCCTGCCGATCGAATGTCTTCTTCAAGTAGTAGCCGTAGAACTTGAGATAGGCTAGGCCGGTCATCATGCCCATCATGGGCGGCAGGTGAAGAAACTGGTGGAAGGAGACGGCGGTGGCGATGGTGATGAGAAACAGGACGACCACCGGTATGGCCCCGCGCTTCATGAGGACGACCTCATCCGAGGCCGACGGCCGCGAGTCAGGTACCGCATAATGCATGATGCCGGCCGGGACCACCCAATTCACTATGGACGGAACGAACAACAGGAAGAAGGTTCCGAAGCTCATGACCCCCTTCTGCCAGACCATCAGCGTGGTGATGTCGCCGAAAGGGCTGAAGGCACCGCCCGCGTTGGCCCCCACCACGATATTGATGCAGGAGAGGGAGACGAAGCGCGGATTGTCCCGCCCCACCGCCAGCACCACAGCGCACATCAGCAGCGCGGTGGTGAGATTGTCGGCGATCGGCGAGATGAAAAAGGAGAGGGCGCCCGTGAGCCAGAACAGCTTGCGGTAGGAGTAGCCGGATCGCACCAGCCAGGCGCGCAGGGCATCGAATACCAGCCGCTCGTCCATGGCGTTGATATAGGTCATGGCCACCAGCAGAAACAGGAACAGCTCCGCGTACTCCAGGATGTTGTGCCGCACCGCCTCTTCGGCCACGCTGGACATGCCGTGATTCGCGTAGAGCACGGCGATCATGGCCCAGATGATGCCGGCGGCCAGCAGAACCGGTTTGGATTTGCGCAGGTGCGTGAACTCCTCGGCCATCACGAAGCCGTAGGCCACGACGAAAAGGATCACGGCCAGGATTCCCACCGGGCTGCCGGTCAGATCCAGAGTTTCCTCCGTCTTCGTGGCTGCGAAAGCCGATCCGGAAAATGCGGCGATTGAAGCCGACAGCAGAAAAACGGTGCTACGAATTCTGTTCAAGGTCCCCTCCGACATGTTTTGCTTCTGAGGAATTTGCAGTCTTTGCCGCAGTCAAAGGCCGTGCCAAAGTCCTGCGGGCGACACCACCCTGGCTGGGAAGGGATTCGCTTTTTCGATAGGATCCGTGAAGGTTTCACTTTGTGACAATGCGCCGAGACCTGTCTCGAAATCCCCCTCCGACATCCGTTGTACGGGCGAAAAATCCACCCCGTCGGCAATGTTACTGCATGCAGAGGGTGTACGGCATGGATATCCGGACCCGTTGTCGGAAATGTCCTCACGATGCGGCGGTCATCATGATGGAGCAACCAGAGGCGGAATCCATCCCGCGGGTCCCGGAGCAATCCGGTGGAAACCGCGCACGGGCGACCCGGACCCTCGGTCTCGAGCGGGTATCACTGCGGAGAAGAATCGGCAAATACGGGTCGAGGGTGTGACCGCGCTGCTGGAGGCCCGCGATCTGGTCAAGACCTACCCCGGCGTGCGGGCGGTGGACGGCATCAGCTTCCAGGTGAACAGGGGCAGCTGCTTCGGCCTGCTGGGCCCCAACGGGGCCGGAAAGACCACGACCCTGGAGATGCTGGAGGGCATCTCGCGTCCGACCGCCGGGGAGGTTCTCTACGAAGGCCGTGGCCCGGACCGCAGGTTTCGCGAGGAGATCGGCATCCAGTTCCAGAGCACGGCGCTCCAGGACTTCCAGACCGTACGCGAGTCTCTGCGGATGTTCGCCAGCCTTTACAGCCGCACGGCCGACATGCAGGAGCTGATCGCCATGTGCAACCTGGGCGAGATCCTGGATCGCGACACGCGCCGGCTCTCCGGGGGGCAGCGCCAGCGACTGCTGCTCGGCATCGCCCTGATCAATGATCCGCAGCTCCTGTTTCTGGACGAGCCCACGACGGGGCTGGATCCCCAGTCGCGGCGCAACTTCTGGAGCCTGATCGAGGAGGTGCGCCGGCGCGGCAAGACCCTGGTGCTGACGACCCACTACATGGAAGAGGCCCAGCGCCTGTGCGACGAGATCCTCATCGCCGACCAAGGGCACATCATTGCCCGCGGCACGCCCGGCGCGCTCGTGAAAGAGCAGTTTCCCGCATCCGTCGTCCGCCTCCCGCTCACCGCCTGGCCGCAGGGAAGGCCCATGCCGGAGGGCTGCCAGGTGCGCAACGGCTACCTGGAGATCTTCGGCAAGGAGGTGCCTCCCATGCTGGAGCGCCTCGAGCGGGCCGGTGCCGACCTGAGCGAGCTGCGGGTGGACACGCCGAAACTGGAGGACCTCTTCCTCGAGCTCATAGGTCACGACCTGCGAGGCTGAGCCGTGCTGCGCCGCATCCTCGCCATCTTCATCGCGCGCAACCGGGAGTTCTACCGCGACAAGGCAGGGCTGGGCTGGAACATCTTCATGCCCTTCCTGATGGTCTTCAGCTTTGCCTTCATCTTCAGCGGTAAGACCGACGACGTCTTCAAGGTCGGGGTGCTGACGCGAGCCGGGGACCTGACCCGAGAGTCGATACCTTTCCTGAGAACGCGCCACATTCGATTCATCCCGGCGAAGGATCTGGGCCCCGCTGTCACCGAGGTGGAGCGCCAGCAGATCGATCTGCTCCTGGACCCGAGGGCCCCTTCAAAGTACTGGGTCAACGAGCACTCGGCCAAGGGCTATCTGGCCGAAAGACTCCTGCTGGCCGCCTCTACCGGCTCGGGGGCGCTGCCTGAGCGGCAGAGCGTGAGCGGGCGCGCACTGCGCTACGTGGACTGGGTCCTGCCGGGGGTGCTGGGAATGAACATCATGTTCAGCAGCCTCTGGGGAGTAGGCTGGGTGATCGTCCGCTACCGCAAGAACGGCGTGCTGCGGCGCCTTCGGGCCACGCCCCTGAGCGCCCTGGAGTTCCTGATCGCTCAGGTCCTGTCGCGCCTCGCCGTGGTACTGTCGGCCTCGATCATCGTCTACCTGGGGGCGGACGTCTTCCTCGACTTCGTGATGCGGGGCTCTTACCTCGCATTGTTCCTGGTGTACCTCGCAGGAGCCCTATGCTTCATCAGTCTCGGACTGATCGTAGCGTCACGCTTGCGCACCGAAGAGTTGGCCGACGGCGTGCTCAACCTCATCTCCTGGCCGATGCTGCTGCTCTCGGGCGTCTGGTTCTCGATGGAAGGGGCCGGCCCCGCTGCCCAGACCGCATCCAAGCTCCTCCCCCTGACCTACCTGGTCGACGCCGCCAGGCAGGTCATGGTCGACGGCGCCGGGGTGACGCAAGTCCTGCCGGAGATTGCGCTCCTTGCCGGCGTGAGTCTGTTGCTCTTATCGCTCTCGGCATGGATGTTTCGCTGGGAGTGAAGGGGGTAGAGGCTTGGTGCCGCATCGAGGGAGGAGCTCGGGTCGGGACCACGGAAGCTCAGGTGCCTTGCCCCGAATGGTCACCCCCTTCAATTGCGAACGCTACTTGCCGTTTCTAGGTTCAAGGCGTAAAGGTCAACGCGAACGTCACCGGTACCGCCTCGCTGATGGAAGGGAGGTGGGCCAACTCCATCAGTTTTTTCACGCCATCTGTTAGACCGAACGCCCCCGCATTGACAATCACAGGCTGGGGAGTCACCACGCTCAGGCGTCCGTCGGCGAGCTTGGTGGCAAGCGTCTCAGCGGCGATCTCTGCGGTTTTGCCGTGCAATAAAAGCTTTCCCTTAATCGGCACATGGATCTGTTCCCCCGACTTCAAGGTCGCGACCGTCGTCATGTCGACGGCGCCCTCAAACGTAGCCGTAGGAAATTGATCGACCTGAAACAAGAGGTCGCGCATGCGCTGGTCCCGAACGGAGATACCGGTTTCCACGCTAGCCAGAGAAATTGAAAGTTGCGCGGTTCCACCTGTCTCGAGCGAACCGGTCAGGTCCTTAAAGTGCATAACCTCGCCGATGCTATCCTTCTTGATCGAGACGAAGCTGAGGCTCGAATCGGCCGGCTGAAGTTGCCAGGCAAAGCAGGTCGTGCTGATCAGGCTGAGCGCTACCGTAAAAAATCGATACATGTCAGTTTTCCCCTTGTAGTTGGCCCATCAGTTCTCGGGTCGGTTGATCGCACTAAAATACGAA
>CAYYHR010000225.1:0-5864 GCA_964471705.1 uncultured Chromatiaceae bacterium
CCGCGAGGAGCGTTAGATAAAGCAGGGGAAATATGGACAAGGCATGGGTTCGTCGCATCTTGATCATCGGTTGCTCTTGCATATGAATTGGGTTTGCTCCTGGAGCTCATTTCCCTTGGGCGGGCAGGGAGGTCATGGGCGCGCTCCAGAACAACTGCGGCGGCGACCAAGATCATGTATCGCCCGTCAGCTCTAACTGCCTCACTGGCTCGTGACGGGATACGTCGGCGTCACGACGACTTGTACCAGTGGCTTCCGCCCCCCGTCTGTGCGTCAGCGTACATTGGGGCGTGGAGAACGGATCATCCGCCGAGATCGGGGGGTGTGGGGCGCGACAGAGATTGTCGTGGGCTATGTACGCTGGCGCACAGTCGGCTTGGTGAGAGAGGAGGCGCGAGCGCCTCGCCGGGCGCAAGGTGCTGCTCTATACGGGCGGCGTGAAGTCATGGTCCGTCGTCGCCGCCCTGCAGGATCTGGGGATGACCGTAGTAGCGACAGGAACCAAGAAGTCCACCGAGGACGACAAGGCACGGATTCGGGATCTCATGGGCCAGGACGCCTCGATGATCGAGGACGGCAACCCCCGAGCACTGATCGACATCGTACACGAGCAAAGCGTCGATGTGCTCATCGCCGGTGGGCGCAACCTGTACACCGCCCTGAAGGCACGCATTCCCTTCCTGGACATCAACCAGGAGCGGGACTTCGGTTACGCGGGCTACGAGGGCATGCTGGAGCTGGCCAAGCAGCTCTGCCTGACCATCGAGAGTCCAATCTGGGCGGCGGTGCGCCGGCCGGCGCCTTGGGCCGTCCCGGCCGTCACGCCGACCGACGCGGTCGCCGACACCGTATCTGCTGGTGCCGCCTCCGATTCCGGCCCCCTTGCGGGGGAGGCGGGAGGACAACCAGACTCCATCCGAGGAACGTCCCACCGTAATCAGGAAGTGGCAAATGGCTAGGGTCGTCAAGCGGAACAAGGCCCTGTCGGTCAGTCCGCTCAAGGCCAGCGCGACCATCGGAGCGGCCTTGGCCTTCCTGGGCTTCCGCCGCGCCATTCCCATGCTGCATGGCTCTCAGGGCTGTACGGCCTTCGGAAAGGTCTTCTTCGTACGCCATTTTCGGGAGCCCATCCCGCTCCAATCCACCGCTATGGACCAGATCAGCTCGGTGATGGGCGCAAACGACAATGTAGTCGAGGGACTCAGGACCATTTGCGAGAAGAGCCGACCGGATCTGGTGGGCGTTCCCACTACGGGACTGTCCGAGACTCAGGGTGCGGATATCCGCATGGCCGTACGCATGTTCCGGGACGGATATCCCCAGTACGCTGCGACTGCGGTCGTGCCCGTGGCCACGCCCGACTTTTCGGGGGCGCTGGAATCGGGGTATGCGTCGGCGGTGGAGTCCCTTATCGAGGACCTCACTCCTGTTCGGGAGGAGGCCGGCACATGCCCGGGACGATGCCCGCGGCAGGTCAACCTGTTGGCCGGCGCGCACCTGACGCCTGGGGATCTGGAGCATCTCAAGGATCTGGTCGAGCTCTTCGGCTTGCGGCCAATCGTCATTCCCGATCTCTCGGACTCTCTGGACGGCCACCTGCCGGAGCAGGACTTCAGCCCCTTGACGGTGGGCGGTGCCCGGGTATCGGACCTGGCTGTCCTCGGCGATTCGTTCGCGACACTTGTCGTCGGCGCCTCGCTGGACGCCGCCGCGGACTTGCTCGCCGAGCGCACCGGCGTGCCGGACGCGCGCTTTCCCCACCTGATGGGGCTCGATGCCGTGGACGCCTTCGTGGGAGAGCTGTCGCGAATCTCCGCCGAGCCGGTACCGGCGAAGATCGAGCGCCGGCGCGCTCAGCTCCAGGACGCCATGCTGGATACTCACTTCATGCTCGGGATGTCCCGCTTCGCCCTGGCCGCCGACGCGGACCTCTTGCTTGGGCTCAGCGATCTGCTGGCGTCCATGGGAGCGGAAACGGTCGCCGCCGTGGCGCCCTCGAACGCAGCCGCCTTGAAGCGGGTCCGTACCGACCAGGTCAAGATCGGGGATCTGGAAGACCTGGAGCTTGCCGCCCGCGACCGCGGCGCAGAGGTGCTGATCGGCAATTCCCATGCGGCTCATGCCGCGGAGCGGCTGGGCATTCCCCTGCTGCGGGCCGGCTTCCCGCTCTACGACCAGGTCGGTGGCTATCAGCGTACCTGGATCGGTTACCAGGGCACCCGCCAGACACTGTTCGATCTGGCCAACATACTGGTTTCGTTGGAGAGGGGGGAGATCCGCCACTATCGATCGCGTTTGTCCCAAAAGCCCCCGAGCGAATCGGCAGGACGGCAAGGAGCACGCAGAGCGGCGGTGTGAGAAAGGGGCTCTAGATGGCGCTCGAGCGTAGATTGAAACTTGTGGGAGCGGGTGTGGATGTGCCTGAGATGCAATCCGCAGTGAAGGTGGCCTTCGCCACCGGAGATATGAAGCAGGTGGACCAGCACTTCGGCGCGGCGGAATCCTTTGCCGTCTTCGCAGTGAGCACGGGGCGGTCCAGTCTCACCGAAGTTGTACAATTTCGCCCATTGCCGGCAGTCGGCGGCGTAGAGGGGCAGGGGCCGATTCTCTCCGGAGACGGGCGAGGGGGGGGCTTGCCCAACGCTCGGGGGCATGACGAGGACAAGCTTGCCTCCAAGATCGATGCCCTGGCCGGCTGCGCCGCCGTTTACTGCCGAGCGGTGGGCGCCTCCGCGATCAATCAATTGCGCGCCAAGGGAATTCAGGCAGTCAAGGTCTCGCCAGGCGCGGAGATAAAGGATCTGATCCTGGCACTGCAAGAGGACCTGAGAACGGGTCCGAGCGCCTGGCTGGCGGGCACTCTGACCCGGCGAGGGAAATACGATGTGAGCCGATTCGACGAGATGGAGCAGGAGGGATGGGTCGAGTGATGTGCCGGTCCGAGCCGATCGATCCTGCGAGCACGCGGCCGGTTTCCGCGGACGCGAGCCCTTGACTGGAATTCTCGAGCGGACGACACCTCGTTTCGTCGTGCGCTCAGCAGTGGGAGGTACCCGACGATGACAGAGACGAGTCTCAATATTGCCGAGGACGACCCGGTCCTGGGCACCGATTTCGCCGTCGAGATGGTCCGCCAGATGCGAGCCTTGGACGCCTACGGCACGTTGGATAACCACTCCGCGGCCCAAGTCCTGGACCCCTTTATCCTGACGAAGGAGCAAAAAAGGGAGGTTCCGATCATCGGCGACCCTGACGAGATCGTCGTGTCCCGGGTAAAGGCCTTCTACAACGCCATTGCGGCCCTGATCGAAAGCGAGTGCGGTCTGATGGCCGTGCCCACCATCAACCTGACCCACGAGGGGTTCGGTCGCGCGCTCATCACGGTCGGCAGGCTGGTGGTCATGGACAAGACCTTACGCGACGTGCACCGCTTCAGTTTTCCGACCCTGTCCAAGATGAAGGACGAGGCCGACAAGATTTTGTCCGTGGCCCTGGAGATCGTCGGTGAATATCCGAAGGCCGCCGGACTCTGATCTGAGAGTCGCCGTAACTTTTGCAAGGTGACCAACATGACTCCCGAAGAGCTGAAGGATCTTCAAAAGTCCGTGAAGCGGACCAAGCGCATCGCCGCCGAGAAGGCAGGCGAGCTGCACGATCTCGTGGAGGACCGTCTACCAGCCGCTTACGAGGAGATCCCGATAATAGCGCAAGCGACCTATGACGCCTGCGCAGCCTGGGCGGAAGCGAACGCCAAGCTGAAAGCCGCCGAAACATAAACTGCGTAAGGAGCGCACGAGCGATGAGCACGATAACTGGCATAACGCGCGGCGGAGCCGAGTGGACCCCTGCGTTCGTCACCGACCTCAATCAGGTCACCTGCATCGGCTGCGGACGCTGCTTCAAAGTATGTCCCAGGGACGTTTTCGATTTAGTGGATCGCAAAGACCTCGATCTGGACGATGCCGACTACGACGACGATTACGCCGACGACGATGACGACGGTTTTTCGGATGACACCAGCATGGTCATGAGCCTGAAGGACCTACTGGACTGCATCGGTTGCCAGGCCTGCTCCCGTGTCTGCCCCAAGGGTTGTATCAGTCACGAGCCCGCATCGATAGCTGCCTGACCCTGTCGAGCCGGGATCGCCGTTCCCGATATCTCACTCGGGTCATTCAATCTAGAAACGGCAGTCGGACGGCCCCTGGGGCGTGCACCAGGGGTCGTAGCGGCCGTCACCCCGCGGGTGAGCGCGCGCATGGTAGATATGCCTGTCAATCCAGATAGTTGCAACCATTTCAAAGCGGTCAAATGGTCACGCAGCATCCAGATGCGCGATTGGAACAGCCAGTGCCGGTAGCGGATCAGCGGAAGGCCGGCCAAGTCCTCCAACGCCTACCCGGATATGCCTGAGCCGCAGACCCGGCTCGCCAGCGCGCCTGGCATTGGCCTACCTGCGCGAGTTTGGTGGCGCAGCGTATCTTCCCCTGCCGATGGTGACCTCGGGGTTACGACGCGGTCGGTTGCACCGGGTTTCCAGAGCGCCGCATTTCACCAGGAGCGTCCCCCAACCGCATTTCTGAGGTTTCCGCCGAGAATCGGAATTCTTGCACAGTCTCGGCGCATGGGAACGAGGCAAAACATACCGGGCATGGAGGTCCCTGTCCCCTCGGTCCCGCAGCGCCGATGCGGACACCTGCCGCCGTTGCTACCGCAGGGCAACGCGATTGCGGATTTGCAACAAATGTTTTTTCTCAACAACATTTAATGTTTTTTCTCAACAACATTTATTTTTTACTGTTTTTTTTCGGGGCGACTGCTATCATCTATGCAACAGGAAAACATCCTCTCTTTCGCTAAGACTTGGGATTTCCTGCGGCAAAATAGGCAGTATAGCGTTCTCATGCGACCTTTGCGCAACATGTGTCAGAGTGAGCAGCAACCCGGAGTAACCGACATGAAGACTCTCGCACGCAAACCGCTCATCGCAGCCATTGGCTTCGCGGCAGCGATTGCAGCAACACCGGCCGCCTTCGCCTTTCAGGACAAGGGGGACAAGGAGATCGAGTTCACCGGCGGTTTTTCGCACACCTCGGGCACTGACGTAGGTACCGCAAACGCCGATGTCTCCTTCGGTTACTACGTAGCCCCGCGGTTAAACATCGGTCTCCGCCAAACGTTCGGCTACAGCTTCATCGAGGATAAATCCGATACCTGGACGGCGAGCACGGTACCCTTCATCAACTACAACTTCGAGACGAGCAATCAGTACTTCCGGCCCTTTATCGGCGCATTCGTCGGAGTCGCCTACAATAGCGACAATGATACGACGGGCACCGCGGGGCCAGCGGTCGGGTTCAAATATTTCCTGAGCGATAACACCGCTGTGGTTACGCGTTTCCGTTACGAGTGGTACTTCGACAGCCTCTCGTTCAATGATGCGACCGACACCGCGGACGGTAACTATGTCTTGAGCGTCGGTATGAGCTACACCTGGAAGTGACTCCGGGCCGGAGCGAGCGCCGCATCCAGTGTGGCGCTCGGCCGCAGCCGGTGTCGTAACCGGCGTTCCTCTCGTGCCCGGAAAGCCGATCTTGCTTCCCGGGTTTTTTGCAGCGAAAGCGGCATGCTTCCGGCTCCAGGATTTGCCCTTGCGGCCGAGGAATGCCGTCGCAATCTCGCGGCGACACCGCGACAAGTGACTTTTCGCGGTTGGCCGCGTCTTATTCGGTGAGGTCGGTAGCCTCGTTCCTCGCTTCGACTCCACCTCGCCTGCAATCGAATAGCTCGGATCATGTCCCTGGATCTCGTCACCCAGTGCCACGAATGCGGGCTCCTGCAGCGCAATCCGCCCATACCGTCCG
>CAYYHR010000226.1:0-5854 GCA_964471705.1 uncultured Chromatiaceae bacterium
GCATCCATGCGCCCAAAAGGAGTCCTAGCCTTCGGCTACGGACCCTTTTCCAATGGCCTCCTTCGTCGGCCCCTACGTCTTACCCTCTTCGCTTCACCAAACCTTCATCATTACGGCACACTCAGTTCAACGGGCAGTAGGGAAAGGAAGCCATAAAATTTACTTATATACTTGCGGGAAACCGGATCGTGGACGAGCTGGAAGACTTCAAGACCAACATCAACCTAACCGAGTACGCGGCAGGGCAAGGCTACGTTTTGGACAAAAATGCCGGCTCCAGTAACTCAGCGATCATGCGCAATTCGGCAGGTGACAAAATTGTCATCGCCCGCGGCCAAGATCGGCACTGGATCTACTTCTCGGTGCGAGATGACAGTGACAACGGCTCCATCATCGACTTCGTTCAGAAGCGCCGGGGCCTGAAGCTCGGTAGGATTCGCCAGGAGCTCCGGCCCTGGATTGGTGGATCTCGGTCTGGTGTTTGGCCCCATCCGGACCTCTTCGTCCAGGAGATCGAGCCCATCTCCAAGGACCGGGCGCAGGTCCTCTTGGAGCTCGCGCGTATGAAGCCCCTCGTTTTTCACCGCTACCTCGAGGACGAGCGCAAGATCCCAGCGGCCCTCCTGCAGAGCCCACGCTTTGCCGGCAAGATCAAGGTCGATGCCCGAGCCAACGCCATCTTTCCTCACGCTGACCAGGACGGCCCCTGCGGTTACGAGGTGAAGAACCACCACTTCACTGGATTTTCCAAGGGTGGAGAGAAGGGACTGTGGTTTTCTGCTGCGAGGGTAGGAGACACCTCCCTGGTAATCGCGGAGAGCGGCATTGATGCTCTGTCCTATGCTGCCTTGCACCTGGATGCGGTCACCAGGTACGCCAGTACCGGCGGGGCCATGAACGCAAACCAGCCCGCCTTGATCCGCAGCGCCATCGAGAAGATGGGGCAAGGTTCCAGGATCGTCATCGCCACCGACAACGACGCCGGCGGCTGGGAGCTGGCAGAGCAAATCGAGGCCATTGCCAGGGAGACTAGCCGCGCGGGCCTTCAGATTGTCCAGCACCTGCCCGAAGGGGAAGGCGACGATTGGAACGATTGCCTCAAGGGGGCAGCCCACGAAAGGGACAAAATCGTAAGCTAAGCTTGGCGGGTGTCTGCTCCCGGTGCCTGCCTCCTGCGGTGTCTGATTCCGGCGTGGTGCCTGCTTCTGGCAGACCTTCAGAACACCGGCTACTCCGAACACCTTATTGTTAAGCCAGACCAGCAGCTCTGACCCAACAAGTGGATGCTCAATCTAGAAGTCTTCGAAGATCAGGTTCCTTCTGTTAGAGTTTTCCACATAAAAATTCTGGTATGTCGCGCACAGCCATTCTGTGTTCGTCACAGCTTCCTTGAACACGCTCATGGATCCCCGACTCACCCAGATCACCTTGCCCCACCGCGCCGCATGCGGACCTGTCAACCGTTAGCTTGTTCTTACTCGGATGGAATCGATGAGTCCAATATCTCCCCATGCGTTCCGCGGCCTTTGTCTCCTTTTCGTTATGTGCGCCCTGTCATCCCATTTCCCGACAATGGCTCTCGCGACGGGGCAAACATCGCCTTCGTGGACTCAGACCTCCTTCGGCGGGGCAGCCCCTGTAATCGAGGTACTCCATGCCCAGGAGGTTCTCGCAACGGCACCCGCCGGGGCGCCATCGCCCTGTGATGAAGCCAAGACCGGCAAGGCCGAGCCAGAGTTCGATCAGGAGCGCCGTGCGGTCTTCGACTTCGGCGCACCAGATGCCGACGGGATTTTCGCCGGATCGAGATTGATCCTCCTCTCTGATCGGTTCGGTTTCCTGCCCTCCCCTGCCTTCCTGAACGCGCCCGTCGCCGCGGGTCCGTCAGGAGAGGCCGTCGCCGCCCCGCAGCTGCGCACGCGGACTTTCACCCTGATCGGACGTTTGAGCCCGGTCGGACCCCCTGGTACCCAGCTCTTGGAGCTACACGGTGCGCACGAAGGTCCAACCGGGAGCCTATTTACCCTCGACGGATTCATCCGGGCTGAGGGCGGGGAGTGGGTGCTCGACGCTGTTTACTCCATCGGCCTGCGCGGGTCCGAGCAAATCGGCCACGTCCGGATGAGCCTCCAACCGAAACCGGCGTTGCCAATCGCGGCGGTTGGGTCCCCCGTACCTGACTCCGTACAGTCTCCAGACCGCCCCTGGACTGCCGAGGAGCTTGAGCGGAAGCTCGCTGCATACCGCGCGGAGCAGGAACGAATGCTCTGGGAGGGCGGGAACGACGCATTTTTTCGATTCCTCGTCGAGAGTTACCACTTTAGTGACGAGATCCCCGACATCGACCCCGTACTGTTTACTCGCGACGAGCCGGACTACATCAAGGGCATCCCGGTCCCCTCATGGTTCGATGTGAAGCTGGATGGCACGGTAGATGACATTCCCTTCGGTCCCTTGCCGGCGATGCTGATGTTCAGCAAATCCGAACAACCAGGTCAGGCCATCTCCGTACTCTTGTCCGCCGAGGGTTTCCCCGACGGCCCTCCGGGGACCATCGGTGTGAGCACCTCCATAGGCCCCGCATGGGATGTCGATGCAACCGACGGTGAGCTGAGCTTCAGGCTTCTCAATCCAACAGCCGGGCTGGGATATTCTCTGAATTGGTCCACGCTGCTCAACGAAGCGGTGACCATGGCCGTGCCTGAACGGGTCGATGCCTCCCTGTCCGTGGTCGGGACCAGCATCCAAGGCGCTCTGAAGGCCGAGGGTCATGTCGCGCTCGATGGAACCCGCACCAGCCGTTACTCCGCCACCATTACTGGTGGATTGCGCCGGAACCAAGTTATCGAGCAAGTGCTCGCCAGCGTTGGCATCTTTCCATTGACTGGTGATTGGCAGACCAACATCGATGCCATAGGAATCATCCGCCTCAAACGAGAGGGCGAGACGCGCAAGGGATCCTTCGGGCCGGAGATGGCCGGTATCCTGGATGGGCAGATCGCCGATGGCATCCTGACTCTCTCCTGGGCCGACGGGGGTGGACAGCGCGGCTGGGGCTTCCTGAGACCCCTATCCGTCGCGGGGCGTGCTCTGGGTATGTGGGGCACCGAGCCCAACCGGGTCGATGCCGTTCCGGTCCTTGCCATCCAGCCCCGCGAGCCCTGGTCCGATCGCGATGCCGCGGACGTGACCGACGAGCAGCTGGATCAGCTACACAAGCTGGGGCGCGACCTGGCCAGTCAGGGCAAGTGCACCCAGGCTCTTTCGGTGCTTGACCTCGTTTGGAAGGCCTACGGCCAACGCTTGCAGAACCAGGCCGAGCGGCCGGAGGTCGAGATATTCGGCGTTCTCGTAGAGAAGAACACCATCATCCAGCCGATGATCGACTGTGCCTTCGATCTTGGCCTCTACGGAAAGACCCTGGATTACCTGCGCGAGGCGCTCGCCCTTCAGCGCGAAATGAATCCACTGACTCGGGCTCGGAACGCCTTCACTTCCCAAGTCGCCCGCACCACTGGGGACCTTCGGGACATGGCTGGCACTGTCTCGTTGCTGATCGACAACCTCGAACCCCTGCGCTCACCCAAGGTTGGCATGATGTTCGATCCCAAAGCATCGGGTCAGCCTCTCATCATCGGCGCCATCGCCTCCGGCAGCCCAGCGGCTCGCGCCGGATTGAAGCCCGGCGACGAGATCGTTGCAATCGACGGCGAAGCAGCCCTCCCCCTCGACACGGAGGGTGCGCTCCGCACGCTGCAGGGTCCCGAAGGGACCTCGCTGAGGTTGACGGTATCCACGGCTGGCGACTCGCGGGAGATCGTCGTTGTGCGCGGCCCGTGGTATTACGGTATCCGCTCTTCCGAACGACGTGTCCAGCTCGAGCAGGCCATGGAGTCGCTACGGCTCAGCGCCGAAGAAACGAGTTCCTCTCTCTTGACCTTGGCCGATGCCGTGGGGCGAGCCAAACCCCCGTCCCAGGCGAACGAAACCGCTTTCAACGAGGCTTTCCAAGGGGTCATTGACCTGATCGAAGAGGAGAAGGCGAGCGTCCCGCAACGGGTCCAACGACTGATTGCCCTCGGCGAATCCCTGTTTTCCGATTGGCACCGTTACATGTCGACTCAGCGATTCGTGCTTCATGCCGCGGACAAAATGATCGGGGATACCGGGCAGGTGCCAGCTGCCAAACGCCCGGAAACGGTCGACCCCCAGAAGCCGGTCGGTGTTATCGAGGACGAAATGATCGCCGAGCTTTTCGCTGACCCGTCGATCAATGGCGCGGAGGCCAGCCTCTTCTTCGAGCACTTCAAGGCTGTAGTACTGACCCTCCGATTATCGGCCCAGCTGAAAACAGAGATCCACACCATTGAGAACTGGAAGCGGCGCGCGAAACCGAGTTCTGACGATATTCAGGAGCACGCCCGCAGGATCGCCCGTTTTTCCCGAGAGCTGGAGCAGTGGCGCGGGCGCTTGGCACTCGACAAGACGAGGATTGCAGCCTTGAACGCGGGGACCGCCTTTTCCAGGGAGTGGCTCAAGGTCCTCTGGGACCTGGAACCGAAGACAGAGAGTGTCAGCAAGGGAGGGGCCATGGGGGTCTTGATCGCCGCGGAATCCGTGCGCAACCGGGCCACGCAGGATCTGCTGGCCGCTCGCGAGGATCTGGCGCTCGCGCGGCGGAACGATGCTGGGACCGCGTTAGCGAGCTTCGAGACCCAGGCTCCTCTCACTGTCGATGAGCTCGTGGATTTGGTGCGCGCCCGGGGCGGCACTACCGTCGCCTACTATGCCCTCGACGACCGCCTGTTGGTGTGGGTCCTGGATGCTGCACAACTTTCATGTACCTGCGAGCGCGCACCCGTGATACAGAAAGTGGCAACGCAAGACGACCCCTACTACGACGTCTTGCAGGAACTCCGCACAGTCGCCGAAGGCCAGTCCCAATGGGACAAGCAAGAGATCAAAAGCTGTCAGTGTCGTGGGATCGAGGCGCGCGAACTCGATGTCTCCGCATGTGACCTTAAGACCTATGCTGACGATTTCCAGTCCTTTGTAACCCGTGACGGCATTTCGATAGGCGATGGGTCGGCCCAGGCCTTTGCCAACCTGCTTCACGATCTATACCAGCGTCTCGTTGCACCGATCGCCCATCTCTTACCGACCGATCCCGAGGCGGTAGTGACCATCATTCCGGACGCCGAGCTCTTCCAGATCCCCTTTGGTGCGCTGATCACGACCCCTGTGAATGACCTCGGTGGCCTGCGCTACCTAATCGAAGACCACCCCTTGGCCTATCTGACCTCCATCGGCATGATGCGCTTCACTCAGCAGAACGCGCGTCGCGCGGCAGAGATGAACCAACGCGACTTCGTCACCTTCTGGGATCCCGTAGGTATCGAGTACAGCGGATTGAAGCCGTTCAGTAAGAGCGCGGAGATGCGTACAACACTCAAGGATGTCTTGACGGCGAGCTATCCGGAAAGCGCGCCGCGGCAGGTGTTTTCTGGGGCCGAGGCTACGTGGGAGAACGTCCTCGCCACAGCTTCGCAAGCGGGGGTCCTTACCTTTGTCACCCACGCCAAGGCGAGCGATATACCAGGCGATGATCGGGGTTCCTACATCGCCATGGCCGGTGCGCCACTGACGCTCAGGGATGTCTATGGGCTCGATTTGCACGCCAAGCTTGCAATCCTTGCCGGTTGCGAGACCGGCCGCGGACGTATCGGAGCGGACGGCGTGATTGGGCTGAGCCGAGCCTTCACCTTCGCGGGAGCGCCGACCCTTGCGATGAGCCTGTGGGAGATCCCGGAGACCGATACTGTCCTGTTTCTCGACCGTTTCTATCGAGCGTACT
>CAYYHR010000227.1:0-4459 GCA_964471705.1 uncultured Chromatiaceae bacterium
CCAGAGACGCCCTCGCTACGGCGTCCGAATTTTTCACAAGCTCTCAGCCTTCGACGTCCACGGGGCCGGCAACGATTCGCACACCGCCGCTCGCTCCGGGCTCCGGGCGATTGCGCATGTGGTCGGCGACTTGAAAGAAGGCCTGTTTCAGATGTGCCCGCAAAGCCTGTGGCATCTCGGTCTCGTCGAGGGCCTGTCCCATGCACAGTAGCCACTGATCGCGCTCGGCGGTACCGATTGGAAACGGCAGGTGTCGGCGCCTGAGGAACGGATGGCCGTACTTCTGTTGGTAGAGATCCGGGCCGCCGAGCCAGCCGGACAAAAACAGGAACAGCTTCTCGCGCGAGCCTCGCAGGCTCTGAGCGTGCAATGCGCGGATACCGCTGGCCTGTGGCATGGAATCCATCAGGTCGTAGAAGCGTTCCACGATGGCCCGCACTGCCGCTTCACCGCCGAGCTGCTCATAGGGAGTCTTCGAGTTGTCTATCATGGAGGGAACAGCGATGAGGGTCTCGTCATTGCTCGATCTTTGACGATTCGAGCCCGGAGCGCAATGACGAAATCCCTGGTAGCGAGTGGATCCTCGAGCTCATCCCCGGCTCCACACCAGGGTGCGGTTGTTCACCGGCATCGTGTGGTCGGCCGCCAACAGCAGTCCCAGCCTCTGCGCCAAGGCGTCCAGGGCATCGAAGTCCTTGATACTGCTGCGTGGGTCTTGGGCCTTCAGCCAGGCGTCGAAGCGCGCATTGCTGTGGCTGGTGTAGCGTCCGCCGTAGTTGAAGGGGCCGTAGAGAGCGAAAAAGCCGCCCGGGCGCAATACCCGCGCCACCCCGGTAAACATGGCCTGCACCTCGTCCCAAGACATGATGTGCGCTGTGTTGGCGCTGAACACACCGTCGTAGATCTGCTCCGGCCAGGCATCACCGATGACGTCCACCTGCAGCGGCGGCAGTAGGTTGGCGAGGTCCGCTTCCTCTCTCCACAGTCGAATCCCTGCCAGATTCTCGCGGCGGTCGCTAGCCTGCCAGCGCAGATGCGGCATGGCAGCAGCAAAGTACACTGCGTGCTGACCGGTTCCGCTGCCGATCTCCAGTAGGGTTCGTGCACCGGCGAACAGAGGTCCGATGACGTGCAGGATCGGCTCCTTGTTCTCTTCGCAGGATTGGGAAAAGGGTTTCTGTGGGTTGGCTTTGGACGGCTCCATCCCGGTCTTCCTGGTTTGTTGTCGATGAATCCCAGCGGATGTTGCCGCTGAGAGCTTGTGAAAAGATCGGACGCCTACTGCGGACGCCCAGGAACACCTTCGCTATGGTTGTTGACCGTGCTCTCTTGTCGGATTCCCTTCTTCCGAGGTGCCGGATTCAAAACGGCTGATAATGTTGGTAACGAACTTCTCGGAATATCCGGCTAGGAAGCACCAGAACACCAGCTTGGCATAGTCTTCGTAGCCGACCGCATGGATCTGGACAAGCTTCATCAGACTGTCCCCCGCATCGCTGCCCGAGGCGTCAGTAGCGCACTGTGGAAATTGATTTCCCCCATCGATACTCAAAGCATCGGCGGCGAACTTTGGAAATAGATCGCCCTCTACGAGGCCCGAGATGAACAGAATGAACAGCAAAAGCGACAGAATTCCACCGACGAGCGGCGACAGTAAAACATACACCCAGGAACGCGCGAGCAGCAGCAAGTCATCGTGCTCCATTGCCTTTAAGCGTCTCTGCAGGCCGATGAAGCCACCAAGGATACCAGTTATCAGCACCATCCAACTGGTAGCGCCGACGGCATCGCCTCGGCCGGCCGAGACCAGGTAGGCTCCGGCAATCAGGACCGTGAGTAACGCCGCTAAAGCGATGCATAGCCGGTTGCTGATGACTCGGATCATCTCCAATCGCTCGCTCAGTGGCTCATGCACAGCGAGCTCGAAGTGCGGTGTTTTTGGCGGGTTCGCTGCATCATCGGTCATTGCCTGACCCCTCTAGCGGACACCTTCCCCGCGAGCAGAGAGATCTGTCCGTAGATCGTCGGCCCTGTCGAGTCTTCGTCGCTGTCATCAGGTGGGCCTTTCGTCGCACACGCCGAAAGGAGGATCAGGAGCGACAGAATCGCTGTTTTCATTGTCCGGCTCGCTTCTTCTTCCGCTACTCCCAAGGCAGGACAGGATGCGGAACGGCCCATAGTCCCCGCCGCTCCGCCTTGGCCTTCTCCTCTGCCGCTTCATACAGAACGCGATCGGCCGCGTTCTGCTCTCCGGCATACTCACGTTATTGTTTGACGAAAGTGCCCTGATGGTACTCGTTGAGATTCTCGATTGTCACGGCGGTGATGCTGCCGTCGTTGACGTTGAAATCGACCGCGGAGATGCCCAGTGCATTTTCGCTGATCGGCGTATAGGCGAACGTATTGTCGTCCCAGTGTGTCAGCGTGAAACGCTCGGGAACGGGGCCCAGCGCGAGCGTCAGAGAGCCGTTCGCTTCCACGGTGACCTCAGCCGGGCCATATAGATCGCTGGCATAGGTTCCGGCATATTCCGCAAAGAGCAGCGCTGGCGCTGGGTTTTCCGGAGGGGTCTTGTCCGCCAGCCGGCTCGGATTGACGTGATCGCGGGCAAATTTCTGTCCATAGGCCGTCAGCCAGTCAAAGGACTCCGATCCCGTTTCGACCTGATCCATGAAAGATGCGGCGACGGCTTCGGGAATGCCGTACATCGAGCCGTTCGTCAGCACGACGATGCCGAGGTGCTCGCTCGGCAGCAGGACGTAGACGGTTGATGCGCCCAACAGAAATCCTCCTGAATGGTTGTAACGCACCCTCCCGGCGGCATCGATGCCGATCCCGATGCCCAGGCCGTACATGCTGGGCCGGTTGTCGGGCAGGCCGGACTGTACTCCGTCTGGCACAGAGGTTTCGGGAAAGGAGTGCAGGGTCATTGCCGTAAAAAGGGCCTGCGAATCGACGACCGGCTTCCCTTCGAAGGTTCCGGCGCTCAGCAGAAGACGCATCCATTTCGCCATATCGGAGACGCTTGAGCTCACGCCGCCGGCGGGCGACTGCGCATCCGGATTGCGCTGCTGCGGTGTCGGTACCCACACGCCGTTTTGCTTGACGTGGCCCAGCGCTTTGTTCCGGCGTGCCATGAAATCCGCAAAGGTCGAGGAGGTGTCGTCCATGCCGATGCGCTCATAAAGCCTGGTTTTGCTCAGCGTCTCCCAGGAGGTACCAACGGCGGCGGAGACGGCTTCGGCAGCGGCGGTCAACCCGAAGTTCGTGTAGCGCTCGTTCGTGCGAAACGGCTCCAGCGGATAGTAGTGCAATCGCGACAGCACGGCATCTCGTCCGTAGCCGATGTCTTCGAGCAGATCGCCCGCATGATCGGGCAGA
This sequence comes from uncultured Chromatiaceae bacterium, assembly GCA_964471705.1. GTDB lineage: Bacteria > Pseudomonadota > Gammaproteobacteria > Chromatiales > Chromatiaceae > Thiosymbion. The sequence continues at coordinate 3,382 of CAYYHR010000227.1, forward strand.
CCGCTGCGATGGCTGTACAGATCAGCGATGGTGACGTTTTCGGTGACGTATGGGTCGCCCAGCGCAAAATCCGGGCGGTATTTCCTCACCGGGTCGTTCCACGCAACCTTGCCGTCCCCGACGACGCCGGCGACGACGGTTGCGCCGACCGACTTGGAAACGGAGGCCAGCTGGAACACGGTGTGCGTATCTACCGGCTGCAGCGATGCAAGACTGCGGACCCCGTAGCCTTTGGAAAAAACCGTTTTGTCATTGTGGACCACGGCGATCGCCATGCCGGGTACACCGCTGCGACGCATGGCGTCTTCGGCGATGCCGTCGAGCTTCGCGACGGCCGCGTCGATCATCGCCTGGGTGATGGCGACAGCGGAATGATTTCCGGGATTGTTCTGCGAGCCCGCCGGCGGGGTGCTGCCCGAGCTTCCGCAGGGCTGCAGCATAAGCACAAGCGCCGCGGCTGCCGCTCCGGCGGAGGTGTTGATCTTCGAGACGGTTTTCATCCTGTTCCTCCGATATGGGATCTTGTCAGTACCATCACCCCGAGACTTGCCGGGTGGACAGGCATTGGCAGTTGCGTCATGCATGGACTATTTTTACGTTGAGCGATTCCCACACACAAGGCAAACGGAGAGTCACATGGCTCAGCTTCTCGACGATTTTCAAGAACAGTTTCCGGCTATCTGGAAAGCGTACACGGAGCTCAAGACAGCCTGCGACCAAGGAGGCCCTTTGGATCGAAAGACTGCGGAGCTGATACGAATCGCGATTTCCGTGGCTATGGAGCATGAAGGGGGGCTGGTTGCCCACATCTCTCAAGCCAGAAAGGCCGGAGCCAGTGACGAGGAGATCAACCATGCCATCGTGCTGGCCACAGGGCTCTCGGGATTCCCTGCCGCACTGAAAGCTTTTGGGGCTGCCAAAGAAGCTTAGCGAGTCTATTTGGTATCGGTTATCGCGCAGATCCACTGGTCTGGTTGCCAGGGTAGGCGTGCGCCGTCGTGGCGGAAAAATCCTCCGGAAATGCTGAGCTCGAAGCGTTCCACCAGCGAAAACATCCCGCGAACGCTCTCCTGCGTAC
>CAYYHR010000227.1:4559-5833 GCA_964471705.1 uncultured Chromatiaceae bacterium
CGTCCAAACCGAGGAAGCCGGCGTTTCCCATGACTGCGAGAACCTTGCGGCCCGGGTCGATCCGGTCGATCTCGGTCTGCGCGGTGATCGCGGCCAAAGCTCGGGATTGATTTCTCTGTTCTCGCGGCATCCGGGGTCGGACCGCTTCATCGGGCCGTAACCGCTCTGCTACCTTGTTGTGGCAATCTTCCGTGATCCATGTCCGCGAGCTCGGGGGGCTCACCATGCTGCCGCAAGATCTTCACGTCCACTCCACTTGGTCCGACGGGGACGGCGCCATCGTTGCCGAGCAGACGATCGGTCTCATTGCCGAGATTCGGCATGCACGGATTCTCGGCATCAGCGACCACTTCGAGCTGGTGGGTGAAGATCGCTTCGAGGAATATGCGCGCGAGGTCCGCAGTGCCGGGCTCAAAGTCGGCATGGAGATCGATGGCCACCCGTGGGTATCGGCGGCGATGGCTGCCGATGCGGACTATCGCATCTTCCACTGCTACGATCGGGACGCCGACTACAAGGCCCTCGACCGACTTCTGGAGACGGACCAGCCGTTGATCGTGGCCCACCCCAACGCCTTGGGCACCGACCTGGACCGGGTCCCGCCGGAGTGCCTGATCGAGCTCAACAATCGCTACGTCTGGCGCTGCGACTGGCGTTCCTACTACGGTCCCTTCGTCCGCCGCTTCCAGTTCGTGATCGGCTCGGATGCCCATCAGCCGAACTGGCTCAATCAGACCGTGGCGCGCCACGTAGCCGCCGAGCTCGGTGTGCGCGAGAAGCTTCTTTTCGACGACTGACGGATTCCGCAGGACCTTCGCGGCCCGGAATCGCGGGCTGTGCGTCTTGAGCCTCGTCGGCCCCGAAGCGGACGGAGGGGGAAGTCGGTCAGGTGCTCGAGGCCGCGTTGATGACAACCTCGGTGTACTGGGCGACCTTGTCCCAGTTGTACTCTTCCTCCACGGCCCTGCGCCCGTTCGCACCCAGGGCGCGGCAGTGGTCGTGATCGGCGAGGAGCGAGCCGATGCCGTGGGCGAGGTCGGCCGGGCCCGTGTCCACGAGAAAGCCGTTGACGTCGTGCCAGATGAGCTCCCGCGGGCCGCCGCTGAGGGTGGCAACCACTCTGTGCCAGGAAGATCACCCGGGACGTGCGTGACTACGCCGAGTCCCACCGGATCGAGGACGTAGAGATTGCTGTGGATAAGGGGATGAAGGAGAAGTCCGCCGAGTTTCTGAAAGAAGGTGGGCAGATCTATCGGGAGGTATGAGCTTCCCGT
>CAYYHR010000228.1:0-5805 GCA_964471705.1 uncultured Chromatiaceae bacterium
AGGCAGGGAGTAGCGAACTTGACAAAGGACGGTATGTGTTGCGTCGTATTTCGGTTATTCGGTATTTGGGGTATTACGAAAGTACCCTGGTTATGTTTTGTATTGAGGAAGTTTCTGCGTGGTGGTTGATTGCGGTCAATAGATTCGGCAATGTACTTAGGGATTTCATGCTAGCTTTGTTTAGTGCGTTGTGCCTCGTGGGGCGTGCGCAAAAAACAATTGATACCGGTGCGCAAGGGGTAAGGACGTGCCCGCACGTCTGCAAGACTCATTGAGGCGAGGGGCGAGATGGTGAAGCAAACGAGCCAGTGAGTGGACAGCTCCTGTAAGGAAAGCGGCTACGACGACCCCGGGCAGTGCTCGGGGTTTTTGTTTGTGGAGCTGACATGCCCCGCACGTCAGGGAGGAGCTTGGTATTCCAGGGGTGAAGTCTTACTTCAGGAGGGGATGGAAGGGAGTAGCGCACTTGACAAAGGCGGGGATGCGTGGCGTGAAGGGGGGGAATGGGCAGCGACAATTCCTTTTCGTTGCGCCTCCTTCTCGCGAGCGAGGTGTCTCAGCTCAACCCGTAATCTGCAAAGGAGCCATACGCCAAGCGCCCGCTACTGGATCCTGTTGCTCGGTCGAAAGAGCCGGTCGGTGCAGAACCTCGTCATAGCCGACGGTGCGGCGAAGTAGAGGGACAAAAGATCCATGTTTGAGACGTGAGTGCCGAAGTCACGGGACATTGACGAGGCAACACAACGTCTGGCCCACTCGCGCAGAAGCACCAATGCCCCGGAAAGGGGCAGCACCTCTCCCAGAGAGAGTTCCTCGGAGACATCGGCAGCCACACCCTCCAGGGTCAGAACGGATTTGCGAAATAGAACCAGGTCTTGGCCGAACAGCACCCCTGCCTTGAACGTCGCATCGCCTAGGAGATCAAGAAGCCATTGCAGACCCGGTGCCTTGCTCCGATAGAGCGTAGCTACGGCCCGAGCGACCACCTCGCGCAGGGCGGTTTCATTTGGCAGCTCGATGGCCATTGCCGCGATGGCCCGCAGAATCCGGTTGGCATCGAGGTTCAGGGCCCCGAGCACGATCTGCGCTGTCTGTTCGCGCTCGGTCTTGTCCAGGTATCCGGCGAGGCTCCAGTCCAGGATCGCCAGACGGCCGTCGTCCGTATAAAACAGGTTTCCGGCATGGGGGTCGGCGTGAAAGATGGCCTGCGGCTCGGTGTTCCAGATCGGTTTGGCCACGAGCTCCTTGAGCACCAGACCTGCCAGCTCCTTGCGCGCACGGTCGGCGAGATGCTCGGTGTTGGTAACCCGGGTGCCAAAGACCCGTTCCATGGCAGTGATCCGCGGCGTCGAGTAAGGTAACAGGACAGGGATCTGGATCTTTTGCGAACCGGCATAGAACTGCGCGGCTTCCTTGAGATGCAACTGCTCGAGATCAAGCCGCACCTCGTTTGCAAGCAGCTCGCGTACCGTCTGGAAAATCTCCGTGCAGCGCAACAAAGGCAGACCATCGCACGCACAGCGCTCGTCCACGAACGCTGCCAGGTCCGACCAGATCTCCAGCTCTCCCCCCAACCGTTCGATGATATTCGGCTTGAGTACCTTCAGAACCCCGTTGCCTGGCCCGTTATCCGGTGACTCGTCCGAAGAAAAGGGGATCACCACCGCCACACTTGCCTCTGCCAACGCTTGGGAGTCGATGCGGAGGGCGCAGGTGCATTCCTTTCCCAATTCCCGCTCGATGATCTCTTTAACGACGGTGACCGGCGTCGTAGGCTCCATCGTCTCGAGGGTTTGTAGACGTCTTCGCAGCTCCGGTGAGAGTCGCCGATCCCGTGCGACGACTTGGCCGAGCTTGTGCAAGGTCGGGCATTGGGTGATCAGGTTGGCCAGTCGCTGCTCGGCACTCGCATCCGCCGGTAAGTCACATTGTCTGGCGACGAGCTCGGTTAACCGAGGCTCCGATAGATGCTGAAGGAAAAACACCAGGGCATCCGCGATCAGGGGGCGGAATTGGGCAAACTCCTTCGGCACCGTGGGCGAGACGTCGATGTCCGGCCAGCTCTTCTGATGCGGGGCGAGCGGCATTTGCTTCTCCGAAAAGATCCGTAAAGGCACCCGACAGCCTCCTTTGCCCGGGTTGAGCAGAAGCCAACCGGTATCGCTCTCGTGGCTTCTTCTCGCGCAACATCCCCGCAAGGAAAAGGCCCCAGCGCCTGGCCGGGGTCTTGCTGCTCGGATCGAACAGCCTCAGCTTTTCAAGATCGTTCCGTGGCAGATTTTTGCAGCTGTTGCCGACACTCTTCCTACACAGCGCCGTCGCAGGATGACACAGCCCCCCCTATCCGCTTCTTCCCACCTCTAAAGTGTAGACCGGCGCCAGAAGAATGCCGTCGAACCATTGACAAGAATCAATTACGGAAGAAAAACTCTACAACGACGCCGATGGAGGGTTTTTCGTGGTAAAACGACGAACCAACAAATGTCATTCGGCAAGGGCAGAGCAAGCCGCCTTTCTTGGAAGGCTACGCTCGACCGGTCGGTTGACCCGGCATCGGCCAAGGTGGTCTCTTCGGCAAGAATGCAAGAAACACAGACGCTTGTATGCAAACCTTCATTATAAGGAGTCTTTCATGGCGACAACGAGATCAGTCCCGTTCGAAGAGCTGACAAGACTGGCATCCGACTTCGTCACGTCACAAAAAGGCATGTGGGACCACAAGGCCTGGATCGATTTCCTGTCGCGTGTGCGGCAGCAGGATATCGAGGTCTCCGACGAGATGCACTCGAAGCTCGGCGAGTTGCTGGAGGCCATGAAGGAGTATCATGCGGCAGTCTCCTCAAGCGAGGAAATCGAGGAGGCTATGAACACCGTGCTCAACGAAAGCATGGCTTTCATCAAGCGACAGAAGGGTGTCTGGGGCCATGCGGAGTGGGAAGATTTCGTGAAGACCATCTAGCAGAACACCCGCACCTGGTCGGAAGGCATGGAAGCCTACCTTGGAGGCGTCCTCGAATCTCTCAAGGTCTTCTATCAGGTTACCCCCGTTGCTCCCGCCGAGAAGGCCGCTCAGGAACCCCCCGCTGCACCCCTTGAGGAATCCGCTTTGGCTGCGCCTGAAAAGGCCTCGTCCAAGCCGACCGCTACGAAGACGAGCAAGCGATCTGGCAAGAAGAAATCATCTGGAGCATGAAACGTGCTGCCTCCATTGTGGCCGCTCGAGCGCTTCAAGCGAGATTGGCTGACAAGCGGGATGCAATACGAGCGGACATTTACGCTTCCGGGATTCTCGAGGAGATTACTGGGGACATTGACGGGTCTGGGCACATCTTGGTGACTAAGCCAACCCTGCTAGAGGGCGACTGAAGCGGGTGTGGTTCAGTGACCTGATCGCCGTGATCGTGGTGCACACGAAGTAGACGGGAAGGATTCCTGGCGTGAGAGACGAGGACCTGCGGGTCTCCGTTTTTGTTTGGGCTTGCGCTTCGCGCCAGGAGCAGGGAGCAAATAGGGGGGTTGACAGGGTGAGGAAGTGCCAAAGCACTTCCGCAAGACTTGTCGAGTGCTTCGAGGGAGTGCCGACAAGTGGACAGTGCCTGTAAGGCAGGGGATGTGTTGCGTCGTATTTACGCTTTTCTGTATTGCGACGTTCTGTGAATTCGTACTTCGGTAAGTACGCTAAGTTGAGGGAACTTCTTCGGATGGTTGTCCGCTAATTTATCCTTGCATTTTTCTACAGTTGCGCTATCTTTCTAGAAGTATGGAGAGCAAGGTGGGGGCCTGGATGTCAAGCGCTTATCCTCCGGTTCTCCTCCTCGTGCCTGGAGGGAAGGTGGTATCTGAGCAATTGAACGTTCCTTGAACCGAGCGGCATGACCCCGGCCAAGCGCCGGGGTTTTTTGTGCGATCCGACGTTCTTTCCGCCTTTAGGTGGCAGGGAGGCGCCACGGTGGTGGCTCGGCGGATTTGTGGCCGTCCCGACAAGTGGACAGCTCCTGTAAGGAGAGGACGTGCCCAAGCACGTCCTCACGAGTACAGGTGGGACACGTTTGCTCGAACGTGCAGCTGAAGGGTGAGGCGGCCTATTCGGGAAGAGGTGCCGCGGCCACCTTGTTAGAACTTTCCGAGGATTCGCCGCGGATCACGACCACCGTCGGGAACCGGCCGTAACCGGGGTAGCCCCATGGCCCGTTCCAGGCGTAGGGGTTCCCCCACCTGTATGGGCCGTACCAGCGGTGGGGGCGGTACCAGCGATCTCGATAGTAGTCGTGGTCTCCGTCGGAGAACCAGTTGAACGGATTCATGCCGCTGAAGATGCCGTCGGCGCGGGCAACGTCCGTCACCGCAACGCCGCTCAGTCCCATCGTCACCGCCATCCCGGCAGCCACAATCGCTTGCTTCGTCATGGTGTTACCTCCTCTTGCGGGGGTGCGCGCACCCCTAACATTCCAATATTGTAATACGTCCTCGATAAATTGTCTGGGCGGGCTGGGCGTCAGACCTCGAGGAGGATGGATCGGTGGACGACGCGCTTGAGATCGCTGAGCATACGGAGATCTGACCCGCCTGGCGAAGAGTGAGGTACCGCTCTGGACCACATCCGGCGAGGCAAGCCGACGGATCATGAGCACGAAGGCAAAGACCCTCCTCGGCATCATCCTTTTGGGTATTCTCGATGCGGTGATCCCCGGCTTACCTATCATCGCGCTGGTGCTCATCTACGTCGTTCTTGTCAGACCGTCCTGGTTCTCCGATCTTGTGCGCAATATCTACGGACCGTGACGGTTTCGAGGACGTCAGAGGGACGTATTTTTGCTCGGGATGTACGGCCTGCGGCCCAGAGAGGGCCTTCCAAGGTGTCCGGTAACTCGCCTCTCTCCTCCGGGCAATGGACCGCGTTCGGCCATTATGTAGCGCTCTACATAATGGCCGCTATACCTCATATAGACACAAACTCACATTTCTTGAATGACTGAAAGTTCAGCGTGAGCAAAGAGTCCAACTCCTCCTTGTGCGTTGTGTGTTTGGTTAAGGCAATCGGTAATGGCGTTTCGGAAGTCGGAGAAATTGGCGTAGTATTTCGAGTAAAGGACCTTTTTCTTGACGAATTTCCAGAGCCTTTCGATGAGGTTTAAGTTCGGTGAATAAGTGGGGAGATAAAGCAGCTCTATATTGAGCTGCAAAGCCAATGCGGTCACGATGTTGCACTTCTGATAGCGGGCATTGTCCAACACCAGCGTGATGGGCATGCCAAGATTCAGCTTCGCAATGCGCCGCAACAGTTCGCAGACACTGTCCGCCGTAATGTAGGTATCGTTCGTGATCATCACCAGCTCATGTGTGATCGCATTCAACACACCAAGCACATTGAACCGTCGCCTCCCGGCGGATGCCTTCACAAAGAGACGGGAAAATGACCACAGAATCCCGAGAAAGGCACCCAGCACGAAGTGAGCAGCATCGACAAAAAAATAGCGCGTTTTCCCTGCCTGGCTTGTTCGAGTCGTGGCTCCAACTCGTTGACTCGAAAGTGTTCCTGCTTTTCCGGATCGGCTTTCGAGGGGATGGTTCCGACGCGTCGCGGCGCCATGCCAAGCGCGTTGAGGAACCGACCTACGGCGCTTGGGCTGCGCTTGCGTCCGGTCAGTTCCTCAATTTTCGCTGCCGCCTCGTTGAGCGTTGCGGGCGAATGTTCGCGGAAATAGGTCTCGAGTTGATAGCGATGGCGCTCCAGTTCGCTTACCGGTGCATAGAAGTTCAGTTCCGTCAGTTTCTTGATCCCGCCGGCTTGGAACAGTCTGAGGT
>CAYYHR010000229.1:0-5754 GCA_964471705.1 uncultured Chromatiaceae bacterium
ACGTCCGAGAATTCGGACGTGCGTTTTTTTTGCATAACGGAAAAGGCGGCGTGGCGACCCGGTCAGGGAGTGTTCCCAAAGGTACTTCCGCATCGAGTAACGGAAGTAACTTCTCAATAACTCAGGGCACTGTGCTTGCGGCGCGCTCGCGGATGATCTCGGGCAATGGCGCGATGTTTCCGTGCCGTCCGATGCGGTCACCCAGATAATCCCAGAAGGAGATGCCGAGCTTGCGGCAGGTCTTCTTTAGGCTGGCAAAGCCGTCGCGACAGCGTTTGCCCAGATTACTGCGGGTGCCGCCGCTGATCTTGCGCCACTTCACGTAGCCGCGGATGTCGCCTTCGCTGCCGTTGGTGTGCAGGACGATGTCCGGGCGCTTGAGCACCAGCAGCAACTCCTCCTTGTGCGCGTGCAGCCGCTTGAGGGTCTGGTTGAGGGTGGCAAAGGAAGTGCGTTGGGTGAAGATAGCATCGAAGCGCGCTGTCAGTTCGGGGGCCAGCTTCGGATCGGGATTGCGCCGATAGGCCTTGAGGTCGGCATAGAGCTCCCAGATCTCGCCACGTACCCGCTCCTGGTCCTGGCGGTGGCGATCGTTCAGTGCGATGAGCTTGTGCACCAGTCGCTCGGCATGTACCCAGCACAGGGCATGGAGCAGGACGGCGAACTGTCCCGCTCCGTCGCTGACGATCGCCAGATCGAGCGAGAAGCCCTTCTCGATCAGCCCGCCGAGCAGCGCGCCTTCGGTTGCGATGCGCCGATGGCGCTCGCGCTCGATCCCCAGGGCATCGAGATGCTCCTCCCAGCAGGCGACTTCGCCAATCGTCGTATGCGTATGCGCCTGCAGGCGGCGTAGCGCCTCCTTGGGCAGACGCTCCTCGTGCAGATAGGACAGGGCATGGACGTTGAGGGTATAGGTGATGTTGCCAGCGTGCAGTAGCTGGAGAAAATTGATCCGACTCTTGCTGCCGGTGCTCGCGAACCAGGCAAACCAGTCGTTGCCGATCTGCGTCACATAGCCGTTCTCTCCCTGATGGCGCGCTCCGGAATCGTCGACCGTGATGTAGCCGCTGACCTGCAATCCGGTGACCAACAGCTGGTCTTTTTCCACCAGAAACTCGTCGTTGGCACCGCTGAGCAAGGCATTGACCTGCCCCACCGAGAGGTCAATTCCCCACTCGCGCAATTGCTCGTGCAGCAACGGCTGGGTGACATGACAGTGGTGGTGCTGGTAGAGCATGTAGCGACGCAGCTCCGCCCCGAAGTGCCCGCCGTTGAGCTCCGCCGGTAACTCCCCGAGCAGGCGCTCGCCGTCCGGCGTCTGCCAGACCTCCAGGCGATAGCGGGTGTTGTGGGGCTGGATGCGCAGGTCCTGCACGATAAAGTCGCGATAGCCCTTGAAGCGCGAGCCCGCCGGAACCGGCCACTTCGGCGCAACCTCGAGCGTCTCGTGAATCCTCAGATGTTGCGTCTTGCTGCGCTTGGATGATCCGCCACGCTTGCCCCGCCCGCCTGCGGACCCGTTAGCGCCGCCATTGTCGTCGCTGTTGGTATTCCCATCTGTTTCGCTATCCATTCCGCTCGGCTTGAACTTCGGTTTTGCCTTCTGTCCCTTGAGGACGGCAATCTCATCGCGCAACTGCTGGATATGCTCTGCCTGCTCGCGGTTCTTCTCGAGCAGAGACTCGACCAGTTCCAGCAACTGCTCCACCAACGGCGTGCACTGCCACTCGGGGATGTTCGGCAGTGGACTACGATCAGGCATGTAACCAACAAGACAGAAGACTACAGAGAACTCTTGCAAATCATTCTAACTTATCCGCCTAGCACATTGACATGGTTGCCACTACTTTTTGAGAAGTTACTAACGGAACAAATAACTATCTGAATAACAATAAGTTGTCTTCTGCTGGCGCAACAATCGCGCCGCTGTTTCACGCGCGCACCGGCGTCCAGCGCTTGTCCGGGTCGAAACGGGTGATCGCTTGTGCCTTGGCCGCGGTCTCCTCCCCCAGATCCTTCTGGAACAGCATCCCGGACTGGTCGAGGACGAAAGTCATGATGCCCGACACTCCGTACTGGACGCGGTAGGCCAGTATCGCGAAGCCGCCGACCAGCCGGCCCTGAGCGTCACGGTAGCCTTTCTCGCCGCCCGGTGCGCCGGCGCCCTGTGCGTCGAGCAGACGAAACAGATACCTCCGTCCCGGTCGAAGGCCTGGTACTCGTGCTCCGCCTCCACCAACTCGAGCAGCACATCGATGGTGGTCAGCTCGTTGCTCCCGATGCGCCGGCTCACGAGCTCGTCTGCACCGGCCTCTGTATCGAAGCGCCAACCGCGGCATCTTTGACCAGGTGGATCGGAAACGGCCAGTCGTCTGCCCCGATCACCAGCACAGCGCGATCGCCGCCCGACTCGTCGATCTCAGCCGACTCGACCGCAGCCTCGGCAAAGGCCTGGCGCTCCCGGGCATCCGCCACCGGATCGCCTGAGCGGAGCTCCTCGATCTCCGGGCCGAGCACTCTGCGTACGGCCTCTGGATCATCCGCGACCGGCAACCTCGATCAGAACATCTATCGCGGCGTCGGGGCTGGCGAAATAGGCCTGCTCCTCGGCGGCGAGATGGCCGACCGCGAGCCGGAGGAGTCCGCAGAAACCAATCGCAAGTTGCCTCGAAAAGCTCATGGTCTCGGACTCCTCTGGTCAGCGGCGCGCAAAACGCTTGAGACGGGCCCGCTTTCGCTGCTGGGCGGGAGTAAGCCGGTTGCGGCGCCCCTGGAAGGGATTGGCCCCCGTACGAAGCTCGATGCGCAGAGGGGTGCCACGGAGATCGAGACCGCGCCGGAAGCGGTTGACGAGGTAGCGCCGGTAGCTGTCCGGCACCTCCTCGGTCTGGTTGCCGTGGATCACGATTACCGGGGGGTTGCGTCCCCCCTGATGGGCGTAGCGCAACTTGATGCGGCGCCCGCGCACCAGTGGCGGCTGGTGCTCCTGCACCGCTTCCTCGAGGAGCCGAGTGAGATCCGGCGTGCTCAGGTCGCGGGTGGCATTCGCGACGGCGCGGTCCGCCTCCCGAAGCAGGAGACCGACGCCGCTGCCGTGCAGGGCGGAGATGTAGTGGACCGCGGCGAAGTCGAGGAATGCCAGCTTACGCTCGTAGTCCGCTCGCAGCCTGCTGCGCTCATCGCCGCCGAGCCCGTCCCACTTGTTGACGGCAACCACCAGGGCGCGTCCGCTCTCCAGGACATGGGCCGCGAGGGTGGCGTCCTGCTCGCCGATTCCCTGCCGCGCATCGAGGACGAGGATGACCAGGTCGCATGCCTCGATGGCTTGGAGTGTCTTGATGACGCTGATCTTCTCCAGCGGGTCCCGAACCCTGGCGCGGCGCCGTACCCCGGCCGTATCGACGAGGATGTAGGGCCTGCCGTCCTGCTCGAAGGGGACCGCAATGCTGTCCCGGGTCGTGCCCGGTGCATCGAAGATCACCAGCCGCTCCTCGCCGAGCAGCCGGTTGATGAGGGTGGACTTACCGGCGTTCGGTCTGCCAACCACGGCGATCCGGGTGCCATTTTCCCCTCCCGCCTGTGTAGCCGTGACTGGTGCTGCCCCGGCCCTGTCCTCGAGCAGACGCTCGATCAGCGATCTCAGGCCACGCCCCTGGGTCGCCGAGATCGGATAGGACTCGCCGAGGGCGATGGCGGAAAACTCCGCCGTGGCGATCGCCGGATCCAGGCCATCGACCTTGTTGACCACCAGGGAAATGGGCTTGCCCGTACGGCGAAGACGCTCCGCGATGTCCAGGTCGCCGGCGGTACAGCCGTCGCGGGCATCGACGAGGAAGAGAAGATGATCGGCCTCATCAATGGCACGCGCGACCTGATGCTCGGTCAGGACGTCCAGGCCCTCCGCTTCACCGCTCAGCCCTCCCGTATCGACCAAGACGTAGGGCACGGGGCCGAGGCGGCCGATGCCGTACTGACGATCGCGCGTCAACCCGGGGGAGTCGGCCACGAGGGCATCCCGGCTCCTGGTGAAACGATTGAACAGGCTGGACTTGCCCACGTTGGGGCGGCCCACCAGGGCGAGGACCGGGAGCATATGAATTCAGCCGGGCGGCGGGTCCTCGTTGCCCTCGCCCCGTACCGGTCTCTGTCCGGCCGGTCGTGGCGGCGGCGTTCCGGCCGTGACGGCTGCGACGGTGCCGTCATCGTCGTAGACATACAGCCTGCCTCCCGCTACCTGGAGCCGTCCCGAGATAGGCCCCTTCGCCACCCTTACCCGGCCAAGGATGCGCCCGTCGCGGCGATCCAGCCAGTGCACATAGCCCTGGAGGTCGCCCACCGCGACCAGGTTGCCGAGCACCGCTGGCGCGGTCAGGCGCCTGTATTTCAGGGCCTTCTGCTTCCAGATGCCGGCTCCGTCATCCAGTCGCGCCGCCCAGACGATGTCATCAGAGTCGGTGATATAGAGCGTGCCGGCGTTTTCCGTCATCCCCGCCTGGGAGGAGAGCTGCCGCCGCCACAGGACGGAACCGCTGCTCAGGTCCACGGCGGCCAGATCCCCGTTGTAGGTCGCGACGTAGACGATGTCGCCGACGATGATCGGGTTGGCGTCGATGTCGGCGATGCGCTCGAGCTCCGAGCGCCCACGCGGTGGAGTCACGGTGGTCTCCCACACGGGAAGCCCGGTCTTCAGCTCCAGCTTCACCAGCTTGCCCCCCGAGATGCCGACGATCAGGCTGTCACCGACGACGACAGGGGTGCTGCTGCCCCGCAAGGTGAGAACCGGAGCCGGATAGCTGTACTTCCAGAGCTGCTTGCCGGAGGTCAGATCATAGGCGTAGATGCTGTCGTCCGTGGCGTGGACGAAGACGCTGGCCCCCGCGATACGCGGCACCGAGAGGATCTCGCTGTCCAGGCGGGCAGTCCAGAGAGGCGTGCCGTCGCTCATGGAGAGGGCGACCAGGCTGCCATCGCTGGTCCCCAGAACGATGTGCTTGTCGTCGACCTCAGGTCCGCCGCTGAAGGCGAGACCCGTCTCGCGTGTCCACAGGACCTTGCCGGTGTCCACGCTCATGGCAACCACCCGGCCTTCCGCACCGGCTGCATAGACGCGGCCCCTATCGATCGCGGGGATCAGATCCAGCCTGCGGTCCTCAGCCCCTTCCGTGGCTTTGGTCGACCAGATGACGTCGGAGCTGATCTCGGGGCTGAGATCCGCCAGCTCCGTCGGCGGGCGCGGGTCCTCCTCCTTGTCGAGCCAGGGTATGTAGCTGCAGCCACCGAGGGAAAACAGGGGCAACAACAGGCTGAAAAAGACCAGGGACGATCTGAACATTCGATTTGCGCGCGACTCAGCCGGACGGGGGCAGGTTGTTGAGCTTCAACCGCAGAAGCTCGGGGCTCGGCGCCCCGGCGGCGATGGCCTTCTCGTAAGCGGCGCGGGCATCGGCGATGCGCCCCTGGGCCTGGGCGATATCACCGCGGACGGCGGCGAATGCCCCGGAGAAGCCGCCGTCATCGTATTTTGCAATCAGGGCGGTTGCCGCCGCCAAGTCGCTCTCGGTGATCATGAGTCTGGCCAGGCGCAGTGCGGCGATCCTCGTGATGCCGGGATCGGGGGAGTCGGCGATGGCCTGCTCCAGTGCGGTGCGGGCGCCGTCGGCCCTGCCTGCCTGAAGCTCGACACGGGCCTGAGCCAGGGGCGCCAGGGCCGCGTAGGAAGTGGAAGCGTATTCCTCGGAGAGAAGATTGGCTTGG
>CAYYHR010000230.1:0-5746 GCA_964471705.1 uncultured Chromatiaceae bacterium
GCGTTGGGCGCCTTTCTCTGCATGTTGATGACGAGACCCGATGATCCGGCTTTTGGCTATTGGGAAGATCGCCTGACACGCCTGATGGATGGGAACGAAAATCCCGAGCAGAAATCCATGGCCGCCACCCTGTTGCTGATACATCTGACCTGGAAGGAAGGCGATGTTGCGCGGGCCACAATGCTTCTGGATGCGCTGCACGCGGCGCAACAGTCACCGTCCGTCGCCCCCATGACCCTGATCGCTGCAACTACCTGGGGCGAATCGATCTACGATTACCTCTTCGGCGAGGGCTCGGCAGCGCACTGTATGGAGCTCCTGCAGGCGACCATAGATCTTGGTGAACAGAGAGGCGTACATGTCTTCGATGCTACGCTGTATGGCGCAATAGCCCTCCTGCGCTTTTCGACGAGCCACATCAAGGAGGCCCGACTCGCTATCGATAAGATGCGAGACTCCCTGAATTGGGAGCGAACCTTCGACGTCGGCCTTTATCTATTGCTAAGCGCCTGGGATGCGCTGGTAAGCGGCCGCCTCCTGGAGGCGTTGGAGATCGGTCGTCAGGAGCTTCGCTATATCGAGCGCCTCGACCAGATGCATACCCTGGTCGTGAGCCACCTGGAGGTGGCGCAAATCACGAATCGCATCGGCCTGGGATCCGAAGCCCTGGGCCATCTCGCCAAAATCGGACATTGGTCGCGACGCACCCGTAGTCGGATCGGTCCTTGTATCCGTGGTCTCGCACTCGCCCAGTTCGCCCTTCAGAAGGGCCGGCGCCGGCGGGCACGTGAGCTTCTGCGGATCACGCTCGCCCTGGCGGAATCCCAGGGGTTCCTCGGGTCGCTGTATTTTCTCCCCGAAGACCTGACGGCGCTCTACGCGGAGGCCCTTTCCTGTGGGATACAACCGGAGTACTGCCGCCGCGTCATTCGCTGCCGTGCTCTGCCGGCACCGCGCACCATGAAGTCCACTGAACGATGGCCCTGGCCGGTGAAGGTGTATGCCTTTGGTGCTCTGCAGCTGCAATTGGACGGAGCGCCCTACCTGGCTACCAGAAAGCCGCAGCAAAAACCCATGGAGCTGCTCAAGGCCTTGGTGGCCTTGGGGGGCGAATCGGTAAGCCAGGAGCAGCTCGGTGATCTTCTCTGGCCCGACGCCGACGGTGACGTGGCGGCGGGCAACTTCAAGACGACACTCTCTCGACTGCGCAAGCTCCTCGGGAAGCAGGATCTCCTGGTCGTTCGGGAAAACAGGTGCGAGCCATCGTCCAATCTCCTCTCGCTTCCCAATAGGCACCGACCTCATCCAGGCATTTCAGGTACCTGTCGCGCAGGCTGTTGCGTGCCTGCAGCGTCCAAGACTCGGGGTCTTGTCCCAGGAATGGGCCGCGATAGGCACAGAGAATCGCGTTGGTCAGGCTCGCGAGATGTACGGGTGTAGCCGTCTCGCTCGACTCGCGGACTCTTGTCAGGACCTGCTCCATTTGGTGTTCCAGGCTCCAGGCATCGACCCGGCAATAACGCTCATCCAGAGACAGCCGGCCATCCCGCAGGTAAACAGCCTGCTCGTGGCTCAGGAGTCGGCGCAGTCGATGGAGGGTGGTAGCCAGGGATCGCTGGGCGGCATCGCCATCGGCGTCCGGCCAAAGCACATCGGCGATGCGTGCCTGCGCGATGTTTCGACCGCCCCATGCGATCAGGATCTTCAGTAGCTCCAATGGCTTGCGTTGAGCCTTGCGCCGGAATGTGACAGGCTGATCGTCGACTACCAGCGCGAAATCTCCCAGCGTATATACCTCGACGTGATAGGGCCAGCGGTGAAGCACCGGAGCAGAAAGATCTGGCAGCAGACCGCGCTTACGGACGAGGTCCTGAACGTATTCGAGCTCGATGCCGACCTGCAGCGCCAAAGTGCAGAGTCGCACCACGTCTTCCGCCCTGAAGAGCGGAAAGAAGACGTACCCTTGTGCGAGTCCCAGCGCAAAAGCTAAGCGCAAGAGTCCCTGCGCGCGAGCTTCCCAACCCCGGGCCAGGGCGAGCTGGGCAGCGGCCAGAGCGCGCAGGAAGGCTCCGACCTGACTGCCGGTCGCCCGAATCCAGGGGCGCATAGCGGCAAGATGGCGCAAGGCGGCTGCGCCGTCGCCCTTACTGGCCTTCACCTGTGCCAAGCCAAGATGGCAAAAGCCCTCTGATTGGTACGAGCAGACTTGGGCAAACCGCAAGGCTTGCTGAAGCATTTCCTCTGCCTCTGGCAGACGCCCAGACAGCCAAGCCTCCCAGCCACAGTGCATGGCGTAATGGCCGCGCTCCAGAGGTCGGAAGGAATTCAGAATCGGCCCGAAACGTGCGATCGCCGCTCTGCCCTCGTCCAGGCTCCCAGCGCTCAGGTGGACATACACATAAGCCGAGAACGCGAGGCTGTTGAAGAGGCTGATACCCTCCTCGACGGCGGTGCTGTAAGCGGCCTCCGCCAAGGCGAGGCAGCGCTCGGGATCGCCTTCATACCAGTACTGGTAGCAGAATTCCCAGCACAACAGGGCGCAGCGCAGCACAGACTCGACCTGGGGGGCCTGCGCGAGGGCAGCGCGCAGGCTGGTCAGTGCCCAAGCGGCCTTGCCGCGCTGGCCGACATTCCAGATGTAGTGGAAGAGCAGGTTGTTGAGGGCGACCAGGTACAGATCCGGCGGGCAATCGCTCTGCAGCAATTGAGCGACTCTGCCTTCCCAGGCCGCGAATTCCGGATGCCCCGGTCGGGCCAGAATCATCAGGTTGAGCACCCCGAAGGTAACACGCGCTTCGACGGCTGGCGAGGGGAAGCTCGGGTAGCGGGCGCGCAGCCGCTCGAATTCCACCAGCCAGCCACCGGCGGCCCGAAAATTGTCCCAGGCCAGGATATAGGTATCGGTTACGGCCGACCAGGCCAGCCAGAGACCCCTCATGTCTCCGGCGTGCTTGAAGAGTCGATAAGCGCGGGCAAAGGTGGCGCGGGCGGCGACGGCATCCTGCGGCAGCCGGCATTGCCCCAGCCAAAACAGCAGCCAGGGCGACCTATCTCGAATCGCCGACGGACAACCGGTCAGCCAAGCCTCCACCAATCGGCCTCGGCCTTGCCGTAACAAGGTCCCGGCCTCTTACATCACCAAGCGGCCGACTTGCTCCCAGTCGCCCAGCGCCTGCCACAGATCGACCGCAGCACCGATCTCTCCATCGGCTTCGAGAATTGCGGCCGCTCGGCGCTGATACAACTCGCACTCCTGGTCACCGAAGGCCTTGCTTCCCCTCTCGAGCAGAAAAGCTCGGAAAAGGTCATGGTAACGATAGCGGGGCTCGGGGGACTGGTCGCGGAAGGTAAAGTAGTGTCTCTGCACCAGTGCGCTCAGCAGTCCATCCGCCACCTCGCTATCGGTCATCCGATCGGCCATGGCGGTGGTCATCGTCGGCAACAGGGCCGTCTCGAGGAGAAACCTCTGCGTAGTCGGGTCGGCTCGAGCGAAAACCTCCGCGGCGAAGTAATCGAACATGAGCTCGGTAGCCGTAGGCTCTAGAAGGGCTCGAACGGGGCTGGATTGCCGCAACAGGAGGGTCAAGCCTGCGGCCCAGCCCTGTACCTGTTCGTGAAGCGCCTGTACCTGGGCTGACGTCAGCCGGCTCCCGGTGCTCAGCTCGACCATACCCTCGGCTTCGGACAGGGTAAGTCGCAGCTCTTCGACTCCAAGCGTTGCCAGCTGCCCGTGTAGGCGCGCCCGAGTCAGCTCCGCAGGGGGCTCTCCTCGACTGGTGATCAGACAACGTACTCCGGTAGGCAGACAAGCGAGCATTTCTGCCAGCACGCCGTGCAAAATCGCTCCCTTCGGAACGCAGTGGAAATTATCGAAAAGGAGAACGAAGGGACGGAGAAGCCGCTGGCCGAAAGCCTGCACGTAGCAGCGGGTAAAGGCAGGCAGGTTGTCCTGGTATTCCGGGGTCAACAGCGGCAATGGAGGCCCGGCATCTCGCTGGTTTGCCGCAATCCCGAGGTAATAGAAGAAGGTCGCAGGGTCTGCGTCGTCTTCGTCCATCTGGTACCAGAGGCAAGGAGCCCTCCGTGCTTCCACATAGCTCGCCGCCAACACCGTCTTACCGTAGCCAGCGGGCGCGCCGACCCAGGTACAAGGTCGATCGGCGAGCTCATCCAGGCGTAGGAACAAGCGTTCGCGAAGGAAAGCCTCCGGCAGCCAGGGGCGACTCAGCTTCGCCAGGGTGCCGGAGTCCTGCGATAAAGGCGTCTGTAACTGTGCCATGACCCAGTGCTCCGGCAGACGGGGCGGAAGCGGCGCACGCCTTCCTGTTGAATCACCTGCTCGGACGCGGTGTGGGACATGCGCGACCTTGCGAAAAGCTAACTCCTGGATTGTGCCATTTCAAGCTGAAAATGCCTTATCTGTAACCTATCTGTAAGTCTCCCTGTGCTCGAATTTGCCATGAGCCGAGTGGCCCGAGGGTGGTTAGCCCGCGGTTTCCGGGAAAGGTAATCGGATCGCAAACTCGGCCGGCCGTAAGGAGATCCAAAGACAGTGGGCCAATGAGGCTGATCGCGACATGCGGATACGCCGCAATAAACATCGAGGACGCGTAACCGACGACCTGAGCGTCTGTCCTCACCAAGCTAAAGAAAGATGTCAGGCGCCGGGCTAAATCAGCAACCACTCACCGATCTTTGACCAACATGAGGCACACCATGGCGGACCCAACACTTGCAAACATTGTCGAGAGATACGGTGTCGGACAAGCGATCTCGCTTCAACAGATGACCAGGGATTTTGGCGTCGACGATTTCAAAATTTATGAGGTCATGGCCGCACCGCGTGGGGAATTCTCACCTGACTGGACACCAAGGGTGGTGAATGACGAAGCTTGGACGATAACATCGACACGGGACATTATGACCGAGGCCCTTGCAGCCGCTGCGGGCGGTAGTTGGACTACCTGGCAAACGTTAGAAAAAATTCCGATGGAGCACCCATGCGAGATCTACCTCGGAACAGCCATCGTAATGGCCGCACAGCCCGAGGGGTTCAGAGCAACGGACGGCACGGTTTATAGGGCATCCGTGGAAGCTCCAAACCGACTCAAGGTGTGGAAGGAGTAAGAGAACAGACCTGCTGACCCGGGACTTGTCCGGCTGAGATGTCGCCGGCTGAGTTTCTAACGCAACGGCTGGGCACTCAGAGTATATGTATAGAAACATCGCCAGATCATGCTGCCGAGTCTAATCGCGTCCATAACAGATTTTGGTCTCGCGTGCGACCAAAACCGACGCGACGGCGGTACCGTCGCAGCCTCTTGGACACCCGCCCCCTTGTCCTCCTTGGGAGGCGGGTTTTTTTCTCCACCGGGAATAGGTGTCGCTTAGGGCCAGGCATTATTTTCAGACCTGCCAGATTCTTATGATAAGCGAGGGGCAATTCGTCACACTGCCAAGCGACTCGGCAATGAGAAAATAACAATCTTGTGCTTCGGTGTCTGAAAAATAGTGCGCAGACAAAGCGCGCCGCCCGTCTCGATCTCGAAAGCCGCACTCCACTGCAGACTTTACGACTCTGCTCGAAACAGGAACGGGGCGGCATCCAGTCACCCTGCATATTTCAGGCTGAAAATCCCGCATCTGTAACCAATCTGTAAGTCTCCGTGTGCTCATATTTTCGTGTCCGCGGCCAAGTGGTCCGTGAGTGGGTGGCCCGCGGGCTTTTGGATAAGTGATTACCGTG
>CAYYHR010000231.1:0-5728 GCA_964471705.1 uncultured Chromatiaceae bacterium
CTGACATACCCGTCGGTCGCGCTGTCGTCCCGAGAGTCTCGCTGCTGAGCGACATTCCTGCTGTGGTCAAAGCGGTCATGGCGTCACCTCTAATTGTGTAGGCTGAAATCCAGCGAGACTCGGCAGCTCTGTGTCTAGGCTGCCGATCCCGCAAAACCGAGCAATTTGCTCAGTTTCTTCAAAGATAGCAGCCGTTCATGACATGTCAATGACAAACGCTCTAATATCCGGACAATATATGTCAGTCGGCGACCTCGAGGATGGACATCTCCCCACGCGTTGGAAAACCGGTGCCAAGACCGAGTGTGGCCACAAGTCTTAGCGAGGAGATGCTTTCGGAGACGGCTCATCATGACGCGCACCAAATCGCCTAACACCCCTGCTAACCGGTGAGCAGCTCGATGCGGCGCTCGATCTGGGGATATCGAGCATGTCTAGTATTTGTCCGGATATCTGCCTGCGGCGAATTGCTGCGCCCTGGCGGCCTGATGGTGGTGGCCACCATCAACCGGACTCTTGCGGGACTCCTGATCGCCGCAGGATCGTTACGGTTTCAATCGAGTCGGCAATCAAATCACGCGACAGGAGCGAATAGCTCATCCCGTCGCTGCCCATTGATATCCCGTCGGAAACGACGATCTTGTTGAAGCGCATTCCGACCATGCCGGCCTCGACGACGCCTCGTTTCACGCTCGCCGCGAGGTCGTTGATCGGCTTGACGGCCTTGGCAACCGTGGCTGCATCTTCCAGCATCGCCTGGAGGGGCAAGGGTTTTGTCGGTATGGAGGGCTGTGAGCCGCTCGATGATTGCGGGCAGGCGCTGTCCCTCCGGGCGATCGCAGATCCGTCATTGCCGATCGACCGCTTGCGCCACTTGATCGGATACTCCGTCCGGCGCCAATGCGGCATAGCCGCTGAGCTCGAGGTAGCCTCGCCCCGACTGCGAGCCGCGGACCCTGACGGCCCCTTCCCAGTAACGCACCGTGTGCCGCATCTCCTGATCATCGAATGCGGCCTCTACGTCGAGCTGCAGTCCGAGGCGCGGGATGCTCAGGGTCCACTGCACCGGGTAGCGGGCTCCATCATCCGACTGCCATGTGCGCACCGGTGTCAGCTCGACATCGCCCTGGGCGAGGGGCTCGACGCTGCCATCGCGACCGACCAGGACTCCCTTGCTGAACGGCTGCGGACGACCGTCGACTCCCCGCATCTGGTAGTACATCAGCTCGCGCCCGTCATCGAGCTGCAGCGCAAACCAGTCCCAGCCGGCCTGGTCCGCGGCCAGGGCCGAGCTCGACCACTCGCGGTCGAGCCAGGATGCGCCGCTGACCTGAAAACTCTGTTCACGGATGTGCAGCACGCCGTCCGTCGGCAAACGCGTAAATGAGTAGTAATGGGAGGCGTTACCGGGTGCGGCGCTCTTGCGCGATAGTCCGCGCTCACCTTGCAGCACCATCGGCTTGTGACCTGCGCGGAGCGTGAGTGCCAGCGACAGCTCCGGCGTGTCTGCGCGCAGCTGCAACGGGAAGGTGGTGCCGGGCGCGCCACTGATCGACCAGGGGCCCAGCCAGATGCGCAGCGGCTCGATCTGGGCGCCGGCCAGGCCCGCTGCGGCACGACTGAAGCGCTCGGCACTGTGGTGTCTGCGACGCTCGAGATCGCTTATCGCGAGGTGGCCCATGTACAACTGGTGGGCACGCCAATCCGAGTCGACTGGCGGCGCACCTGGTTTCAAGGCGACACGGAACAGGGTCAGCTGATAGCCGAAATACCGACCTTGCGCGGTGGACAGGTTGCCGGTGAAGTACCACCACTCGGTCGCAAAGGTCTCATGCGGCCCGTGATCGGCAGGGAAACGAAAATCACGCGGTGCGTAGGCTCGCTCGAAGCCCGGATCCGGGGTCGCGGCCATGCGCTCGGTCAATGCAACCCCGCTGCCCGATGTGGTCTGCTCCACCGCCTGCTCGCAGGCAGCGATCATCAGACAGGCAAATAGAAAAGTGAGTCTTCGCATCGTCAGTCCTGGCGCAGCTGCGGGGCGGGATCCTGCCGGCTGGCACGCCACGCAGGGTAGATCCCGGCGAGCAGCGCGGCGACCACGCCGAGCGCGACGCTCAGCAGCAAGGGCTCGGGTGTGACCAGATACTGCATCGTCCAGCCGAAGGCACGCAGCTGGATGGCATCGGTCAGTACCCAGGCCATGGCCATTCCGGTCGGCAGCGCCAGGAGACCGGCCAGCAGGCCGAGCATGCCGGACTGGAAAAGGATCAGACCGGTCAGCTGGCGGCCCGTGAAACCGATCGCGCGCAGTACCGCGTACTCGCGCCGCCGTTCGAGCTGGATCGCCATCAGAGCGCTGAACACGCCGATCAAGGCGACCAGTAGTAACAGATAACGCAGCACCTCGGTGATGCGGAAGGTGCGATCGAAGATCCGCATGGATTCGCTGTAGATCTCGCGTGCCGCGGTGAAGCTCAGGTCGTGTGTCGTGGACAGTCGGTCGACCGCCGCGCGATAAAGATCGCCGCTCTTCGGATTGCGCGCAAACAGTGCGACGCTGTCGATCTGCGTGTCGGCCCACAGGCCCTGGTACCTTGGTAGCGCGATGAAGACCCGCCCACGTTCACTGGCATAGTCCTGAAAGACCGCGGCGACGGTAAATGACCGGGGGCCCGACTCGGTAGGGATCGGCAGCGCGTCACCGGCCGTCACACCGAGGCGGTGGGCGAGCGGTTCCGAGATCAGGACCTCGCCGGCATCGAATCCGGACCAGGCCGTCCGCGCTCCGCCGGCGACGAAGCGGAAGCCGGCGCGCGAGCGTGGCGCCAGGTCGGCAGCGATGACCGCGGTCGGCGTCCCTGCGATATCGACCTTGCGGTTACGATAGCGGCTGAACGAGGCGATCTGCGGCATATCCCGGATCATCGCGACGGCGCCGGCGGGCAGAGGTGCACCATCCTCGAAATAATCTGCGGAGACGTACAGGTCGGCGGACAGCAGGCTGTCCAGCCAAACACCGACCGAGCTGCGCATGCTCTCGACCATGATTGCCACGCCGACGCTCGCCGCCAGGGCGACCATCAGTGCGGCGGTCGCCGTCGCCAGACGCGACAGATGACGATCGAGGTCGCGTACTGCCATGCGTACGACGCCTGGTAGGGCAAGACCACGCAGCGACCGGGGTACCAATCCTAGCGACAAAGGCGTCGCCATCGCGGCACCGACCAGCAACAGGAAAAGGCCGACGAAACCGATTACGACTCCACCGGGCAGGTAAAGGGCGACCACCAGACCGACAGCGACCAGGGCAATCCCGAGCACACCGACCTGCGGCAGACGCCGCCGCGTCACGCTCTCCAGGGCCGTGCGTGACAGGGTCGTCAGCGGCGGCGTCGATGCCGCCTGTCGCGCCGGCAACCAGGTCGCAAGCAGGGTGCCGCCCAGACCGAGGAGCACGGCCTTGAACAGCGCGAATGGGGTGACCGGCATAGCGGCTGCGCCGGTGTCGTAGTACAGCGCGGAGATGGTTTTCGCGACGATGCCGGTCAGCCCGCGCCCGAGCAGGATCCCGAGCAGGATCCCGAGCAGGACGCCGATCAACGCCAGCACCAGGGCCTCGGTGAATATCAGCCGCGCGATCTCGCGCGGTGTAACGCCGAGCGCGCGCAGCCGGCCGAGCAGGTTGCGTCGCTGCACGATGGCGAAGGTCATGGAGTTGTAGATCAGGAACATGCCGACCAGCAGCGCCAGCAGGCTCATCGCCGTCAGATTGAGCTCGAACGCCGCCGACATACGGGTGATGCCCTCGGCCTGCTCGCGCGCATCGACCAGACGCACGGATGGTGGCAAGCGGGCTACCAGCCATTCCTGTTGGCCGGTATCGAGTACCAGATCGACGTAGCTGAGACTGTCGTGTCGGGCAGTCACTGCCTGTGCCGTGGCGATATCGACGATCAACAGGTCGCTGGTGCTTTGGGCATCCGCGGGATAAATGGCGGTCACCACCAGGGTATGCACGCGGCCCTGATGGCGCACCTCCAGGCTGTCACCGAGTGACACGCCAAGCGTCTCGGCGGCAACGCGACTGAGGGCCGTAGCACCCGGCCTGGCGAGCCAGTCGGTGAGCATGGGCTGACCCTCGATCGCCTGGCCCAGCGTGCCACGGAAACTGCCCTCGGCGAACAGGTCCAGCCCGACGAGGCGGTATCGACCTTCCTTGCCGGTAACGCGGATGCGCTCACTGATCACCGGAGCCATTGGCGGATGTCCTGGCGTGGTGAACAGTTGTGTGTAGAGGGTCTCGGGCACCTGTCCCGCGGGGTTGACCAGACGATGGGTCGCGTCTCCGCGCAGCTGTGCCGCGGATTCGGCGAACGACTGTCGGGCGGCGCCGTTGGCAAGATCGACGGCGAGCACTACCGCGACGCCGAGCGTGATGCCGATCAGGGCGAGCGCGGCCTGCCAGCGGTGCTTCAGTAGGTAACGCAGCCCGGACCGGGCGAGCAGGGGATGCGCGGTCAGCGACATCAGGCGGCCGTCAGCCTGCCCTGGTGCAGTTGCAGCACCCGGTCGGCGGCCTGTGCTACCGAAGCGCTGTGGGTGACGATCAGCATAGTCGTGCCGTGCTCGCGAGCGAGAGACACCAACAGTGCGGTGACCAACTCGCCGGTTGCGTCGTCCAGATTGCCGGTCGGCTCATCGGCAAGCAACAGGTCCGGGCGATGCGCCAGTGCCCGGGCGACCGCGATACGCTGCTGTTCGCCGCCGGACAGGGTGTCCGGAAATCGCCCGGCCGCATGCGGCAGACCGACGGCCTCGAGAAGGTCGCTCGTGCGCTGCCGCACGGCAGCCGGAGGGGTCGCGATCAGCTCCAGTGGCAGGGCCAGATTCTCGGCGACCGTGAGCGTCGGTATCAGGTTGAAGAACTGGAACACGAAGCCGATGCGGCGGCGTCGGAACAGGGTCCGCCCGGGCTCTTGCAACGCATGCACATCGGTGCCGGCGATGAGCACCCGACCGCCGTCCGGACGGTCGATGCCGCTGAGCAGGTTCAACAGCGTGGTCTTGCCGCTGCCGCTGGCGCCGAGCAGGGCGACTACCTGTCCGGCCGTCACGTCCAGGTCGAGCCGGTCGAACACGACTTGCTCGGTGTCGCCGGCCTGGTAGGACTTCTGCAGCTGCTGCACTGAAAGCATAATTATCGATTTCTTTGCCCTTCGTTGTAGATGGCCTCCTCGGTGAGGAGCCGGCGGAGGTTTGGCGGGTACTGACAACAAGCGAACGAAAAGACGCGCGGACCAGCGACTGTATGGGGCCGAAATCTCAATTCGCCAGATTTGTAAGCACAAGCTCCTTCGTGCGACCGCTTTGCCTGCCCTAACAGTCAGGCCGCAGGGCAGCGATGGCGGGAGATCGGCTCGTCGTCGCGGGTTTCCGGAACGTCGTCTCGATCGGTGGCGGAACCTGGGCGTTTCGACAAATTCGGAAAGCTCCAGCGGCTGCCTCAGGGGACGCTCGTGTACCCGGCTCACCTCTACAGTGGCATGACCGCGAACCAGTGGATTCAAGGCAAGCACAGCCGTCAGCCAGGCGCAGCCGCAAGCTCTTCTCTAAATGCCTCGGCCCGACGCCGAATCGCGGCGCGCTTTTTCCCGTCGAGCCGGTTGAGATTTCCCTGAGTCCGTGATTTAAATGAGCCACAAAACCAGAATTCTGTCACATAAACAGT
>CAYYHR010000232.1:0-5724 GCA_964471705.1 uncultured Chromatiaceae bacterium
GGAAAGTGGCGGCGAAAGCAGTAGCGGCAGTGCATGGCGCAGGCACCGGAGACCAACAGCAGGGCGCGACCCTGGTACTTCTGCAGCAGACCCGGTGTTCGCAGGGCAGCGTGATCGCCAACTGGGTCCGTAGAGAAGCCCGGCGGATCCTGGAGCTCGTCCCCCAAGGGCAAGACTTGGCGCAGCAAGGGATCCTGCGGATCACCCCGTGTCATGAGCGCCGCGTAACCCCGCGGGACCAGGAGCCGGAACGTTATCGCGGCAGCGTGGGCTGCCGAAAGCAGCTCCGGGTCGAGATCCAGGAGATCCAGGAGCTCTTCGGGGCGGGTAATCGCCCCGGCCAGCTCTCGCTTCCAGGGCGTTGCCTGACAGTCGGCCTGGCTTCGCGCTACCATTATTGGCTTTCGATCGCTTTGCGGGAGAGGACTGAATGGCAAGTTACAGCACCAACGAGTTTCGTGGTGGCCTCAAGATTATGCTGGACGGTGACCCCTACGTCATCGTCGAGAACGAGTTCGTCAAGCCTGGCAAGGGCCAGGCCTTCAACCGGGTGCGCGTGCGTAACCTCAAGACCGGCCGGGTGGTGGAGAAGACCTTCAAGTCCGGCGATTCGGTCGAGGCCGCAGACGTCCATGATACCCAGATGCAGTACCTCTACAACGACGGAGAGTTGTGGTATTTCATGGACACGGACTCGTTCGAGCAGCTCTCCGCGGATGCCGCTGCCATGGGGGATTCGGTCAAGTGGATCAAGGAGGAGGACATGTGCGGCGTCACCCTCTGGAACGGCTCCCCACTGAGCATCGAGCCGCCGAACTTCGTGGTGCTTGCGATCACCGAGACCGACCCGGGGCTCAAGGGCGACACCTCAGGTGGCGGCGGAAAGCCCGCGACCCTGGAGACCGGGGCCGTGGTCCGGGTTCCGCTGTTCGTGCAGACCGGTGAGCTGATCAAGGTCGACACCCGCTCCGGGGAATACGTCTCCCGCGCCAAGGAAGAGTGACTCCGGGAAGAGTCTCCGAGGAGAGCTGGCGGCCCGCCGCCCGGCTCGACGCGCTGCGTGCCCGGGCCGCGTTGCTCGGGAGGATCCGAGCCTTTTTCGCGCGGCGCGCTGTCATGGAGGTGGAGACGCCTGTAGCCTCCCGCGCCGCCACCACGGATCCCGCCCTTCGCAGCCTGCGGGCCAGCCTGACCGAATTGGGCGCAGAGGCCGGG
The DNA here is from genome assembly GCA_964471705.1 of uncultured Chromatiaceae bacterium. Lineage (GTDB taxonomy): Bacteria > Pseudomonadota > Gammaproteobacteria > Chromatiales > Chromatiaceae > Thiosymbion. Next base: position 1,216 of record CAYYHR010000232.1, read on the forward strand.
GCGCTTTATCTACAGACTTCTCCGGAGCTTCCGATGAAGCGCCTCCTGGCTGCCGGGAGCGGACCCATCTTCCAGATCTGCAAGGTTTTCCGGGACGGGGAGCGGGGGTGCCGGCACCACCCCGAGTTCAGTCTTCTGGAGTGGTACCGGCCCGGTCTCGGATACCGAGACCTGATGGTGGAGGTGGCGGATCTGACACGGCATGCACTGGACCGACCTGGCCTAGAAGCCCGGTACCAGAGCTACCAGGAGCTGTTCTTGGATCGCCTGGGCCTTGACCCTCTCTCGGCGGATCTGGAAGTACTGCACAGGGCCGTGCACGACATCCCGGGTTGCCGAGACCTGGAGTTGGATCGCGACGGTTGTCTGGACCTGTTGCTCACCCATCGCATCGAGCTCGGTCTGGGCCGCGGTCATCTGGATTTCGTCTACGACTATCCGCCGAGTCAGGCGGCCTTGGCACGCATCCGGCCCGGCCCGGTCCCGGTAGCCGAGCGCTTCGAGCTCTACCTGGAGGGTATGGAGCTGGCGAACGGGTTCCAGGAGCTCACGGATCCCGAAGAGCAGCGCAGGCGCTTTGCCGCTGACCTGAATAAGCGCGCTTCGACGGGGCTCGATATCGTTTCGGTGGACGAGGAATTCCTCGCTGCCCTGGCGGCGGGAATGCCGGAGACGGCGGGTGTCGCCCTGGGGCTGGATCGGCTGCTCATGGTCTCCACGGGCAGCAGCCATATCGACGAGGTGTTGGCGTTTCCTGTGGAGCGGGCGTGAGATCGGTCTCATCGGAAGGTCGAGGGTGGGTGACTGCGCTCATACCTCGCTACCGCAAGGGGGTTGGTCGACCTGCGGCGAGTTGTGATGCCGGACTTCGGGGCTCGCATCTAGTCTAGGCTGAACAAGGACTTGAGAAACAGGGAGATCAGGCTTCCTCCACCGAGCCCGACGACCAGCAGGATCGGCCACAGAAGCCGGTCGTCTTTGCGATCTCGCTCCTTTCCCTTCTTCCTGATGTCAAAGATCTTGAATGCGATCATGGCGCCCAGTACATAGCTGAGGAGCGTTATGACGACGCTGAGACTCTCATCCATTGTCCACTCCTGATGGGTTTGGATCCCATCTCGGGCACCTGTTCGACGATGGCCCCGAGCCGACCGGACTGCGCGACTGTATCAACTCGGCGGCCTTGCGGCTCATTCCCGTGGATGAGCTGAAACAGGAGGGATACGGGCAGTATCTGCGTCTGTTCCGGTAGTGAGAGATGGGGCCGGTCACCGGCTCCGCGGGATGCGGCGCCGGTGACCGGTGGCGGCTTTACTGGCCTTCAATCAGTGTCTTGGAATCCTGGAGGACGGCGTCGACCTTTGCCTCCTCCTCCACGTCCTTGGTTATCTCCTTGGCCTCGATCATGTCCGCGGCTGTAGTATTCGCCTCCTCGGTTGCGAGGTCGGCATCTACGGCGTCGGCGGTGCTCGCCTCACCGGCGGCTTGGGCCTCTTGCACGTCCGCCTGGGCCTCGTCGGTGACGTCCGCCGCTTGCTGAGCCTCCTTTTGTCCAGCTGCTACGCCGGTGGCGATCTCCGTAGCGGCTGCGGCGGCGGCGTCCGCCTCGGTTTCGGCAAAGGCGCTCCCGGCAAGACCCAGGGCGACGGCGGCGACGGAGGATAGGAGGATGTGTTTCGAATGCATGGCTTGGTACCCCTCGGGTTGAAGACGCGGGTGCGTCGTTGATGAAAACGTCTATGCGTAGTTTACGCGGGTTGGTGCTCGCTCATAGGGTTGCCGCGCCGATTTCCATGTAACCTTGTTCCTCGTGGCCGGGAACATTTGATGTCGTGGCTATCGATGCGGTTGGGGACGAGCTCGTTGATCGGTCAGGGATCGCCATCAAAGTTGAAGATCATGGGCTTGTCAAGTGTGAAGAGGCTGTCGAAGTCAGCGTTCGAGCGCCCGGTCTCGACAGCGGAAGGTAAAGAGGCTTGACGTTTGTCCCCTCGGTGGACACCCTGACAGCCGACACGCGTCGGCGTTTCCTGAATCGGGCATATTCGTTCGGTCCACCTCGTTCGACGATCGTGCAATGAACGTCCCCTGCACCGTTCCAGTCAGACCCAGTACCGCCCACGATGAAGATTGACAAGACACGAAGCCTCGCCCCCCTACTACTTGCTGCGACCCTGATTGCTGTCGGGCTCCCCGCCGAGGCACAAGACACCTATGGACCGGTCCGCCACGGCGACAGTTTGTGGGGCATTGCGGGGCGGGTCTACCATGATCGTGACGTCACACGCGATCAGGGGATGCTCGCCCTATTGAAGGCGAATCCCCAGGCGTTCGACGCGCCCTGTAACGCGAGCTCGCCACTGAAGCTGGGCGTCATGCTCGATGTACCTCCCGTGGCGGCAGCCAAGGCGCTGAGCCCCGCTGAGGCCACAGCGGAATTCTCCCGTCAGGAAACGGAATGGAAGAGGCACCGGCAAAGGGGACGGACCTTGGTTTGTCCGCCTGTCAGCGCGGTACCACCGGCGGCGGTTGCGCCGCAGCGGATCGAGGAGCCGACCGAATCGGGAGTGTCACGGCAGATCGAGAAGCCATCTGCGGCAGCCCTGGGCCCCAAGCCTACCTCATCACCACAGGCTCCACTCGCAACCCCCCCGACCGAGGGGGGGGCTTTAGCACCGCAACCCCCGGCCGAGCCGGCCATCTCCCTCCCGGCGAAGCAGGCTCCATCCGTGAGCCCGCCGCCCGAAGCGGCCATCGCCGTTCCGCCTGAGCAGCCGGCGCGGCCACCGGTCGCGGAGAAGGCACCCGCTGCGATAACGGCAAAGCGGGCGAAGGTCGAGCCCTGGTTGCCCACCTGGGGCGAGCTGGAGTCCGAGTTTTCCGTCAGCAGCCCCCTGGACTGGTTTGCCATTCCTGTTGTGCTCGCCCTGGTCATCGGCATCTTTCTCTGGAAGTTCCGGCGCAAGCCCGTGCCGGCACCGGTCCCCGCCGCCAAGCGCCCCGAGGCTGCGGAGGACTTCGCCGTGATCTCGGTGGAGCAAGCCGTCGAGCGGCTCGGGACAGATACCTCCCGTGGGCTGACGACGGACCAGGCGCAGCAAAGACTCAGCGAGTACGGGCCGAACGCCATCGATGAGAAGGAGGTCACCCTCATGGAACGAGTGCTCCCCTACTTCTGGGGCCCCATTCCCTGGTTGATCGAGGCAGCCGCCTTTCTGTCCCTATTGGCCCGCGATTGGAAGGATTTCGCGGTCATCATGGCGTTGCTCATCATCAACGCCCTCATCGGCTTTCGCGAAGAGTCCAGCGCCGCCAACGCGCTGGCGGCGCTCAAGGGACAGTTGGCGGTACGGGCGCGAGCCCTGCGCGACGGGAGCTGGCTGGAGATCCCCGCAGCCGACCTGGTACCCGGTGACATCATCCGCATTCGCCTCGGCGACATCGTCCCCGCCGACGCCAAGCTCATCGACGGCAACTACCTCAGCCTCGATCAATCCGCCCTCACGGGCGAGTCCCTGCCCGCCAACAAGCAGTCCGGCGAGATGGCCTTCTCCGGCTCAATCGCCAAGCAGGGCGAGATGGCCGCCCTGGTCACCGCCACCGGTGAGTCGACCTTCTTCGGGCGCACCGCCAAGCTCGTGGAGTCCGCCGGGGCCAAGTCCCACCTCCAGGAGGCTGTGCTGCAGATCGGCAACTTCCTGATCGTCTCCGCCCTCATCCTGGTCATCATCCTGGTCTCCGTAAAGATCTTCTACGGGGCATCTCCTCTGCGGGTGCTGAAGATCTCGCTGGTCCTGCTCGTGGCCTCCATCCCAGTCGCCATGCCCGCGGTGCTCTCGGTCACCATGGCGCTGGGTGCGCTGGCGCTGTCCAAGCTCAAGGCCATCGTCTCGCGCATCGAGGCGATCGAGGAAATGGCGGGTGTCGACGTCCTGTGCTCCGACAAGACCGGCACGCTCACCGTCAATCAGCTGACCCTGGGCGAGAGCAAGCCCTTCGGGGTGTCGGCGCAGGAGCTCATCCTCGCCGGTGCGCTCGCCTCGCGCGCCGAGAACAACGACCCCATCGACTTGGCGGTGATCGGTGGGCTGAAGGAGCCGAGCGCGATCGAGGCTTACCGCCAGCTGAAGTTCTCGCCCTTCGACCCCGTCTCCAAACGCACCGAGGCAAGCATCCAGGGCTCCGACGGGGCGAGCTTTCGCGTCACCAAGGGCGCGCCCCAGGTCATCCTGGAGCTCAGCGGCGCGAGCGGCGAGGACCTGCAGCGCGCCGAGCGCCTGGTCGACGAGGCGGCCTCCGTGGGCTACCGCACCCTGGGCGTGGCCCGCACCAATACCCAGGGCAACTGGCAGTTCCTGGGCATCCTGCCCTTGTTCGACCCCCCGCGCCAGGACTCCGCAGCCACCATCGCCGAGGCCAAGCGCTACGGCCTGGCGGTCAAGATGATCACCGGGGACAACCTCGCCATCGCCAAGCAGACCTGCGCCCAGCTCGCCATCGGCACCAATA
>CAYYHR010000233.1:0-5709 GCA_964471705.1 uncultured Chromatiaceae bacterium
CTCCACCCCGTACCGCTCCAGCACCCCCTCGCGCACCAGGTCGAGGGCCGTGTTGAGCGCCGTCTGACCGCCCATGGTGGGCAGCAGGGCGCTCGGGCGCTCCCGATCGATGATGCGCTCGAGGGTCTGCCAGTTGATGGGCTCGATGTAGGTGGCGTCCGCCATCTCCGGGTCCGTCATGATGGTGGCCGGATTGGAGTTGACCAGGACGACCCGGTAGCCCTCCTCGCGCAGCGCCTTGCAGGCCTGGGCGCCGGAATAGTCGAACTCGCAGGCCTGACCGATCACGATGGGACCAGCGCCGATGATCAGGACGCTGTCGATGTCTGTTCTCTTCGGCATTCAGCGGGCACTCACTTGCGGACTCTCATCAAGTCGACGAAATGGTCGAACAGCCTGGCCACATCGTGCGGACCCGGACTCGCCTCGGGGTGGCCTTGGAAGCCGAAGGCGGGGCTCTCCCGGTGGTGGATGCCCTGCAGGGAGCCGTCGAACAGGGAGCGGTGAGTAGCACAGACCTGCTCCGGAAGACTGCCCTCATCCACCGCGAACCCATGATTCTGGCTGCTGATCATCACGCGCCCCGTGGCGAGCTCCTGCACCGGGTGATTGGCCCCGTGATGGCCGAGCTTCATCTTCAGCGTTCGCGCCCCGGCAGCCAGGCCCAGAAGCTGATGACCCAGACAGAGTCCGAACAGGGGGATCCCGGTCTCCAGCAGCGTGCGGATCGACTCGATGGCGTAGTCGCAGGGCTCCGGATCACCGGGGCCATTCGACAGAAAGACACCGTCCGGGTCGAGCGCGAGGACATCGGCAGCCGACATCTGAGCGGGGACGACCGTGACTCGACAGCCGCGCGCAACCAGCATGCGCAGGATGTTGCGCTTGATCCCGTAATCATAGGCGACCACCCGAAACGTCAGGTGGGCACCGTCGCCAGGGGACGCATCCGGCAGGCCCTCTTTGGGACTCCAGACCCCTTGCGACCACTCGTAGGGAGTCCGGGTGGTCACTTCCTTGGCGAGATCCATCCCCTTCAGCCCAGGGAACGCCCGTGCAGCATCCAGGGCGGCGGCCTCGTCGATGACATCCTCACCCGCCTGGATACAAGCGTTCTGGGCACCCTTCTCCCGCAGGATTCGGGTAAGACGCCGCGTGTCGATGTCAGCGATGGCAGGCACCCCATTGCGCACCAGATAATCGTTCAGGGGCTCCTGCATGCGCCAACTGCTGGCGAGCGGCGGAAGGTCGCGCAGAATCAATGCCGCGGCATGGATGCGGGAGGATTCCTCGTCCTCCGCATTGGCGCCCACGTTACCGATGTGGGGATAGGTCAGGGTCACCAGCTGGCGGCGGTAGGACGGATCGGTCAGGATCTCCTGATAGCCGGTCATGGCGGTGTTGAACACCACCTCGCCGACACCTCGGCCCTCTGCTCCGACCGAGATTCCCCGGAAGACAGACCCCTCCTCCAGGACCAGAACTGCGGGTTTTCTCACGGATATCTCCGAACAAGGGCTCGCGGCATACGGGCTGCCGAGGATCTGTCAGGGCTACACCCTCTCCACGCGCCAGCCGCTTCCCCCATCCGCCGAGGCGTGCGCCTCCCCTGCCGGAAGGTCTGAGCAGGCGCGGCAACCCCTGCCCAGAGGTGCGATCAGTGTCTGCTTGAAACGGACTCGAGCCCTATCCTGGAGCGAGGAGACGAGCGCACGGGAGGGTTAAGATAGCTGGCGCTGCCCTGACTCCGCAAAATTCTAAATGGAAGGCCGACCCCTGTCCACGGTCACAGATGCTGCCGGGCCCAGGCCACCAGGCGGACTGCGTCCATGGCCCCCGAGGTACGTGCCACCTCCTTTCCGCCCCGGAAGAGGGCCAGTGTCGGGATACTGCGAATGCCCAGCCGTCCGGCAAGCCCCTGGGCCTCCTCGGTGTTGACCTTCACCAGGCGGACCTGCGGCTCGAGCATCCGCGCAGCCTCCTCGAAGGCAGGGGCCATCATCCGGCAGGGGCCGCACCAGGGCGCCCAGAAATCCACCATCAGGGGCAGATCGTTACGAGAGACCTGGTGCGCAAAGCCCTGCTCATCGAGGGCGAGGGGGACACCGGAGAACAAGGGGGCGTGGCACTTTCCACACTTGGCTCCCTCACCGAGGCGATCCTGCGGTACACGGTTGACCGCTCCGCACTCGGGGCACACGACGTGGACACTTTCCGACATCTGGACCTCCATCTTCGGCGGCAATCGACCGAAGAAAATCGTCGCAGGACGAATGTGCCGCCCGCTTGATTCGCAATATTCTCACACATATCTACGGGCATTAGGCCAGATTCCAATCGAGGAGCCGAAGGCAATGGCGGACTCTCCCTACGTAGTCGAAGTCACCGCACACAGCTTCCAGCAGGTCGTTATCGAGGGCTCCCGGGACCGCCCCGTCCTGGTGGATTTCTGGGCCGACTGGTGCGCGCCCTGCCGCATGCTGGCGCCCATCCTGGCAACCGTCGCGAATGACTACGGCGGCAAGCTGCTCGTTGCCAAGGTCAATACCGAGGAAGAGCGGGATCTCGCCACTGAATTCGGTATCCGCAGCCTGCCGACGGTGGCGCTCTTCAAGGACGGACAACCGATCGACCAGTTCATGGGCGCCCTGCCCGAATCCCAGATCCGTGCCTTCCTGGAGCCCCACCTGCCCCGCGAATCGGACCAGCTCCTGGCCAGGGTGCAGGCTTTGCTGAGCGCGGGCGATACTGAAGGCGCCGCGGCGCTGATCGACCAAGCCCGCACAGCCGACCCGGACAATGCCCGCATCCGCTTGGAAGAAGCCCGAATCCAGGCGGCAGCTGGCAATCTGCGGGAAGCACAGGAGATCCTCGACGGGCTTCCCCTCGAGCTGGCCGACGACCCGGAGGTGATCGGCCTGAAGGGGGAGCTCGGCTTCGCGGCGCTACAGGCCGAGTCGCCGCCGGAAACGGAGCTGGCCTCCCGGCTGGAATCGGACCCCGCTGACAGCGATGCCCGTTACCGGCTGGCCGCCCACCTGGTGATGCGCGGTGACTACGAAGGTGCCCTGGACCAGCTCCTGGATCTGATGAAACGGGATCGAGCCTTCTCGGATGACGCCGCCCGCAAGGGCATGCTCGCCCTCTTCGCCATGCTCGGCGGCGAAGGTGATCTCGTAAGCCGTTACCGCAGCCGGATGTTGAACGCCCTCTATTGAGCGGATGTCACTTGAGCGAATGTCACTGCCACAGATCTCTCAATAAGATTCCAGGAAGGGATTCGGCGGGGCCGTCTCGGCACGGTCGGTAGGCTCGACGGACCAGGGGGTCACCGATTGCTCGGCCCGTCGGATCCGGCAGGGAGGTCCGAGGAGGAAATGCTGACTCGGCCTGTTCTCGATATGAACACCATGCCGACACTCGTTGAAGCCGAGAAAGTACCCGAACCTGTAGTCTCCCGGCTCGAGCAAGAAGCTGTGGCTCTGCCCACCCCAGAGGCCGTAGATCTCCTCGCCGTCGATGGTGAAGATCATCGGAACGGGCCAGCCCATGATGGACGGGACCCGTGACACCGTGACCCGCGACGGCCTTTCGGGGCCCTTGGGCGCTGGCGGGTTGTTGATTGGGCCGACCCTCAGTCCACAGCTGGTAAGGAGCGCCACCGCTACGAGCAAGCCGAGCCTCTTCACTGATCTCCCCTGGGCATCTCGGCCGATCCCGCGCCGGTCCGGAAGCGGTCTGCGCGTCGGCCAATCCCGAGATTCTAAACGGGAATGGACCCGCCGATCTGCATTCTCGAGGATTTTTTCTCGGCAAGGGGCCCGACCCCGAAGCTGGCACGGGAGTCGCCGCTGTGCTGGAATGTGCCCGCTGATCGCTCCCCGCCCCGGCGGGCCTCGTGATCCCCACCCCCGACCAAGTCTTGAGCTTTACGGGTAAAGGCCCGGAGATTCGATGCTGAAACGCGCTTACCAGTGGCTCGACCGCACCATCCTCGAGCTGGCGCGGGAGATGCGGCTCTCCTATCTGCCCCCCCTGATGGTCTACCTTGCCGCCGGCGTATCGGGCTTGACCAGCATCGTCGGGACTTTCTTCGTCAAGGATTACCTGGGCCTGTCGGCCGAGTTTCTGGCGGCGCTCGGGTTCTGGGCCGGCATCCCCTGGGCACTGAAGATGCCCCTCGGTCATCTGGTGGATCTCATCTGGCGCTACAAGTCGGCCCTCGTCTATGTGGGGGCCGGCCTGATCACCGCCAGCCTGCTCATCATGGTGGGTCTGCTCGGCGAGCCGGCCGGCATGCGGGCAGTGATGCCGGTAGAGGCATGGTACGTCCTGAGCGCCCTGCTTGCCCCGACCGGCTATGTGATCCAGGACGTGGTCGCCGACGCCATGACCGTGGAGGCGGTACCGGCCCTGGACGAGGAGGGGCACCCCTTCCCGGCGGACACCCGGCGCCTGATGCACACGACCATGCAGACTCTCGGACGGGTCGCCATCATCGGCGGCAGTGTGGCCGTCGCCCTGGCCAATGTCGTTCTGTTTCAGGGCGTGGAGACCATGCCGACGGCCCAGAAGGCCGCCATCTATCTGCAGATCTATCAGCTTGCGCTGCTCATCCCGGTCGTATCCGTGCTGGGCGTGCTGCTCGGGGGTCTGCTCAAGCACCGCGAGCTGCGACGACTGCGCTCCCACGGCTACGACCTGGCCGCAGCCCAGGAGTTGGTGCACGGGCACCAGGAGCGCACTCGTCCCAATTGGTGGATCCTGGGCGGCAGCCTGGCCTTCGTGCTCTTCACCCTGGGGATGGGGCTGGGGGACGTGCCCTACAACCAGGAGATCATCTTCGCCGGATCCCTGGGGATTATCGGGTTCCTGATGGCTCGTCTGATGCGGGAGCTGACGCCGGAGGCGAGGCGCGTCCTGCTCGGAACGGCGATCATCGTCTTCATCTATCGCGCCACCCCGACGACGGGGGCCGGACAGACCTGGTGGATGATCGACGAGCTCCTGTTCGACCAGCAGTTTCTGTCCGTCCTGTCGCTGATCAGCAGCGGGCTGGCCCTGCTGGGCATGTTCATCTTCCGCCGCTTCATGGCCGAGAAGTCCATCGCCTATATCGTGGGCTTTCTCACCATCGTCAGCACCCTTCTCGCCCTACCCGTCATCGGCATGTACTACGGCCTCCACACTTGGACGTCCGCACATACCGGCGGCATCGTGGACGCCCGTTTCATCGCCCTGGTGGACACGGCGGTCGAGTCACCGCTCGGCCAGGTGGCCATGATCCCCATGCTCGCCTGGATCGCCAACTCCGCCCCCAAGCACCTGAAGGCCACCTTCTTCGCGGTCATGGCATCCTTCACCAACCTGGCCCTGTCCCTGAGCCAGCTCGGCACCAAGTACATGAACCAGATCTACACCGTAACGCGCGAGGTCAAGGACGCCGGCACGGGCACAGTCAGTGTCCCGGCCGACTACTCGGAGCTGGGCTCCCTGCTGATCACCGTAACCGCCATTGCCTTCCTGCTCCCCCTGACGGCAATCCTGCTGGTCAAGATGACGCGCCTGCGCAGTGCGTGAGCCAAGCCAGGTCTCGACCTGATGCAGGGGATCACCGAGTCCCTGGCAGGGCGGGTGACGGTCCTGGGCCTAAGTGAGGTTCCCCTGAAATTTCGTCTTCCAAGGGTGACGTAAACTGTCGGTCACACA
>CAYYHR010000234.1:0-5669 GCA_964471705.1 uncultured Chromatiaceae bacterium
CCTCAAGCGCTGAGCTGCGGAGCCTAGCGCCAACCAGAGCCCCACACCCCGCTTCTGCGGGGTTTTTTGTGTCTGTCAGGAGCCCTTGGGAGTCTCCCTGAGCTGTCCGCCAGAGACCCCAGTAAAAAAAGGCATGGCCGAAGTCTGTCGTGTGGCGCGTTGGCGCCCCGGTACGGATTGGTGGTAACTCTCGTTCACGGTTGTTGACTCTCGCGTAAGGCATCTCCATGTTTCCGTAAAGAGATACGAAAATCACAAAATTTTGTGAAACTTGTCGTATAATCGAAAAAACGACAGGAGATCGTGGAGATGCTACACCGCTACACCTTCCGCAACTTCTGCTCGTTCGAAGAAGAGACCTTAGTTGATTTCCAGATGCCGAAGACGTTGCGCGGTCCCGGTGTCAGTGAGGATCGTCTATCCAAGATCCTGGCGGTCGTCGGTGCCAACGGCTCGGGAAAGACCAATCTGATCAAGGCGCTGACCTTTATCAACTGGTTCGTGAGTCGCTCGTTCAGGCATGCTCCCGAAGACTTGATCCCGTTCGAGCAGCACTTCTTCTCGACTGATCCGAGCAGTTCGTTCGAGGTCGAGCTCTTCGTGGGTGGCGAGACGTGGCGGTATGTCCTGGAGCTTACCCTTAAGCGCGTCTTACACGAGGCCCTGTACCGTCTCAATCCGACGAACTACTTCAGCTACGTCTTCAAACGTAATTGGAACGGCGACTCCTACGACGTCGATCAGCAGGGCTTCGGCATGGCCCCCGCAGAGGCGAGGAAGGTCCGGGAGAATGCTTCGTTGATCTCCACGGCTGCCCAGTACAACGTGCCAATTGCCTTGATGATGGCGAGCCTTGCTGTGTTCTCCAACGTCGTTCAGACCGGTCGGGTGCACTTGGACTTCGCACTTCTTCTTGAAGCGGCTGAAGTCTTTCGTAGGGATGACTCGCTCCAGAAGCAGATGGCGTCATTGTTGCGGGAATGGGACCTTGGATTGTCGGGCGTCGTGCTCAGGGAGTTAGAGTTCAGGGAGTCAGGCAAGGCAGAAGCCGTCAAGCGTCATGTCCCCTTCGGTGCACACTCGGACGGTGAGCATGTGGCTGAGCGGATACTCGATTCCGAATCAAGCGGTACTCAGGGCGCTTTCGTCCTACTCTCGCATGTGTTGCCGGCTTTGGCCGCAGGCGGCGTGGCGATCATCGACGAGTTGGAGGCTGATCTGCATCCGCGGATGCTGACTCCGGTCATGGATCTCTTCTTGAGTCCGCAGACCAATCCGCGCAATGCACAGGTCATCTTCACCTGCCATGCCGCTGAGATCCTGAACCTCTTGCAAAAGCCACAGGTCATGCTGGTAGAGAAGGATGAGCGAGGTCGCAGTGAATCTTGGCGTCTCGATTCGGTTCAGGGAGTGCGCAAGGATGACAACCTTTATGCGAAGTACATGGCTGGTGCCTATGGCGCGGTGCCGCGAATCTAAGCCATGGCGAAGCGCAAGGGCGCTCCGGTCAAGAAGGTTCGCCGAGCGCAGACAACCGTCCTGATCGTCGGCGTGGGTGACTCGGATGTCACCTTCATCAAGCATCTGTGCAGGCTTTACAACGTGCGCGGGTGCGGGGTTTCGGTAACAGTCGAAAACGCTCACGGTTACGGGCCTGTAAACGTCATCGACGTGACAGCTCGCAATCGGCTCGCGTTTGATCGGCGTGTAGCTTTGCTCGATACCGATCTTGAATGGTCGTTTACAGTGAGGAGCAGGGCTAAATCTGAGCACATCGAGATGCTGCCTTCCGAGCCGTGCCTGGAGGGTCTGCTGCTTCTGATCATGGAGAATTCAGTGCCGGACAGGTCAGACCAGTGCAAGAAGGAATTCAAGGAGGCCGACCTGAAGAGTCTCATCTGGTACGAGAAGCGTCTGCCACAGCAGATACTCAAGCAACGCCGCGAGAAGGTTCGGACTCTGGCCCGGCTGATCGAGCTTGTGAGCTGTCCCGGATAGGTGGGGTGATGGGCTTCGCCGCCGAGCTTGAACGCTGTGATCGCACGGCTTCCTGGTAAGCTTTCATCATTAGGCCACCAATCGGCGGGTTTTTATTAGCACACGCCCTGCTGTGCGTCGGAGTTCCTGCCGACAACCTCCCTCCCGATTGACCATCAAGCCGCCGATCTGGGGGGAAGGGAAGAGTGCGAAACGAAAGACCACATAGGTACCAAGGACACCCCGCAATGCTGCGCCGATAGGGAGGCCGCCACGGTCGACTTCGACTTCGAGGCTAGGGGTCGGCGCTGGGACTAGTCCGCAGCGGAAGCGGGTTGAGGGGTTCGGCGGTTAGCTAGTAACGGGAAACAGCGAGCTGTTACCCATAGTGTTACCAACTTCTGGCTTTTCAAAGAAAAAGGGCTTGGATAAATCCGTAAGCCCTTGTAATTACTGGTCGGGGCGAGAGGATTTGAACCTCCGACCACCTGAACCCCATTCTAGTTGTCAGTGAAACACTAGGAAACATCACGGAACTCATCGCAACTAACTTTCTCTGTAAACACATTAGGTTGAGTCCTTAACATCGATTCGTCGCGTTGTTCCCTGTTTCGTCCTGTTGCTATACTTTGTTTAGCCAAAGTTTAGCCAGGATGAAGCCAGCATGCCACGCCTCACCGATACCCGCATCCGCAGTCTTAAGTCCACCGGTAAACGCTACGTCGAGTGGGACGCCAACGGCTTAGGCGTCCGCGTCGGAACTTCGGGAAAGAAGTCCTTCGTCTACACCTATCGCGAAGGTCCCAAGGTCCGGTGGATGACCCTGGGCAATTACCCCGCGCTATCCCTTGCCGATGCCCGCGAAAAGCATGGCAAGGCCCTTGCTGCTCGCGACAAGGGGCTTAGCCCCGCAGACGCGGAACTTGAAGCCAAGCGCGAAGCCCGCGAAGCGCCCACCGTCACCCAACTCGCGGAATACTACATCGAGCATTACGCCAAGCGGCAGAAGAAATCATGGGAAGAGGACGAACGACAGTTGCGGAAGGACGTGATTCCGAAGCTGGGACACCTTAAAGCTCACTCGGTACGACGACGCGACATCATCGAACTGGTAGAGGACATTGCGGACCGCGGCGCCCCAGTGACAGCGAATCGCACCCTCGCCGTCATCTCACGCATGTTCAACTTCGCCGTCGAGCGCGAGATTCTCGAAGCAACCCCCGCCGCCGGCATCAAGCGAGTCCACAAAGAACAAGGCCGTCAACGGGTGCTCTCCGAGGAGGAGATCCGCCGCTTCTGGACGAATCTTTCCGGTACGCAGATGACCGAGGGCGTGCGGCTCGCCCTTCAACTAATGCTGGTAACAGCCCAACGTCGCGCGGAAGTGACCGAGGCCACATGGGACGAGTTTGACCTGTCGGCGGCTTGGTGGACCATTCCAGCGACCCGAGCAAAAAACGGACTTGCCCATCGGGTGCCTCTCTCCGACCTCGCCCTGGGACTCCTGGATCGCGTCAAGGCCCTCTCGGGAGATTCACCCTACCTTTTTCCCTCTCCCCGCGGGAACGGCCCTATCACGGTCCGCGCCCTCACTCGCGCCGTGGACCGCAACATTGAAACCCTTGGAGTTGCAGACTTCACTCCCCACGACCTTCGGCGCACCGTTGCAAGCCACATGGCAGGACTCCGCATCCCCCGCCTTGTGATCTCCAAGATCCTCAACCACGTCGAACCCGGAATAACAGCCATCTACGACCGCCACACCTACGACGACGAAAAGCGGGAAGCCCTGGACCGTTGGGCGAATCGCCTGGGGGAGATCAGCGGTGGACACTGACGAACCAAACGATGACATGGACTCACTGATTGCCGCCCTAATGCCACGTCGCCAGCTCCTCGAAATGGACTGGAGGCGTTGGTACGTAGGCGACGATCCGGTTGTGCGTTCAGTCGTATCCGAGGCACTCAAACACCTCGGGCTAAAGATGTTCCCAGACGAGGATATCGAGACGTTACGCACGACGCTGCCCGAGTACGTCAACAAGATGTACGAAATCCTGGACCAGACCAAGGATTGGCCGGCGGTTCGCCAGTTGGGAGGCTCATGGGAGTACGACCACGACACGGGCTCCGTCATAGACACTGGCGCGCCTCTCGACATCGATGTGGTCGATCACCTCATGGCGATCAGCGACCTAGAATTAGAGGGGTGGAGCGTACGCGACAAACAGGTGTGGAAGGACAAGTATGTCGAACTCAACCTCGAACACGCCCTGATGCTCCTCACCCTGGGCGAAGCAAAGGCAAACCGACCCGGCGTCGCGATCAAAGCCTTCTACGTCGGCACGTCGCTGCGTGCCGAAGAGGGTTACCGCAGATGGCGCAAACAGATAGGGACGGCGGGGAAACGTAGTCGACTGGCTGGGATCGTGCACCAGACGGAGATCTGGCTGGATAAGAACCCAAAGCAGACCGCCAAAGAACTATGGGGTAAGTTCCCCTCCTTCGAGACTCCGCTTCGCGTCGACACTAGTGATGGGGGGATCTACCACCTAAATCGATATAACGCCCAAGATAAGGACGGAAAGGACACAGAGATGCTCATACAAGAGGAAGTGGGTGTCAACGCCCAAGAAGCCATGGAACAGAAAGCTATCGAACGCATTACGTTCGATTCCTACCGTCGTTATGTGACGGAGGCAAAGAAGGCGATGCGCAAACCCTGAAGATCTGCGCAAGGAGGCTGATTTATTGAGCACACTGGAATCACCTGATAACCGGAGTGCTCCCGTGAAAATCCTATCGCAACAGCAAGTTACCAATCTTACCGGTCTGTCCCGCGTCACCATCTGGCGCTACGAGCGAGCCGGCCTTTTCCCCAAGCGCATCAAACTCGGCCCCAACCGCGTCGGTCACATCCGAAGCGAGGTGGAGGCGTGGATCGCGTCCCGCCCCCGCGGTATCGCACAACCGGCTGATGCCGCGTAGGGGGGCTCCATGGACACGAAAGCAAACGCCCGGCCGCTGGGGGGCGGAGCCGGGCGCATCGAGATTACTGGTCAGACATCCAGTATCGCTAATGTTACCAGTATTGCCGACCGTCTGCTAAATCGTCTCGAAGGCGTCAAGTCGACCGGCCCAGATCAATGGGTAGCCCTGTGCCCTGCCCACGAGGACCAGAGCCCCTCCCTGTCCATCAGGGACGCCGGGGATCGCCTACTGCTCCGTTGCTTCGCCGGCTGCTCCACAGAGGCCGTGGTGGCCGCTCTGGGGCTCCAGATGGCCGATCTGTTCGCGTCTTCTCCATCGGAGTCCCGGTTCCGGTCAGCAACTCGATGTGAACACCGGCTACAGATCCCGCGCCGAGACCTCGAAGCGGCCCTACAACACGAGCTGCACATCCTCCTCCAGGTAGTCGGCAACCGGGTTTCCTCTCGTCAGCTTGCGCGCGACAAGAAGTTCCGCGTGTTGCGTCCCGAGTGGATGCCCGTGCCCGAGGGATTTTGGGACCGGGAGCTGCAGGCAACAAGGCGCACCAGAAGAATGCTCACCATGCTGTACGGCCCGGAGCTGGATGCGAGGCGCGCGGCATGAACGAGCCGAACGTCTCCCGCGTGCTGGAGACAGTAGACCGGGCCGAAGTGGCAGAGCCGAGGCCCGATTCCGCCGAGTCCAAATCATCGGCGCGCTTT
>CAYYHR010000235.1:0-3536 GCA_964471705.1 uncultured Chromatiaceae bacterium
TCCAAATGGCCCTTTCCGGGCAGATCTATGCGGAGACGGGTGAGTAGTTACTCTTAATCTTTGCGGCTTTCCCGGACAGACACCGACCATCCCCGGGCCCAATCCGCTCGCCGACTACATGGCGAGCCTCTACGGGGCGATCGGGATCCTGTTGGCGCTGCGCCATCGAGAGCACACCGGGCGCGGCCAATACATCGACATCGGCACCTACGAGGCGGTGTTTCGCCAGCTCGACGAACTGCCGACCGCCTATGGGCTTCCACGGCAAGATCCGCGAGCGCAAGGGCGCAGGCACCGTCATAGCCTGTCCCCATGGTCACTTTCGTACCAAGGACGACAAGTGGGTCGCGATCGCCTGTACCAACAACAAGATGTTTGCCCGGCTGGCCGAGGATGCGATGCAACGACCCGAGCTGGCCGCGGAGGGGGCTTTCGGTTTGAAGAAAAAACGCCTCGCCGCCCACGAGGAGGTCGACGCGATCGTCGCGCAGTGGACGGCCGCGATGAGCCGTGAGGAGTTGATGGAGACCTGTCTTGCGGCAGGCGTCCCTATTGGGCCGCTGAACAGCATCGCCGATATCTTTGCCGATCCGCATTTCAAGGCACGCGAGAATCTGGTTACGATCGATGACCCGGATGTCGGGGAGGTCACCATACCCGGGGTTATTCCGCGACTGTCCAAGACCCCGGGCCGCATCGAGCATTTGGGGCCGCCGCTCGGGAACATGACCGATCAGGTGCTCGGAGAGCTGCTCGGATTGACTGCCGCCGAGCTGGCCGAGCTTCACAAGAGTCACGTCGTTTAGTTCACGTGGGGATCCCCACCTTCACTCAGTGTAAACCGAAGGGCAAAGCAGAGACCTCCCGTTCGGCTGCCCCCGGGGCAGCCGCCGCGACGCTGGCGCTCACCAGCGTCGCGGCCGCAATCCACGACTTATTTGGCTTCTGGCTTCAGCTTGGCGATGCTTGCGCGAAGCTCGTTCAAGCTCTCGTTGAAGCGATCCGTCACAAGCTTAGTCGTCTCGTCCTGGGTTTTTCTGACCAACTCACTGATCTCTGAGAAGTTTGCCAGCGCCTTGCTGACGGAATCCTCGATCAATTTGATCTCCTTTTCCGCGGCCTCCTGCGGATTGGCGGATTCGGCCAGTGACTTGACGGCCTCCGATGCCTCCTCGAGCACCTGCTTCACCATCTCGGTTTGGCGCTGAAACAGGGACTGGGTGCTTTCCAGGATGGCCCGGTTGGCATCGGTCAGCACCTGAACGTTCTTGCTCTGGGTCTCGATCAACGCCGTCGTATCCAGGTTCGGCAGCCTGAGCTTGCCCAAGAGCTCCTTGTACTGCTCGGTGATGGCCGCCGGGTCGAGCCGCTTGACCAGGTCTGTAAATTCAAAGGGTTTCTTTGTCGTCATCGTCGTTGCTCCGTAGTTTTCGGGGTGAAAATGCTGCACTGCAGCATAATCAGTACGTGGTAGCGTAACCTGGCTTTTCAAGCACCGGTGAGAATTCAGCAAGAATAAAGACTGCCCCGTCGCCACGTCGGGTCTGTTGTCCCGAAGGCCAGCGCGTTGCAGCGAAATCAGGCCTCCGGCAGCTGGTTGATCTGCACGGCTACGGTCAGCGTTCGCGAAACGTCTCTTGGACCGGTAAAGGTTCCCGCCACCGGCGGCACGGCCTCAGGGTGACGATGCACGGCCACTGGTATGTGATCCGGACCGACAACGCTCGCATTGGTCGGGTCGAATCCCTTCCAGCCGGCCCCCGGTAAATAGACCTCGGCCCAGGCATGGGAAGCGGCACCCCCGGCCTCCGTGGCCGGACCGTGCACGTAACCGCTCACGAAGCGAGCGGCGATTCCGAGCCGGCGGCAGGACTCCAGGAAGAGTGCCGCCAGGTCGCGACAAGAGCCTGCGCCGAGCCGCAACGTCTCCGCCGGAGCCAATACGCCTGCTTCCTCGCGCACCTCATAGGCAAAGTCGGCGTGGATCCGGTGGTTCATTCGGTCCAAGACGGAGAAGGTTTCGCAATTCTTGGGGACCCGTTGGAAGGGCGCCAGCCAGAGCTCGAGTCGCGAATGGTCGTTATAGACCGGGTCGAGATACGAGCGCAGAGCAGCCTCCTCCTCAGGCCTGTAGCGGAACGGAAAGTGCAACGCATGGTCCTCGACGAGGAAATTAAGGGGCATGGTCTCGTAGAGCTCCACCTCGAGTCTGCTCGTGATAGTCAGTTCGGTGACCGGTTCGACGTCAAACGCGGCGATTGCAAGCACATTCTCGAAGAGGTCGCGGCGCCAGGTGAGCACCGCTTTCGGTGTGATGTCAAGCGCCGAGGAGGCGATGCGCAAGTCGTGCCCCTCACGGGGGCGCAGGAGCAGGGTGTGCGGCCCGAGCTTCACAGGTGCGCCAAAGCAGTAACGAGTACCGTGCTGGATCAGGATACGCTTCATGGTCGCTTCTTCGCTTCAATAACGCGGGGACTGTCCCTCCGGAACCGGTACAAACAGGTCGTCCACCCGGACTCTCGCCGGCCGCGGCTCCCTCCCTATCAGCAATGGGCGAGGTGAAGACCCATGCTTCCGCACATCCGGGACAACTGCTACCGCGTGCAGGTGCGCGTGTGAGGATCCAGACGCATCGCCGAGGCTCCGCGGTTGCCCGATCCGGTACCGAAATAAACCCGGCAAGGACCGCGCTTCCGCGTATACTCACATCAGTGGCTTAGCATTTCGCGGAGCCGGTAACGCACTCGAAACACATCTCGAGGACGATGGCTCACACTACATGTTTACACTGATGAAATCCGAGAAGATGGACTTCCAGAGTAGCGCCACAAGGTCCCGAGCATACGAGCAAAAGGAAGTGGGGGAGTATGTCCATTTCCTCGACGCCGTGGCGGCGTGCGACGAAGCCAACCGGGAGCATGCAGATTGGCACTACGTGATGAACGACTCGGGCAAAGAGTTCTACAACGGTTCCTGGATAGATTGAACGCCAACCCCTGAGGTTTCGGCAGCGGCCGAACGCGGGCCGCCTCTTCACCTCTCGATTCTCTCACGCTGCGCCGCGCAGCGTCCTCAACGACGCGGCACCACCGAAAGAATGGTCAACGCGAGCCGGAAGCGTGTCGCACGTTTCCAGTCGTCCACCCGCGGCCGCAGTGGATCGCGCAAACGTAACACAAATTGAGGTAACGAAATGAAACACCGAATCGCCCTGCGTCGACCATTGGCCCTGATTCTGGGCGCTGTTATGACGGTTGGCACGGGAGCTAGCTTTGCCTTCGATATGGGCAATATGATGAATCCCTCCAAATGGATGGGAGGCGGTAGCGACCGTGACTACTACGAGGATGACCCCTGGGGTGGCCCTGGTTATGGCTACGGCGGACCGGGTGGTTACGGTGGGCCGGGAGGATCCGGCGGTCCTGGTTACGGTTACGGTGGACCAGGTGGTTACGGTGGTCCGGGCTACGGTTATGGCTATGGCGGACCGGGTGGTTACGGTGGGCCGGGAGGATCCGGCGGTCCTGGTTACGGTT
>CAYYHR010000235.1:3636-5630 GCA_964471705.1 uncultured Chromatiaceae bacterium
GGCGGACCGGGTGGTTACGGTGGGCCGGGAGGATCCGGCGGTCCTGGTTACGGTTACGGTGGACCAGGTGGTTACGGTGGTCCGGGCTACGGTTATGGCTACGGCGGTCCGGGAGGATATGGCGGACCCGGTGGTTACGCCGGCCCTGGCGGGTACGGTGCTCCGGCCGGTTATGGTTCACCACCGGCGGGTGCGGGAGCACAATCCGAAGTCGAGGCTCTGAAAGAGCGCATCAAGGTTCTGGAAGCCGCGGGAGCTCGGTGAGCTAACCGCCTTACCCGGAAATCCACCGCTGCTCCGCTTATCGCGTTGTTCCCCAGAGGGTTCCAGGGCGCGCGGAAAACCGCGTGGAACACCTGCCTGCAGACTGGTCTGGGCACCACTGCGCACTTGACGTGTCAGCCGGAATGCCCCGAAGGGGCGAGCATGACTGCGACGATCAAGTATCAGGCGTCGCGTCGTCCATTGGCGCGCCGCCACGGCCTCACTGCCCTGGGACCTGTGCCCGAACGTATCCGCAGTATCGTCAGTTTGTGGGCAGGCCCATCGACCGGTTCCAGGGCAATGTATCAGCTTGTGCAAACGAATGGGCTCGTCCGGAGCACCAGCAGGCTGCGGTCAGAAATGGCCAGAGTGCAGGACCCAAAGGCGCGCGATGAGCTTCTGACGTGGCTGGAGAGTCGCACGCGATGAACCTGCCGGCCGTTACACGAGTGGAGCCGTCCGCCTCGCACAGGCACGTGAGGGTCGCGCACGGAGTTAAGGTCCTGAAGCAGCAGCATCCGGTCATACGTTCGTTGAGTAAGGCCGGCCCGCGGCCGAAGCTTTACGGGGCGCGGGTTTGGCAATCCACCTTCATGCTCATGGACTATCTGGCGGAACATCCCTTGGCGCGCGATCGGCGCCTTATGGAGATCGGTTGCGGATGGGGGCTGCTGGGCATCTTTTGCGCGAAGTATTTCGCCGCCGAGGTCCTGTTGACCGACGCGGACGAGCAGGTGTTTCCCTATGCGATGACACACGCCCGTCTGAACCATGTTTCCGTGCAGACCGAACATGTCGCCTTCGAGCGGATCACGGATCGCGGTCTGCGCGAGCGCGACATCCTCGTAGGTGCCGATGTTTGTTTCTGGCCCGAACTGGGTACTGCGCTTCGCCGATTGATCGCGCGGGCCCTTTCACTCAGGACCAAAAAGATTCTGCTGGCCGATCCGGGGCGAGCCAGCTTCATGGGACTCGCGAACCACTGCCAGTATCACTATGCTGCCAAGGTGATCCCCTGTCACGCATCGACCAGAACCGGGTCCAGCGGTCACATCCTTATCGTCGAGCAGCCGGCGTGAGCCCAGGCGAACGTCTCCCACCGGCAATCGATGCTCGCTCTCGGCCAATGAATGGGTCGAGAATCCGTGCGCGCTTTCCCGTCACATGTCGTGGGATGAAATAGTCTGTCCCACTGGTGGCATACGCGCTCACCCCGTCCAGGGTGCTCATGCTCCGTGATCCGGCGTTTCCACATTCGACCGGACGCAAGGCCGAGCCGCCTGCAGCTGGATCACATCGTTTTGCGTCCACGCGTTTGCCCTATGAGGTTCGTGCGGGAATGGCTCGGTAAATTCGCCGGGGAGATCGTTCTTCGCAGTCGCTATGCAACCCGACGTCTTTCGCGTATGGTGGGAAGTCTCTGGCGCCTTCCGGTCGGCGCCTCCCCGTCTCTCGGTTGAATTTCCTTCCCCAAGGCTCACCCGGAACGATTTACCAGATCCCGCCTAGACTGGCCCAGCAAACCCCTGGGTAGGCCAACCCATGCGTACTTATGCCTTTTTCTACGCTCGGCCTTTCAGCCGACTTGTTGCGCGCCGTTGCAGCGCAGGGCTACACCCGGCCCACACCCATCCAGCTGCAGGCGATACCGGCGGTCCTGTCGCGCCGCGACGTCCTCGCAGGTGCCCAGACCGGGACCGGAAAGACCGCCGCCTTCACCCTTCCGATGT
>CAYYHR010000236.1:0-1998 GCA_964471705.1 uncultured Chromatiaceae bacterium
GACCATTAGAATTACTATTACCTGAGGAGGAGATAGGGACAGGGGGAGAAAACAATGGCATCCGGCAAGTTGCTACGACAGCTGATCAAGACCGGGACAGAGGGTAACGTTGCTAGCTTTCGCGAGGCCAGCGAGCAAGTAATTCGCGATGAGCGGGCCAAGCATCACCATCTGCTCGCGAACGACCTGGAGAAAATTCTCTACGGCCGCTCAAGTGGTACTGCCCCAACTAACGCCCTTCTGATCGAACGGCTGCCCAAGGATCGCGAGCGGGGTCTACCACTGGTGCATTTGCGAGAGCCAATGCGTCGACTGGAAGACGTGATTCTCTCCGACGACAACGGCTCGATCGTGGACGAGCTTCTGGCCGAGCACCACTGCGCCGAGATTCTGAAAAGTCACGGCTTGCGGCCAGCTGACCGGTTGCTCTTCTGCGGCCCCCCGGGCTGTGGAAAGACGCTCACGGCCGAGGTGATTGCCAGTGAGCTGGGTCTGCCGCTTGTCGTGGTTCGGATCGACAGTGTCGTTTCGTCCTATCTGGGGGAGACTGCCGCCAATCTGCGGCAGGTCTTCGATTTCGTCGCTTCCGTACCGACCATCGCCCTGCTCGATGAATTCGACGCTCTGGCCAAGGAACGCTCCGATGATTCCGATCACGGGGAGCTGAAGCGGGTGGTCAACGCCTTCCTGCAGATGCTGGATACCTACGAGGGCAAGAGCCTGCTCATCGGTGCCACCAACCACGAGCGCATCCTCGACACCGCCGTGTGGCGGCGTTTCGATGAGGTTCTCCTGTTCGAACCGCCCAATCTGGAGCAGATACGTCGCCTTCTCGGCGTTAAATTGCGAGGCCTGCGCCGCGACTTCGACCAGGACGACAGTCGCATCTGCGGTCTGTTAAAAGGCATGAGTCATGCCGACGTCGAGCGTGTCATCCGGCGTGCGGCCAAGGACATGATTCTCGCCGGTCAGGAGTTTCTCACCGAGCGCCATCTCAAATCAGCCATCCGGCGCGAAGATGCGAGGAGAGCAAGACAGAAAGGGAATTGATGCTTCATGGACGAGACCTTCCCTCACTTGCGTATTCAGCGCGAAGAACCGGTCAACGAGAAACGCCCGGGTACGTACATGCCGCCGAAGCCGCCGTCCGATCCGGCTTCACACGGACACGGTCTTCAACAACAACTGGAAACCGCAATAGCCCAAGTTGCCGAGGATCAAGGCGGCTTCGATGATCGTCGCCTGTTTCGGTTCACGGTCCAAAAGGGATTCGATCCCGACGATGTTGCAAAGATAGCGGATGCGGATGTTCGAAATGACATCGAAGTGATCAGCCAGGAAGCCGATGAGATCGTCCTCGCCTTTGTCAGCGAGGCGGCCCTGGAATCCTTCGAAGCCTTACTGACGACCCTCGCAGAAGGAGGCGTTCCAACCAACCAGCAGGTCTTTTTCGCGCTTCGCGGCATCGATGGTTGGCGTCCGCAGGATCGCATGGGCTGGGCGTTGCGAACGGAGGGCTTTCCGGAGCAGGAGACGTTCAACCTGGACATCGAGCTGTGGCCGCTGGAAGACAACCCGCCCGAGCGCGAGGCGCTCTGGCGCGCGTTCGAAGAATGGCTTGCCGAAAAGGACATCGCCAAGCTGGACAGCGTCAAGCAACCGGGCCTCACTCTGTTCCGCGTCCGTTGCGACCGTAAGCAAGCAGAGAGCCTGTTGCACCACCGTGACGTGCGCACGGTCGATCTGCCGCCTCGCTACGGTATCGAGCTCCACCTGCGTGTCACCGACATCCAAGACCTAGGCGATATCCCCGGTCCCCCGGAGAACGCCCCCGCCGTCACGGTCCTCGACAGCGGAATGGCCACCGGCCACCCACTCCTGGCGCCCGCGATCGGTGAGGCGGCGAGCTTCCTGCCGGGAGAGGACGAGGCGGACGAAAACGGCCACGGCACGCTGATCGGCGGACTCGCTCTTTACGGCGACGTAGAAACCCGTCTC
>CAYYHR010000236.1:2098-5627 GCA_964471705.1 uncultured Chromatiaceae bacterium
TGGCGCGGCATGACCAAACGACGAACAGCCAGCGTTTCTCCGGTGATCCGTCCGAGGTGCCGATCTCGCGATTTAATCAGCCTTCCCCTTTCACCCGGCACGGCCCGTCAATCGGAGGGGCAATCAAGCCCGAGTTGGTAGCTTACGGCGGGAACTGGGCTTTGAATACGCGCGTAGAGCCGAATGTGATAGTACCGAACAGCGGACTTGGAGAACTTTCTACACACTGGCGTTACGCGGCAGAGGGACGACTATTCAGCGATGACAGCGGTACCAGCTTTTCGGCGCCCCATGTGGCCTATCTCGCCTCGATGCTGCACTACGAGGTTCCCGAGGCTGGCGCCGATCTCATGCGCGCCCTGTTGGTGGCCCATGCAAAGATCCCTGGAGAATCCCTTGACTTGCTTGGCTCCGATGCGGCCACCGAGGTTTGCGGCTATGGCAAAGTCGATCCTGCCGCATTGTTCAGGTCGTTGGAAAACCACGTCTCCGTGATCGCGGAGGCGCAGATTGCTAACAAGAGGCACCATTTCTACGAGGTGCCCCTTCCCGAAGACTTCCTGAGTACAGGCAGGCGTCAACGGGACCTGACTGTCGCGTTGGCCTACACACCTTACGTTCGTTCTACCCGTATCGACTACAAGGCCAGCCGGATCGACTTCAAGGTCGTAACGGCTATAGACCTGGACTACGTGTCGACTATGTTCAACAAGGCAACGACCAAAGAGGCTTATCAACGGATCCCGGAGTTATTGGGAAGGGGTATTGGCGGGCAGCAGCGGGGGAAGGGCACGGTACAGAGTGCAACCTGGCGATTCCGGCAGTTCAATTCGAAATCCGTACTTCGCCAAAAACGATTGTTTGTGGTTGTCACGCGCAACGATTTTCCCTGGGGGGAGAACCACAGTTCCGCCGAGGAACACTATGCTCTGGTGGTAGCATTGCGGGATCCTGAAAATGAAGAAGCTCGACTTTATACGCAGATTCGCGCCCGGCTCCAGGCACGTGCCAGGGCGAGGGTGTGAGTCCGGTTGAGTCGGTCGGGAAATCAGGGGATACAATGTCAAATTATCACAGACGTACCGTAGCAAAAGGTATTGTGCCCCTGAAGCAGTATCCGGGGCGCGAACAGTCTTTGATTCCGGCTTGAGTCTTGACACGCACGAATCAAGACCTGACCACGCCGTCCCGTGGTGCGGTTGCAGTTAAGTCACGAGGTGCTTCGGTCTCTTGTTGCCGCGCGGATCGGGCGGTCGCGATTTCGATGCGCTGCGGCGGTTGCGCCGAATCCGCGTGGGATCGATGCCGGATCTCTTCCGGCGCTCCTTTTTCAGTGGTCGATCGAAGTCGTCCATTCCTGATTGGCTGACCGTCATGCGTATCGACAAGATTGCTGTTACCAACTTCAAGGGGTTCGAAGAGCTCAGGCTGGAGTTTCCAGAGGCCAACGAGGCTTCCGGTGTCAGCGGCTCGTTTCACCTGTTGATCGGCCCTAATGCCAGTGGCAAGACCTCGGCATTGGACGCCCTTGCGGTCGCTGCCGGGGCCTGGCTCCTCGGCGTCCCGGATACCGAGAGTCGCACAATCCGGTCGGAGGATGTTCGGCTCAAGGTCATCGACTATCGGGACACGCAACGCGTCGAGCCGCAGCTGCCCACTGTTGTCGTCGCGCAGGGAACGGTGCTCGGTCAGTCGCTCGAGTGGCGAAGGACCCGAAAATGGGACCAAACGGATCGCATGGGTGCGAAGACGATCCAGTTGCTCGCCGAGAAGGCAGTGACGGCGAAGCGTCGGGGTGACCCAGAGGTCTTGCCGCTGGTCGTGTACTACGGTACCGGGCGTTCATGGCAGGAGCCTCGTACGCCGTTCTTGCGTAGGATTGGCCAGGAGCCACAGATCGCTGAGGGATTCAGGTTGAGAGGAATCTCCATCAAAGGAAAGCCGATTGGTGGTGGCGAAGAAGCGGCTTCGCCGACCGATACTGACATCGGCACCGAGCCCGAAGACCAGGGCCTGGAGCAAAAATTCGCCTCGGCGCTGGCGGGATATCGACGCGGTATCGATCCTTACTGCAACCCGCAAGACCTGTTGTCGTGGTTGAAGCTCGAGCAGCAGCTCGCCGTTCAGGAGCGCGCCGAGTCCCACCAGTTTCAGGTCGTCAAACAGGCAATCAACGGCTCCATTCCGGGATGCTTGGGCGTCCACTATCACCTGCGCTTGGGACTCTTGCTGGAGATCGAGCGTCAGGGGCGTCTGCCTTTCGGCGCACTGAGCCACGGCCAACGCAACATGATCGCGATGATCGGTGATCTTGCCTGGCGTGCTGCACAGCTGAACCCACATCTCGGCGCCGAAGTCCTGGATATAACTCCCGGTGTCGTACTGATCGACGAGTTGGAGCTGCATCTGCATCCGAGTTGGCAGCGCGAGATCGTGAAGACGCTTCGCGGGCTGTTTCCTTCGGTTCAATTCATTGCGACGACTCACTCCCCGCAGGTGATCGGTCACTTGCCGTCCCGGTCCGTGCAAGTGCTGGCTCGGGAATCGGAGGGAAAGATCCGGGCAGTCGCGGTGCCCCAGTCCCTCGGCATGGACAGCAACTGGATACTGGAGCAAATCATGAACACGCCGGACCGGGAGTCGGGAACGCAGTCCAGGCTTGCCGAGATCTTCGCGGCGATAGATGACGAGAATTTTCGGCTTGCCAAGGAGTGGATTCGAGACCTGGAGCGAACAGTCGGCCTGTTCCCGGAGCTCCAAGGCGCCAGATCGATGGTGGATCGATTGGAGATCCTGCTGGCCGATGAGAAAGATTCGTAAGACCCATCCGCCGCCGGAATATCGGAGTTGGATCAACGAGAACCGGGGAACCCCGAGCTATTGCTACGATGCCTTGCCCGGCGAGGTGAAGGGTACGTTGAAGAGGCACCTGCTGAAGGAGCAGGGTTGGCTCTGTGCCTACACCGGCCTCCAAGTCAGCGAGGAATCATCCCATGTCGAGCACCTGAAGCCGCAATCCAGCTGCGATGTCAGCGAAGACCTGGACTATCGTAACCTCGTCGCCTGCTTTCCAGCCGATGGCGGGGATGTCTCCTATGGGTATGGAGCCCCAGTAAAGGGTGGTTGGTGGGACCCGGCTCGATTCGTATCCCCGTTGGACGATTCCTGCGAGCGCCGCTTCAAATTTTCCTGGTCGGGGAAGATCGCCGCCAGATTCGCCGACGATGAAGCGGCCGTCGAAACAATTTGCCAGATTGGCTTGGATCACAAAGCGCTCACTGATCTGCGTGACGCGGCAATCCATGGCTTCCTCTTTGACACCCGAGGCCACGTCATCGGTGAGCCGGAGGCAAGGCGGTTACTGCAAGCGGTCGATCGCCCCGATGGGGACGATCGGCTGTCGCCGTTTTGCTTTGTGCTCAAACAGTTGTTGCAGCGCATCGTCGAGGATTCTGGCTAGGTGCAATCCGGCATCTTTCCCGCTGCGATGCGGTGGGGCCTTTTCGACGAGAGCAGAAAAGGTGTCAGG
>CAYYHR010000237.1:0-5621 GCA_964471705.1 uncultured Chromatiaceae bacterium
GGGGACATTGGGGACCAGGAGCCTGTCCGACTCCTGCCGGATGCAAGCGGTACAATCGAGCCGGTCGACCGGAGGTCGGAGATGAGCGGTACGGCGCTTGGAAGTTTTGTTCGCCGAGATCTTGCTGCAGTCGACCATGCGGGTCTTCGATAACGAGGATACAAGAACAATGTCCAAAAAATACCCGATAATCGCAGTAACCGGCTCCTCCGGGGCCGGAACCAGCACTGTCAAAGAGGCATTGGAGCATATCTTTCGCCGCGTCGGCGCCCGCGCGGCGACCGTCGAAGGCGACAGCTTTCATCGCTTCGATCGGCAGCAGATGAAAGAAGAGCTGGAAAAGGCCAAGTCGGAAGGTCGCAATCTCAGCCACTTCGGACCGGAGGGGAATCTGTTCGACAAGCAGCTGGAGCTGTTTCGCCGCTATGGGGAATCCGGGAAGGGAGAGCGGCGCCACTACATCCACAACGAGGAAGAGGGGGCGCTGTATGGGCAGGAGCCGGGCACCTTTACGCCCTGGGAGCCGATCCCTCCGGACACGGATCTGCTCTTCTACGAAGGGCTGCATGGCGGCGTCGTCGCAGACGATATCGACATGGCCAAGGAAGTGGATCTGCTGATCGGGGTCTGCCCCACCATCAACCTCGAATGGGTGCAGAAGATCCAGCGTGATACGGCCGTGCGGGGCTACCGTCAGGAAGCGGTCCTGGATACGATTCACCGTCGCATGTACGACTACATGCACTACATCGTGCCCCAATTCTCCGTGACCAACATCAACTTTCAGCGCATTCCGCTAACCGATACCAGCAATCCTTTCTGCGTGGCCAATATCCCGACTGCCGACCAGAGCCTGGTATTGATCCACTTCTTGAGCCCCAAGCCTGGCGTCGAGTACAAGCTCACGCTCAAGGGCCTGATCGACGGGACCATGATCACGGGCTTCAACACCCTGGTGATCCCCGGCGGCAAGATGATGTACGCAATGGAGCTGATCCTGACCGAGCGCATCATCGAGTTGTTGAAGCGGCGGGCCGATGTATCGTCACATCATTTCTAGCCAGTGGCGAGGGCCCTGTGGGCCGGGAAATCCGGAAAGACGAGCGCAGGGCCATCAGCCGGACTCGTCCCCGGCTACGGAGCGGCTCGGTGAGCCAAATCCTGCTCCGGAAGGATCAATCCTCGCAGGAGTAGCCAAAGGCGATCAGCCCGTCTTCGAGATGGTCGGAGACCATCGGGTGCGCCAGCAGGTACACGATGGTGTTCTTGTGGTCCAGGTACTGGTCCAGCGCCTCCGACCGCGCCTCGTCCCATTCCTCCTGCGTGTAGTCGCCGCGGCCCAGCCACATCAATGCGACCAGCTCCGCTTGCTGTTCCGGCGACAGATCCTCCACCTCCGCCTTGATCTCCAGGAAGCTCAGGTCATCCTTGTGGTCGGCGAGGACCTGCATGGCCCAATCGTCTCCGGGGCCAGAGGAATCGTCGGGAAAGACCACCTGTTCCTTCGCCTGGAGCTCACGGGCCTTTGCAATGATGTAGCACAGTGTTTCGAGGCGAATCTCGAGCATGGATCGGTACCTGCTGTTCTCCTATGGTCCGCTCTGGAGGACGCCTCGCAATATTCGAGGTGCCCGTACGGCATTGGGATGTGCAACTTGAAAAATCCCTGGAAGGGGTTTTTCAAGTGTACTACGGAGGTGGTGCTCGCGGTTGATCACGACCTCGGGTGAAAATGCAGCTCGATTCGGCGGCTATTTCGGGGAACCGGGAAGAATGTACCGATCGTATCCGGGACGGAAACAGGGGCTTCGATTGAAAGTGAAGCACCACCGGTGGTTGCCGACGCCCGGATATCCTGTGCTGCTACTCATGATCACCCTCATCGCACTTGCGGGATGCGGTCGCGAAGAGGAAGAAGTACCGAAGGCGCGACCAGGGCAGGTCGCGGCAGAGCCTCAGAGGTCCGGCGATCCCGAGCTGGGCCGCGATGCCCTCCTGAACCGGACCCTGGTGACCTGCGGGCTGCCCCTCTCCGCTTACCGCAAGGCGGTGGGCAAGGTCGCCCCCGATCTCCTGCTCGCGGACCGCACTGGCCTGAATGGCGAGCTTCCCTACTCCTTGACCGCCTACGAGACGGACAAGGACGTGAAGCTGGTTACCTCCAACTGCCTGGGCTGCCACGCCGCCCGCCTGAACGGAGAGCTGGTGATCGGGCTGGGGAACGAGTTTCTGGACTTTACGGCGGATCCCATCGTTTCGGTCGATGGCATGCGTGTCTACGTCAGAGGCAAGGCCGAGGCCGCCGAGTGGCGCCGGTGGGCGGACCGGATAGATGTCGTCGCTCCCTACATGATGACCGACACCCTGGGGGTCAACCCGGCCGACAATCTGATCCTGGCCCTCTTTGCCCACCGGGACCCCGAGACCCTGGCCTGGTCCGATGCGCCCATCCTGGACCCACCCCCGGAGAAGCCCCTACCCGTGAGCGTTCCACCCTGGTGGAATCTGCGCAAGAAAAATGCGCTTTTCTACAGTGCCGAAGGGAGGGGAGATCAGGCTCGCCTGATGATGCTCGCCGCTGCGACCTGCACGGACAATGTGGAGGAGGAGGCGGCGATGGATGCCTGGATCGTGGACGTACGGGCCTATCTCCTGACGCTCGAGCCTCCCGCTTATCCCTACTCGATCGACCGGGGGCTTGCCGAGCAGGGGGAGACGCTGTTCACTGAGCGCTGCACGACTTGTCATGGCTCCTACGGCAAAGATGAGCGCTACCCGAACGAGCTGATTGCGCTCGAAGTCGTGAGAACGGACCCCGCACTGGCAAGGTGGCTTTACGAAGATGCGGACCCTTTCATCCACTGGCTCGATTCGTCATTTTACGGCGAAATATCCCGCCTGGAGCCCGCGTTGGGCTATATTGCCCCTCCGCTCGACGGTGTGTGGGCGACGGCGCCCTACCTGCACAACGGCTCGGTGCCGACCCTCGCCGCCCTCATGGACAGTGCGCGCCGGCCCGGGTACTGGCGTTATGTGACCTCGGAGCCAAAATACGATCATCGGACCCTCGGCTGGGAGTATACGGAGGTTTCCCATGGAAAAGAGGGGGCCATGAGCTGGGACGAGCGCAACCGCATCTATGACACGAGCCTGCACGGCTACTCGAATGAGGGGCACACCTTCGGCGACGAGCTTACACCGGACGAGCGGGCGGCACTCTTAGAGTACCTCAAGACGCTCTAGGGCCCCCGAGGGCGGGAGATCTTTGCTGATGAGCCAACTTGTCGAGCTGCAGAAGAATCCTGGATTCGCGTGAAACGTAGAGACTTCCTCAAAGTCGGATCCCTTGCAGCGCTCGGCCCCGGCCCGTCGCTGGCGCCTGCCGATGCAGCCGGAGCCTCACCGCGGCCCTCGGGTCGGGTCCTGAGCGAGCCCCAGTGGGCGACGATCGCGGCGGTCCAGGACCACCTGCTCCCTTCCGAGCCGGATGCCCCGGGCGCGCGGGAGGTGAATGCCACCGCCTATCTGGATCGTACCCTGGCGGATCCGAAATTCGATCCCGATGTCAAGAAGCTCATTCTCCAAGGTATCGGCTGGCTGGAGGAGATCTCGCAGGAGCGGGAGGGCCTTCCCTTTCCCCAGGTGAGGCCCGCAAGGCGCGAAGACATGCTGCGGAAGATCGCCCGTACCAGAGCGGGGGAGCGCTGGCTCTCTCGCCTCGTCACCTATTGTCTGGAGGCCATGCTGTCCGACCCGCTCTACGGCGGCAATCCGGGCGGAATCGGCTGGAAGTGGCTCGAGCACGACCCGGGGCAGCCACGTCCAACCCCGGACAAGATCTACGGACGGCTGGGCAAGGCATGAGCCGGGACTTCGACGTCTGCGTGATTGGAAGCGGGGCCGGTGGCGGACCCGTTGCCCTGACCCTCGCCGAGGCCGGCTACTCGGTGGTGGTCTTGGAGAAGGGACCTTGGCTCGACGAAAAGGATTTCTGCAAGGACGAGATCGCTTCCTGCCGCCGCAGTACCTATACGCCGAGCCTCCTGGACGAGCGTCACGTGCTGGAGCAGCGCAACGATGAGGGCGTTTGGGAAGCCGAGTCCACCCTCGACTCCGGCTGGGACTGGTGGAACGGCAACTGCGTGGGGGGCGCGTCCAACTTCATGAGCGGCTTCTTTCACCGCATGAAGCCCGACGACTTCCGGCTCCTGTCGGCATTCGGCCCGGTCGAGGGTGCGAACCTGGCGGACTGGCCCATCGGCTACGAGAACCTGGAGCCCTGGTACGATCTGGTCGAGCACCGGGTCGGGGTCTCGGGCAAGCTGGTCGAGCACCCCTACCAGGAGCCCCGCTCCAGCGCCGACTTTCCCTATCCACCAACGGTAGAGCATCCGATCTCAGGCTTGATCGACAAGGCCTGCCGCGACCTGGGCTACAGCTCCTTCCCGGTACCCCGCGCGGTCCTATCCCGCCCGGCCCTGGGCCGCAATTCCTGCCTCTACACCAACTATTGCGGAAGCTACGGCTGCAGCAGCGGGGCCAAGGGCAGCTCCAGGGCCGCCTTGCTGAAGCAGGCCATACGCACTGGACATTGCAGGGTCCGCCCGCACTGCATGGTGAGCAGAATACTGAGCGACCAGAAGGGACGCATCGATGCGGTCGAGTACATCGATGGTGATGGAGCCCGCAAGCGCCTGGACGCAGAGATCTACGTCGTCGCCTGCCAGGCCATCGAGACCACCCGACTTCTGCTCATGTCCACCGGTCCCAGGTATCCGAATGGACTTGCCAACAGCAACGGGCAGGTGGGCAGGAACCTGATCTTCTCCGCCGGCGGCATAGGCACGGGAGATATCCTCTACGCTGACTTGGCTCCGGACCTCGCCAGCTCCCTGAAGGTGCGCGGGCCGTTCGTCAACCGGGCGCTCCAGGACTGGTACTTCTACTCCGACCCGGAGACCGGCGAGCGGCGCAAGGGCGGTACGATCGAGTTTCTGTTTCGTCATGCCAATGCCATCTCGCAGGCAGTCGCACAGAAATGGAGCTCGGACGACAACCTTGTCTGGGGCAAGCCCTTGAAGGATCGAATCAAGACCTACTTCACCTCCGCGCGCCATCTGCGCTTCGAGGTCTTCAACGACTGGACCCCCGTGGACGACTGCTTCGTATCCCTGGATCCCCGCGAGAAGGACAAATGGGGGATGCCCGTTGCCCGCATCCGTCTCGGTTATCACCCGCGGGACCTGGAGGTGGGGCGGTTCTTGTCCCGCAAGGCTGTCACGGTGCTGGAAAGGCTGGGTGCAAAGAACATCAGCTGGAACGTCAGCGGCTCACCGCCACAGAACCTGGTGGCGGGCGGGTGCAGATTCGGCACGGATCCGAAGGCATCGGTCCTCGATCTCGACTGCAAAGCCCACGAGATCGACAACCTCTATGTCACCGACGGCAGCTTCATGCCCACCGGCGGTAGCGTGCCCTTCACCTGGACCATTTATGCCAATGCTTTTCGGGTCGCCGATAGAATCCTCGAGGCTCTCGGCGGCCCCTCCGACAAGGGCTCATGAGAGATGGCTGTGCGGAGTAGGACCGACGACTTCAGCCTAGCCTGTAAGGAAGACGAA
>CAYYHR010000238.1:0-5595 GCA_964471705.1 uncultured Chromatiaceae bacterium
CTATTCTACCGGGCGGCTCGCCGCCCAGCAGCGCGAAAGTCCGACAGGCTGCTAGGTAGTGTTGACATTAAGCAAGCCAGATCCACGTGGCGGCGATGGCGATGAACACGTCGAAACGCCTATCGAGCTGATCGTAGCGCGTTGCGATTCTGCGAAAGTGTTTGATACGACAGAAAAAGCGCTCAACAAGGTTGCGTCCCTTATAGATGTGCCGGTCGAAGGTGCGTGGCTCGGTGCGGTTTGCACGCGGGGGGATGACCGCCTTTGCGCCAGTGGCGGTAATGGTCTCGATCAAGGCATCGCTGTCGTAGGCCTTGTCGGCGGCAACCGCTTCGGCGACTACACCTGCAAGCAGAGGCTCGGCTTCGGTTACGTCCGCAGCCTGTCCAGGTGGCAGTCGCCAGCGGGCAAGGTTGCCGAGTGAGGTTCCCTCGCACTACTCAACCAAGTAATGGGCGCTGGCACAGGCTCCATACCGATCAGGCACGGCGGCAGGTTGGCAAAATACGCCCTCACCTGTGCGCGCTTGAGCATCTTGCGCATGACCTCCTTGCCGTGCTCGTTGCAGCCGATCAGGTGGAACACGTTCTTTGCCAGATCCAGGACAACCGTCGTAATCTCTTGCATGGTCTCCCCTTCTTTCTCTTCGATGGTCAGTTGAGAATTCCATCCTGGCGCATTTGACGCCGATACAGGAAGAGGGAGGAGACCATCTCATCGCTACGATCATCGAAATGTTGAAAATCATCACGCGGGCCTCTACCAGGCCAGTGCCACAAATATTCGATACCATTGCACGTCCGCTTGCCGACAACCCACTCGATAGGTGAATTTCATGATGCAACACCGCCTTGACAAGGCAGCAGGCATCCTTGTCGTGACTCCTCAGGGCCCCTTGGCCGCGAGTGATTTCGAGGCCCTGCGCACCGAGGTCGACCCCTTTATCGAGCGCGCCGGCACGCTACGCGGCCTCTTGATCGAGGTCCCAGTCTTCCCAGGCTGGGACGGATTTGCCGGCCTGACGGCACACCTGCGCTTCGTGCGGAACCACCATCGCCTGATTCGGCGCGTAGCCGTGGTGAGCGACAACGCGGTCTTGTCGCATCTGCCCCAGCTTGCGAGCCACTTCGTCGCCGCTGAGGTAAGGAACTTCCCAGAGGCCCACCGGGCAGAGGCTCTCGATTGGATACAGTCGGCCTGAGCGGCCCGCGCCAAGGCAGCTCGTCTCCCCAATGACAAGACCGCGAGAAACACCGGATGACCAGCAAGCACTTTGGAGGTGTCGACCATGCTTGGCTTTGAGCTCGATATCTGGGACTACCTGACATTCCTTACCCTGTTCCTGGTCGTGGTCTCCTTCGTTGCCTTTTGGGTCTGGCTTGCCGGGCTCCCAGGCCGCATTGCGATCGCGCGCAAGCACCCAGAGGCCGAGGCGGTAAACCTCCTCGGCTGGGCAGGCCTCCTGCCGACCATCTATCCCTGGGTCCAGGCCTTCATCTGGGCATACAAGCCGACGAACATCATCGACATCCGCCGGTATCCGCGCGAAGAGAAACAGTGGATCGAGGAGGAGACCGCCCGTCTCCGTGGTGACCCGCCGAAGACATCCGCCGAGGCGGGTGAGTCACCGAAGGAAGCGGGGGAAACGAGTCCGGGCTCCAATCCGGCTGAAGTGCAACCGAGATGATTGCCGGACTCGTCATCTGTTTTGGCTACGCCGTCCTCGTCTGGCTCGTCTTCTTCTATTTCAAGTGGCTGAAGTTCACCATCGCTTGGGGTGTCGTCTCGATCTTCTTCGGCTTGCATCTGCTGATCATCTTCATGATCGGGCTGCGCTTCGTCACGCCCTACTCGACCAACGCGACGATGGTCCAGCACACCATTCAGCTCACCCCGCGCCTGTCGGAGCCGACGCTGGTGACCGACGTGCTCGTCGGGCAGAACGTCCACGTCAAGAAAGGGACTCCACTGTTCCAGTTCGACCGCCGTCCTTACGAGTACAAGGTCCGACAGCTCGAGGCCCAGCTCGCGAAGGCGAAGCAGGACGTGCTGATCGACGAGGCCGATGTGGCGGTCGCCGCGCAGAAGATCGCCAAGCTCGAGGACGAGCTCGTCTACGACAAGTACCAGCAGAAACTCTCCGCCAATCTGGCCAAGCGCGGGGCAGGCCCACAGGAAGACGCCCAGAAGTGGGCGGCCCAGGTCGCCGCCGCCAAGGCCGGCATCCAGGAGGCTCGGGCCGACGAGAAGCGCGCCCAGCTGAAGTACACATCCACGATCCACGGTGTAAACACCAGCGTGGCCGAGACCCAGGCCGAGCTCGATCTCGCCCGCTTCTTCCTCGACAACACCCTGATGGTGGCGCCGGAGGACGGCTACATCATGAACCTGCAGGTGCGCCCGGGCATGGTGGCGGGTGACATCCGCTTCGGCGCCATCGCCTCCTTCATCTGCGATGCGGACCGCTACCTGCGTGCCGACTTTTTTCAGGAGAACCTCAAGTATGTAAAGCCCGGACAGCCCGTGGAAGCGGCGCTCGATCTCTACCCGGGACAGATCTGGCGCGGCAGAGTCGAGGCCATCTGGCAGGGTAGCGGCTCCGGGCAGATGCTCCCGAGCGGGACCCTGCCGACCTTCGGCTATGTCCCGACGGATGTGCCCCAGGGGCAGTTCGCCGTCGTCATCCGGCTCGATGACCCGGATCAGAACAAATTCCCGATCGGAACCCAGGGGCGCGCGGCCATCTACACCAATCCCGAGAGTACCTTTGTCTGGCTGCGCAAGATCGGCATCCGAGCCTACTCATGGTTCAACTGGCTCTACCCATTCTCGGGTTGATGCGTGTTTCGCGCATTGCCCTCCTGAGCGCGGCCAGCGCCCTGGCCGGCTGCGCATTGTCCACGCCGCCGAGCCACGAGCAAATCCTACAGGATGCCCTGCCGAAGAAAACCACCGTGCCGACCCTATGGCAGGCACGGGCATCCTCGGAGGCGGTGGCGAACGGCTGGCTCGAGAGCTTCAATGACCCCACCCTCGATTCCTTGGTGGCCGAAGCACTCGCGAACAACCGTGATCTGGCTCAGGCGGCCGAGAGGGTGCGCATCGCCCAGCAGGCGATTCGCGTGGTGGGCGCCAGACTGTTGCCACAGGTAGGTGCCCAGGCCGGTGGCAGGCTGACCCATGACCAGGACCAGGCTGGAACCGCCGGCAGCGACATCCTCTATGCAGGCGTTGCCTGGGAGATGGACGTCTGGGGCCGGCTGCGTGCCCAACGCGCCGCCACCGCGGCCACGGCGAGCGCCGTCGCACTGGACTACAGTTACGCGCGCCAGTCCCTCGCGGCCACGGTGGCAAAGACATGGTACCTCGCCTCGGAGACACGCCAGCTGCTCGCGCTGGCGCAAGAGTCCGTCAAGATCTACGGTAAGCTGCTCGCCTTGGTGAAGGTCCGGAAGGAAGCCGGCAAGGACACGGATCTGGACGTCGCCCACACCAGCGCCAAGCTGGACATGGCGCGGGCAGAAGAGCAAACGGCCAGCGCCGCCTACGGCGAGGCCCGCCGGGCGCTGGAGATCCTGCTCGGGCGCTACCCCTCCGCGGAGATCGAGGCAGCGCTCGTGCCACCTCGCTTGCCTCCGCCCGCGGCTGCCGGGGTACCCGCATCACTGCTCCAGCGCCGTCCGGACCTGGTCGCCGCCGAACAGCAGGTCCTTGCCGCGTTTCGCCAGGAAGAGGCGGCGAGGCTTGCCCTTTTCCCCGACCTCTCGCTCTCGCTCGTCGGGGGACGCCTCGGCGATCAGATCCTCTCGGTTCTGCGGCTCAACCCCTGGCTGACCACTGCGGCGATCGGCATGTCGATCCCGATCTACGAAGGCGGTGCGCTCCGGGCCAAGGTCGAAATCGCCACAGCTGAGCAGGCACAGGCGGTTGCCGCCTATGGCGCCGCGGTGCTCGGTGCATTCCAAGAGGTCGAGAACGCCCTGGCCAACGAGCGCCTCATCGCCCGGCGCCTGCCCTTCGAGCAATCGGCCCTCGCGAGCAGCAAGGAGGCCGTGCGCCTTGCGACGGTCCAATATCAGGCCGGCCTGCGAGACCTCTTGTGGGTAGCGAGCCTCCAGGCGGATGAGATCGAAGTCCAGGCGGAGGTCATCAAGACACGCCACTTGCAGCGCATGAACCGCGTCAACCTGTATCTTGCCCTCGGTGGGAGCTTCGATGCGACGCCGCCGGCCCTCACCACGGGGAGCAGTGATCGTGGAAAGTGATCAAAGATGCGGCAGGTCCCATCCTGGCAATGGCTAGCACGGTAAGCGCATCTGCCGCCTTCGCTTGCCTGGCCGTCAGGTCCCTGGGGAGATGCTGATGTTGGCCATCCTGGCCAAAGTCAGTGCGGCGTTCGATAATTCGATTTCCGAATGCCGAAGACGGCGGCACATCCTTGTGGGAAGGGACAGTCGGGAAAGCCTGACACCCATTCCCCATAGCCAATCCTCTACTGGAGAAGATGAAAGATGAATCACAGTCCTCGCAAATACGCCCTTCGATTTCTCTTGACCGCCACGCTCCTGGCGAGTGGTCTTGCGATCGCGGGCGACGCCAAACAGCCCGTCGGCAAGGTTTCGATCGAAGAGGAGCAAATCGGACTGATCGTGGGTGGCAGCATGGGTAGCGGCGCCCTGACCTTCGAGGGCAAGGAATACCCGTTCAAGCTCAAGGGCCTGAGCGCGGGTATGAACGTGGGGGTCTCAAAGATGAGTGCGGCCGGCGAGGTCTACGACATGACCCAGGTCTCCCAATTCCCGGGCACCTACACCAAGCTCGACGCGAGCGTTGCCCTGGGCGGCGGCATGGGCGGCTTGCGGCTGAAGAACGAGAACGGCGTCATCATGACACTGCACTCGCGCACCCAAGGCTTGGACCTGAACCTCGGGACCATCAGCGGCATTACGGTCACCATGGGCCAGTGATCCGGAGCGACCGCGCCTTCTGATGATGAGGCATCGAAACATCCGATGTGCTTGCGCACGGGAGGAATGTCCCGCCAATCTTCGTAAGACCCGAGTGAGGCCAAGGGCAGATCCGAAGATTGGCGGGCAGAGCACGCCCATCTCCATTTTTCTAAAACCCTGAATGACCCGGTGGCGGGTCGCATTTAGAGGAGACCACGAGCGATGAAGAAAACGACGATTGCACTAGCTCTCGGTGCCGGGCTCGGCATCCTGCTGACGGCTGGGGCGGCGAGCGCGGCCAAGCTGAAGGACGTCACCTGCAACGAGTTCCTCGCGATGGACGCTGCTCAGCAGAACCGCATCGCCTTCTGGGCGAGCGGTGTCGTTGCGGCATCGTCCAAGAAGGAAGTCGACGCGGGGGAGATCGAAGTCGGCTACGACTCCGCCGGCGATCCGGTCGCGGCCGTTGTGGCGGACTGCGAGGGTGACAAGACGGCGTCCCTGTGGGAGAAGATCAAGAAGCATTTCTAACTGCGATCGCCCATATCGCTCCCTGCCGCCCCTCGACGGGCCCGCAATTTCGCCGAGATCTGCGATTCGGGCCTGTCGGGGGCAAAAGCAAAAACGGGGTTTATCGCCCAAACCG
>CAYYHR010000239.1:0-5585 GCA_964471705.1 uncultured Chromatiaceae bacterium
CGCCAATACGACGCGCAATGGAACGACGATATCCACCATGCGCTGCATGTACTGCTTACCGGCGAGACGGGTGGCTGCTACGCGGACTTCGCCGATCGACCCGTCCAATACATCGGGCGCTGTCTGGCCGAGGGCTTCGGTTATCAAGGCGAGCCGTCCGCCTATCGCGGCGGCTTCGGACGCGGCGACTCCAGCCGTCTGCTGCCGTCAACGGCCTTTGTCTCCTTCCTCCAGAATCACGACCAGGCAGGAAACCGCCCCTTCGGCGAGCGCATCGACCGCCTCAGCGACCCGCGGCATCTGCGGGTCGCGATGTCCCTGGTGCTCTTGGCCCCGTCGCCGCCACTGCTCTTCATGGGGGAGGAATTCGCGGCCGCACAGCCCTTTCTGTTCTTCTGCGACTTCGGCCCGGACCTGGCTGCGGCGGTCGCCGACGGACGGCGGCGGGGATTTGCCCGTTTCAAGGAATTCGCGGAGCTCGTCGAACAGAAGACACCCCCGTATCCCAATGATCCGGAGACCTTCGCTCGCAGCAAGCTGGATTGGGAGAGCCTGGCCGAGGCACCTCATGCCGACTGGCTTGGGTACTGCCGGAATCTTCTGGCATTGCGCCGCGACCACATCATTCCGCGTCTTGCCGGAATGCGAGAGGGCGCAGGCGAGCGCCGTCAGCTGAGCGAGGGCGGGCTGCGGGTGGAATGGCGCTTGGGCGATGAGTCTGTCCTGACCCTGCTGGTCAATCTGAGCGATTCGCCTCTGGCCGTCTCCACTGCAGACCTGCCTACGGGCGATCCCTTTTACACGTATCCTCGGGATCCAATCTCTCGCTCGAGTAATAGGCAGTTGCCATCTTGGAGCGTTACCTGGTATCTCCGTCTTCCTGTACATGCTGAACTGCACTGACCACTTTGCTGGCCCAGAAGAATAATGAACCGCCCGTCAGAACCCTCGTCCAACCGATTTCTTCACTGGAGCAACCGCCTCGCCTGCACGATGCTCAGCGCATCCTGATCAGCAGATCGCCACGGAGAAAATATCTTACCTAGTGCCTGAAAGGAAACTACATTTTTTTTGCGAGCGTCAGCGTTCCTGAATGACCACTGGGGCATATTTTCATTCAACGCCGAATTCGGCGGTGCAAATAAGTCACATTAATACGAATGACACGCATTCGCCGGTAATGCAGACGAACCACTCCCTTGGCGCTGCATCGCTGCGCCAGATCCGTTGGGTCAGGCGGCCCGTGCTCTGCGGCGTCTTTCCCGCTCGGCCTCTTGCGCGAGCAGTATGTGAGCGTGATCGCGATAATTGAGGCAGCGATTTTCAAGAAATTTGAGGGACCGATGGGGAGGCGGATGTTGCGTGCGCCGGCATCCGTTCCGGCATAGGTGATGGTTGCAGGTAGATGGAGTCAGAATACGGGCAGATCGTCGTTGAAGTCCTCGAAGAGGTCGCCGTGGTATCGGCGAAGTTGGAAGGCGTAGTGGTTTTCCAGTGCCGCGGTCAGCTCATAGAGCAAGTCCAGGAACTGGCTGGCCGCCTCATCGGAAAGCTCGGGCGGATTGTTGAGGATCAGGGGGATTTCACTCATGAGGGGATCTCCGGTTGGGGTTGATCAAGCCCGTTTGCGGGCAGCGGGGGTGGGTGCCCCGAAGACTTCAAGGTAGAGCTGCTCATCGAGCTGGGGGCGTTCGCTCTGGGCGGCGGTGGCCAGGAGCTCGGCGGCCATGGTAGTGAGCACGCGGTAGTTACCGAGGGCGTGCTCGGCGAGGGTGCTCATCAGCTCGGCGGTCATGAGGCTGGCATTGCCGGCGCTGCGCTGTAGGTGCTCGAGGCAGGCGATCAACACTTCGCCGCTGGCATACTCTGTCTATTGAGGCGGGAGCGGATGCGGCTGCCCAGAGGCAAGAGCTCCTCGCGGCGCAGCTTGGCGCTCAGGCGTGCATCCCCGGCGAGGATCACGCTCAACAGGGTACGCGAGTCGAAATGCATGGAGGTGAGCAGGCGCAGTTCGTTGAGGACGGCCGGATGCATCTCCTGGGCCTCGTCGATCAGCACCACCGGCCGTAACAGAGTCGCTTCCAGATGGGCCAGCGAGCGCTCACGCAGGGCCTTGAAGCCACCCCAGCGGTTATGGGGCTTGAGCTCGACGGCGAACAGATCCCCCATTTCCCGGTAGAAATCAGCCAGATTGGAGCTGGGATGGCTGATGGCCCCGACGCTGAGCTCGGGCAGCTTGCCGAGACGCTCATCGAGCAGGCGCAGCACCGCGCTCTTGCCGGTGCCGGGATCACCCTGGATCAAGGCAAAGCCCCCTTCGCGGATCAGGGCGTGCTCGATGCGCCAGCAGAACTGCTCCACGGGCGGTGTGATATGTAGCGCCTCGGTGGGTAGCTGCGGTGAGAAGGGATTGAATTTGAGCCCGTAGAGGGCGAGCAGGGTCTTGTTCATGCGCTGGGCTCCGAGTCATCGTGTTTAGGCAGATAGGCCGGCGGCAGGCCGGTGGCGGCATACTCGGCCAGCAGCTTGCGCAGCAGCGGCGGCAACGCCGTGCCGCTCACCGGGGTCGGTTGCGGCGCGGTCACGGGCGCGAGGCGGCGGCGCTCGCCCGAGGCATTGGCCGCCTTATCCAGCGGATAGAGGGGGCAGAGCACGGAACCGCTGTGGGGGTCGAGCACCTCCACGCCGCTCAGATCCCAGCGCGCGTAGGCGAGGTGCAGCACCTCGAGGTGACGGAAACGCGCCGGGACCTCGAAGCGCTTGCCCTCCAGGGTGAGGGTGCCGTCGCTCCTGCGCTGACGGCGCTGGACGCGGCAGCGGAAGGCGCGGCGCACTGTCGCGCTGTCCGGACAGGGGCGGCCCACGTTGGGCGCATCCAGGTAGCGCTTGAGCGGCGTGGTGGCGATCTCGGCGTGGACGTTGCGGTGGTAGTCCTGTTCGACCCACGCCTGGGTGATGGTGTTGAGCCGTTCCAGGGACAGCTCGGCTACCCCCTCGAGCATCGCCATCAGGCGCCCTTCGAGCGTGCCCCAGAAGCTCTCCTGCTTGGCGTTCTGATAGGGACTATAGGGCAGGGTCGGCTCGTGTAGGATGCCCAAGGCGTGCAGCCCAGCGGTAAACTCCTCGGCCTGCATGGCACTGCCGTTATCGCTCATCAAGGCCCGGGGCAGTGCGCGTTTCTGCAACGCCTGAGTGAGGCCATGGACCAGGGTCTCTGCGGTCTCATCGAGATACCACTGCAGGTGACAGATCAGGCGGGAATGATCGTCGATGAGAGCCAGCATCAGCGGCGTGGCCCAGGTCCCGGTGCGGGTGAGCACCTTGCGTGAGCCGTGATGAAAGTCCAGATGCCACAAGGCATGGACATGCTCGGCCTCGTAGCTGCGCACCTCGCAGGCCGCAAGGCGCCGGGCGGCCTGCTCGGCACCGGGGGTGCGGCGCGGATTGACACGACGCCGGTGCAGCCCGGCGCGCTTCATGAAACGGCGCACCGTGGCATAGGAAGGCAACGGCCCCAGGCTGCATCCTCGCCCACCAAGGCAGCAAGGTTGTCGTAGTGCAGCTGCACCGTCCAACCGGGATGTTCGCGGTACTGGGCGCGCACTACCTCGATCAGGCAGGGGTTGAGGCCGCGTTGCTGTCCGGCATCACGCCGCCGGCGCCGGCGCAGCGCCGCCACCGGATCCTGCGCATCGCGAGCGAGGTAGTACCACCGCTCCAACGTGCCAAAGCCGAAACGCAGCGGCAGGCCCGTCACCGGATGCCTCCAGTCCTTACCCGCCAGTGCCCTCAGCCGCGCTCCCAACTCTCCCGATGACGGTGGGTCGGCCAACAAGGGGCCGATGATGGCAAAGCGCAGCCGCGCCCAACCATCAGGATCCGAGCCACGTTTCTCGCCGGGCATTCGCCTCTCCTCCTGGTATTAAAGAACCTGGCCAGGAGTCTAAGAAGCGGCCCGACCGGGGGCGATCACATCTTCTGCGGGTCGGCGCTCACCGGCAAAGAGCCTGTCGATGTCGTCACCGCGGAGATCGAAATCAGCAGCTTCATAAGACGCTCGGTAAGAGCCTCTGCGGTTAGCCGCTCAAGCAAGCCACCGGGCAGGCTGTCGGCGTCGATCGGAGGGATGAACTGCCCCGCCAACGCCCGCCAGCAGCGCGTTGCCACAAACTGCCCGCGCCACCAGCGCCGCCAGCGCCATAGCGTCTGGGCGGGGACATCGAGCTCCTCGATCAGTCGGCGTCGACGCGGCTCGGTGAGGCCATGATTGAGGGCCGTGATCAGGACCACGATCACCCCCAGGTAGACCTTGCGCCCGAGAAAGCGCACCGAGGCCGGGGTATGACGTCGCCGGCATCCGTCTTGCGAACAGCAGAAACTCAGCCGGCTCTCGTAGTTGGGGTCCAGTGCTGAACGGATCCCGCGGGGCTTACGTGGATAGCGGGCGCTATGCAGCACACCGCCGCAGTCACAGCCGTGTGCACTGACCTCCTCGGCGATCGACTCGTCGATCCGTGTCAACAACTGGTAGAAGCTGGTGTCAGTAAGAAAGGCGTGACACACTGGATCTGTCTCCATCGTTATTTGCGTAACCCGGAGACAGCCCCCTCGGAGGACTTTCGTCAAGTTCTTTGAGGGGGTTTCTCGTTTTCCCTCACCGAATCTGATCGGAATCCTGGCAGATCCCCTCAGAAACCCTGCTCACTCTCACCACAATTCCGGGAACGGTGTACTACAAGGTTCCCGATAACGTGCCAACGGAAACCGATCTAGGCGGCGCGCCTCCGGTCTCGCATGGCCAGACCGTCAGGATAGCGTTCTCTCACCAAATCCCCGAGGGATATGTCGCTCAAAAATCCGAAGATGTCATCGCTGAGCTGTTCCCAAAGGACGTGGGTTACGGACTGCTTTCGGTCGCGTTGATTCGTTCGCACTCCGCGACGGGTTAAATCCACCCATTCATCAACAGCGCAGATGACATTTTCGATCGAGATCGCATAAGAAGGTCTTGCGAGATAGTAGCCGCCGCCTGGACTGCGTACTCCTCGAACGAGCTGCTTGCCACGAAGGGCGGCGAACAGCTGTTCCAGATAGGAAAGCGAAATGCCCTGGCTTTCGGAGATATCCGCAAGAGTGACCGGTCCTTTGTGCTCGTTAAGGGCCAGTTCCAGCATGGCGGTAACGGCGTATCTGCCTTTGGTCGAGAATCTCATGATCTATCCACCTCGAATGTTGTCTAGTTCATCAATTTTTTCTGGTCTCGCTTTC
This sequence comes from uncultured Chromatiaceae bacterium, assembly GCA_964471705.1. Taxonomy (GTDB): domain Bacteria; phylum Pseudomonadota; class Gammaproteobacteria; order Chromatiales; family Chromatiaceae; genus Thiosymbion. The sequence goes on from CAYYHR010000239.1 coordinate 5,269, forward strand.
AACCTGTCCGCGGCTTGTTCCGGGACCGCAACGTAGGCGAACGATTTGCTCCGAGAACAGAATCTCTCTCACGCACTTGCGACCAAAACAGAGAAAAAACAAATCGAATAATAGAAAAAAACAGTCTGTTTCTTTCGAACAATCGTGAATCTTTCCAGGGAGTGTGGTTTTCGAAAGATCGCACGACAGCAAGAAGCCAATTGCTTGCTTTTGTCGCGCCGCAAAATGGCCCCACTCTGTCTAAGCTTGGCTTCCACCCAGGCCCGCCGGCGGCTAGTTGCCCCGTTCCACGCCACGGCGAATGAGGTCCTCCTTGC
>CAYYHR010000240.1:0-5545 GCA_964471705.1 uncultured Chromatiaceae bacterium
CGCGAAGGTACGAAGTCGGCGAGCCCAATAGATCCGAAAGCAGATTTCTTGAATTTCGGGGGGCATATTTGCGCTGATCGGAATCGGTTGATTATCCTCTTGCCCATGCTGCGCCAAATCCTGGTCCTGTTGCTTATCCTGGTCTGTAACGCCCGTGCCCACGCCCAGGCACCGGTTCTGCGCTTGGCGACCTGGAACCTGGAGCACTTGGCGGCAGCCGCCGGCCACGGCTGCCGGCCCAGAGATGAGGCGGACTACGAGCGCTTGCGACATGAGGCAGCGCGGCTGAGCGCGGATGTGATCGCGCTGCAGGAGGTGGAAAATCAGGCGGCGGTAGCACGCGTATTCGACCCCGACACCTACGCGATCGAGATCTCGCAACAGCCGGATCGGGATCTGGGCACCTGCCGCCGGCATCGGAGCCGGAAGCGGACCATGCAGCGCACCGGCTTCGCGATCAACAAAGAGCGACTCGCAAGGCTGGGATTGACCTACCGACGCCTACCGGATTTCGAGGCCATCGATCTGGGCTCTCTACGCTGGGCGACCAGGATCCTGGTCGAGCCCACGGACGGCGGAGGAGAACCGATACAGCTGATGTCGCTTCACCTCAAATCCGGCTGCAGCTACGGCCGATTGGCTAGCAAGATCCGCCGGGACCAGTGCCGGCTTCTGCGGCGGCAACTGGGGGTCCTGGAGGAGTGGATCGACGCAAGGGCCGGTGCCGACGAGCCGTTCGTCCTGCTCGGCGATTTCAATCGCCAGCTCGACCAGCCCCGGGACGACTTCTGGGCCGACATCGACGACGGCACCCTGTGCGCATGGACACCGGATCCCGTCCTGGGGCGCAGGTGCCGACCCGGAACCAGTTACCCCGATGCGGACGCCGATCTGGTGCTGGCCAACGCCGGAGAACCCTTTCCCTATCCCTTCAACCCGCGCTATCCCTACGCCATCGACCACATCGTCTTCGACCCGGTGACCGCCCGAGGGATCGTGGCCGGGAGCTACCGAGTCCTGGGCTACGAAGGCGGCACACCGCCGCCTTCGGACCATCACCCGGTGGCGATCTCGTTTCGCCCGTAGAGTTCGACCAGCTCGCGGAGCTTGCCGGGAAGCTCGGGACGAACCAAGCTCCAGGAGAAGCGCCAGCTCCAGTTCCCCTCTGCCGTGCCCGGCAGGTTCATACGATGATCCCCGTCGAGACCCAACAGATCCTGCATCGGCACGATGGCCAAATGGGAGCGGGAGCCAAGGGCGCAGCGGACCAGGGGCCAGGGCATTTCCTCCTTCGGATGCCCCAGGTACCCGTCCACGTATCTGCGGGTCTTGTCATCCAACGACTGATACCAACCGAGAGTAGTGTCGTTGTCGTGGGTCCCGGTATAGGCCAGGGAGTCGCGGTCGTGGTGAAAGGGCAGGTAGGGGTTGGATGCCTCTCCGGAGAAGGCGAACTGCAGCACCTTCATGCCCGGCAGCCGATACTTCCTGCGTAAAGCGTCCACGGCCTCGGTAATGATGCCCAGATCTTCCGCGATCAGGGGCAGCTGCCCGAAACGCTGATGCAGACGTTCGAAGAGCTCGTCCCCCAGAGCCTTGACCCAGTGACCGTTGATCGCGGATTCCTCTTCCGCCGGAATCTCCCAGTAGGACTCGAATCCCCGGAAGTGGTCGATGCGCACCATGTCGAACAGCCGCATCTGGGTGCGGATCCGGTCCAGCCAGAAGCGAAATCCGTCCGCCTGCATCTGTTCCCAGCGGTAGAGGGGATTGCCCCAGCGTTGGCCCGTAGCCGAGAAGTAATCCGGCGGCACCCCAGCCACCACCCGCAGGTTGCCGTCCGCTCGCAGATCGAAATCCCGGGGACAGGCCCAGACCTCGGCACTGTCGTGGGCAACGAAGATCGGCATGTCTCCGAAGAGCTTGATGCCCAGGGAGTTGGCATGCCCCTTCAAGACCTGCCACTGGCTGAAGAACAGGAACTGCTCGTAACGGATGTACGCGAGGTCATTGGAGAGGCGCCGCTTCGCCCGCTCCATGGCATCGGGCTCGCGATGGCGCAGAGGGCGAGGCCACTCCCACCAGTGGGTCTGCTCATCTTCACGCAATGCCCGGAACAGGGCATAGTTGCCGAGCCAATAGGCGTTTTCCGTCTCGAAGTCGGCGAGTGCCTGCCGGTCCGCTGCCGCCGCCCGCTGTCGAAAACCGTCCCAGGAGCGCCGCAGCGCGGTGTCCTTGGTCTCGTCGGTGTCGTCCTCCGGCGCCGCCTGTAGCCAGCCGCGCTCGATCAGGGGCTCCAGGGCGATGAGCCGCGGGTTTCCCGCATGGACCGAGCTGGTCTGATAGGGCGAGCGGTCGGACTGGGTGGGTCCCACCGGCAGCATCTGCCAAACGGACATGCCGCAGTCAGCGAGAAAACGCAAAAAGTTGTGGGCCTCGGAACCGAGCGAGCCGCATGGCCCCGTTCCCGGCAGGGATGTCAGGTGCAGGAGAACACCGGCACGCCGATGATCGAGGCAATCGGCGGGGGCCTTTTCTTCGTTCAGCATCGTGGATTATCTGACATGGTTGACCTCCTGACCCAGCATCTCGGGTGTTACGAGCGTCACTCCGCCTTCGCTGACATAGAAGCCCTTCGCCATGTCGGCTTCCGGGTCCAGGCCCAGCGTCAGCCCCTCAGGGAGGTGGCAACCGCGGTCCACGATGCTACGGCGGATCTCGCAGTTCCGGCCTACGTCCACGTTCGGCAGGATCACCGAGTCCTTGACATAGGAATAGGAGTTCACCCGCACGTTGGGGAAGAGCAATGAATGCCGCACCAGGGCACCGGAAATGACGCTGCCACCGGCGACCATGGAGTCCACCGCCATTCCGCGCCGCTTCTCATCGTCGAACACGAACTTGGCCGGGGGAAGCTGTTCCTGGTAGCTCCAGATGGGCCAGTTGGCGTCGTAGAGATTGAGCGGAGGGGTCACGCCGATGAGCTCCTGGTTGGCCTCCCAATAGGCATCGACGGTACCCACGTCCCGCCAATAGGCCTGGCCTCCGCCGAGCACATCTCGGAAAGGATAGGCCATCACCCGGTACTTACCGATGATATCTGGGATGATGTCCTTGCCGAAGTCGTGGGTGGAGTTGGTCCTGTCCGCGTCCTTTATCAGCTGCTCGTACAGGAAGCCGCTGTTGAAGACATAGATGCCCATGGAGGCCAGGACCGAATCCTCTCGTCCGGGTAGCGGTCGCGGATCCTCGGGCTTTTCCTGGAAGCTGCGCACCCGATTTTCGGCATCCACCGAGATGACACCCAACTGCTTGGCCTGCTCCAGCGTCACTTCGATGCAGCCGATAGTCATATCGGCGGCCGTTTCCACATGATGGGCTACCATGGTGCCATAGTCCATCTTGTAGACGTGGTCTCCGGCCAGCACCAGCACATGGTCCGGGTCGTGGTTGCGGATGATGTCCAGATTCTGATAGACGGCGTCGGCGGTCCCCGAGTACCAGGCCTCCCCGGCGACGCGCTGCTGGGCCGGCCACAGCTCCACGAATTCCCCGAGCTCCCCGCTCAGGATGCCCCAACCCTTCTGGATATGCAGGATGAGGGAGTGGGCCTTGTACTGGGTCAGGACGCCGATGCGGCGGATGCCCGAGTTGACGCAGTTGGACAGGGTGAAATCGACGATGCGGAACTTGCCGCCGAAGGGAACCGCCGGCTTGGTCCGCCATCTGGTCAGATGCTTGAGACGGGAGCCGCGGCCACCGGCCAGAATGAGGGCCAAAGTATTTCGGGTCAGACGGCTGACGAAACGCGGACTCTTATCCGCCATAGATCACCTCCTCCCCCTTCTCGTAACGACGCCCGCGCCGTACCGGTGAGCCCTTGGAAGCCGGGCCCTTGGGTTGGCGAAGTCTGTACGGATCCGATCGGCGAGGCTCCCAGTGCCCGCCGAGCTAGACCCGCGGTCGCTTATGGTAACATCTTCCCCCACCCTCTCATGCGGTTTTCACAGCCGCAGTCGTCGTGCTACCACAGGATGTAGCCCTATGCCCGTCCGCTCGCCCAGCCGATCCGAGCTTCCGGACCCCCTCGTGCGCATCCTAGAGGCGCGCCATCACGACCCCTTCGAGGTCCTCGGTAGACATGTCGAGAACGACCTCTGCGTCGTCCGCGCTTTTCTACCGCGTGCGCAAAAGGTCCGCATCGTGGAGGCCGATATCGAGCTGAGGCGGATCGAGGGTACCGACCTGTTCGAATGGCAGGGAAGTGCACAAGAGATCCCGGACCGCTACCGCCTGGAATGGCAGGACGAGTCAGGAAATCGGCATGAACGGCACGATCCCTATTGCTTTCCACCCCAGCTCGAAGACTTCGACCTGTACCTGTTCGGCGAAGGCCGTCACTGGCATGCCTACCGATTTCTCGGGGCCCATCGACGCAGCGTCGATGTGGTGGACGGCGTGCTCTTTGCCGTCTGGGCACCCAACGCAGAGCGCGTCAGCGTGGTGGGGGACTTCAACGACTGGGACGGGCGGGTGTATCCGATGCGGGTACGGGGCGGTTCCGGCGTATGGGAGATCTTCCTCCCGGAAATGGGCGTCGGCGAGCTCTACAAGCTCGAGATCCGGGATCGCAACGGCAATATCCAGGTCAAGATCGACCCCTATGCCAGATCCTTTCAGGTGCGTCCGGACACGGCCGCCTACGTCTGCGATGAGAGCGGTTTCCAGTGGGGGGATGATGCCTGGCTGGTGGCCCGCACCGAGGCGGACTGGCAGCACCGCCCCATGTCGGTGTACGAGGTGCACCTGGGCTCCTGGCGCAGGGACGCCGAGGGGCGGTTCCTGAATTACCGGGAGCTTGCCGCGCAGCTCGCCGACTACGTGCTGCAGATGGGCTTCACCCACGTCGAATTGCTTCCCATCACAGAGCATCCGCTCGACGACTCCTGGGGCTACCAGGCCACCGGCTACTTCGCACCCACCAGCCGTTTCGGTACGCCGGACGATTTTCGCTGGCTCGTCGACTACCTGCACCGCAAGGGAATCGGCGTCATCCTCGACTGGGTGCCGGCCCACTTTCCACGGGACGCCTTTGCCCTGGCATGGTTCGACGGCTCCGCCCTCTACGAGCATGCCGACCCGCGCCTGGGCGAGCACAAGGACTGGGGAACGCTGATCTTCAACTTCGGGCGCACCGAGGTGCAGAATTTTCTCATTTCCAGCGCCCTCTACTGGCTCGAAGAGTTTCACATGGACGGACTGCGGGTGGACGCCGTCGCCTCCATGCTCTACCTGGATTACTCGCGCGAGGCCGGGGAGTGGATTCCCAACAAATACGGCGGCAACGAGAACCTGGAGGCGGTGGACTTTCTGCGCCGGCTCAACGTCGTCACCCACGAGCGGCATCCGGGCACCCTCATGATTGCAGAGGAGTCCACCGCCTGGCCCGCGGTGTCACGCCCCACCTACGTCGGCGGCCTGGGCTTCAGCATGAAGTGGAATATGGGCTGGATGCACGACACCCTTTCCTACATGTCCAAGGATC
>CAYYHR010000241.1:0-5533 GCA_964471705.1 uncultured Chromatiaceae bacterium
AATTGGCTCCCCGGAGAAGACTCGAACTTCTGACCTAGTGATTAACAGTCACCCGCTCTACCGACTGAGCTACCGGGGATTTGGGGAAGATTGGAAGTATAAGATTGGGGCGATGCGGGGTCAAACGCCGCTGGCCCCTGCAGGATGCCCAGCATGGGACCGCAGACGCATCTGCCTACAAAAAGCAGTTGAACCGCAGAGTCGCTGAGAGCGCAGAACGGAATCTAGAAGATAGGCACGTAAGTCCGTCGCCCTGTCGGTGAATGGACTCCATCAGGCAATGCATTGTTTCATTGGCGTTTATACGCGGTTAACTGCCGGATCTAGATCAATCCTTCAACCGCTTCCCCGCGCAGGATATGTAGCCGTGGGCGCCGTCGACCTCGTGTGCCAGTGCTTCCTTCAGCTGGTCCCGCAGCGTTCGCAGCACCTTGATTCGCGCATAGGGCTTGTCGTCCGCCTCGACCAGGGTCCAGGGGGCGAACTCGGTACTGGTGTAGGCGACCATTTCGTTGACGGCGGCCTTGTACTGGGACCACTTTTCCCGGTTGCGCCAATCCTCGTCGGTGATCTTGTAGCGCTTGTAGGGCACTTTCTCCCGGTCCTCGAAGCGGTGCAGCTGCTCTTCCTGGCTCACCTGGAGCCAGAACTTGAGCAGCACCGTCCCGCTCTCGACCAGCTGCTCCTCGAACTGGTTGATCTCGGCATAGGCGCGGCGCCACTCGGCGTCGCTGGCGAAGCCCTCGACACGCTCCACGAGGACGCGCCCATACCAGGAGCGGTCGTAGATGGTGATGTACCCGGCACGTGGGATATGGCGCCAGAATCGCCACAGGTAGTGGTGGGCCTTCTCCTCGTCCGTGGGAGCCGCGACGGGAATCGCGCGATAGAGACGTGCGTCGATGCCGCTCGTGAAGCGGCGGATGGCACCCCCCTTGCCCCCGGCGTCGACTCCCTCGAACACCAGCACGAGCGAGCGCTTCTTCTTGTAGGCCGCCCAGGCGAGCTCGTTGAGCTCCGCCTGAAGCACCGGCAGCTCCGACTTGTAGGTGTCCCGGTCGAGGCTCTCGGACAGGTCCAGCTGATCCAGCAGTGTGATTTGGGCACTGGCTGCGTCCGGCAGCTCCAGGTGACTGGAGGTCGCGGGCGGCTCGGCGACGGGCGGCTGGCCGAGGCGGACCTGAATGGCGTGCAGCAGGGTCTTGCCCACCGTGAGATCCCGGTAGCGCCGATCCTGCGCCTCGATCAGGTACCAAGGAGAGGCCCCCCTGTCCGTGTGGCGTATGACACGCTCGGCGACGTGCTCGTACTCGCTATAGTGCTCCTGGAACTTGCCCTTCTTCGGCAGCATCTTCCAACGGCTGCGATCGTCGCGGGACAGGGTCTTCAGGCGGGCCTTCTGATCTTTCTCGGAGAGGTGGAACCAGAACTTGACGATCAGGGCACCGTCGCTGATGAGCATGCGCTCGAAGTCGACGATCCGGTTGAGCTCGGCGTCCAGCTCGGCGTCGCTGCACAACCCCTGGAAACGATGCTCGATGGGGGCCTGATACCAGCCGCCGAAGAGGATAGACAGGGTCCCGCGCGGGGGAAGGGCGTTCCAGAAGCGCCAGTATCGCGGACGCTGGCGCTCGTCGTCCGTTTCGTCCCAAAAGGCGAAGGTCCTCACGCCGCGGGTATCCAGCCATTCGTGGAGGCGGTTGACGACCTCACCCTTGCCGGCGCCATCCACGCCCGAAATGAGGATGATCACCGGGATGTCGGTTTGCAGCAGCTCGCGCTGCACCTGCAGCAGCTGGGTGCGCAAGGCAGCCTGCTGGGTCTTGAAGGTCGCCTTGTCCAGGCTGCGACCGACCTTTGTCGTCTCGAACATGCGCCGACCTCTCTTGGCTGTCGTGATCCACGCCGATCGAGGATTCAGGTCCCTTCGGGCAGGGGCGGCACGGGCCGTGGTTGTCCGTCTTCACCGATGGCCACGTAGCTGATGGTCGCCCGGGCGACCTGCTGGCGGCTCTGCGGATCGAACTCCCGCCGCGCCCAAGCGCGCACCTCGATGGTCATCGAGGTGGTGCCGACACGCTCGAGCCGGGTATAAACATCCACCAGGTCGCCGACCAGGACCCGTGCGAGAAACCGGAACTCGTTGACCGACACGGTGGAGACCCGCCCCTTCGCCACCTGGATGGCCACCGTGCCCCCGGCAAGGTCCGCCTGGGACAAAAGCCATCCGCCGAAGATGTCGCCGTAGAAATTGGTGTCCGCCGGCGTGGCCACGACCCGCAGGGCCAGCCGCCAGTGGCGGGGGTCCGAATCTTCGTAGAAATCCTGATCTTTCACCTGTGCCCCTCGTAGAGTCGCTCGATCTCCTCGCGGTACCGATTCAGAATTCGGCCTCGGATGAGCTTCAGGGTCGGTGTCAGCAAGCCCTCGTCTATGGTCCAGGGCCCTTGCACCACGGCAAGACGAGGAATCCTGGCGTGGCCGGGAAAGGTCTGAAGCTGCCTTTCGATCCGTGCGATCAGGATCGCCTCCAGCCGTCCGTTCGGGCGCTCGGCACCCAAATCGGGGCTCAGATCCTCCCCGGTGGCGAGCTCCGCATAACCATCCTCGTCCAGCACGACCAAGGCGGACGGATAGGGCCGACCCTCCCCGAGGATCAGCACCTGGGAAAAGACGCCGTCCATCGCGATGGCCGTCTCTAGCTCCGCCGGCGCCACCTTCTCGCCGCTCGCCAGCACGATCAGCTCCTTGAGACGGCCCGTGATGAAGATGTGACTGCCGTCCATCCGCGCCTGGTCGCCGGTATGCAGCCAACCCTTCGCATCGATGACCTCTGCCGTCTCCTGCGGTCGTTTCCAATATCCCAGCATGATACCCGGAGACCGGACGAACAGCTCCTCCTGATCCCCGATACGGACCTCCAAGCCCGGCAGGGGGATTCCGACGCTTGCCGTAATGTTGTCGTCCAGGGGGCTGACGGTTACGACAGGACCCGCCTCGGTAAGACCGTAACCCTGCACCAGCGGAATACCCAAGCTGTTGAAGAAACGCGCGACCTGCGGGGCAATGGGCGCGCCGCCCGTCACTGCAACCCGCAGCCTGCCGCCGAGGACGCGACGGATCTTGCGTCCCACGAGTCGATCCAGCAGCGGTGCCAGAACCAGATCCGCCGACCAACGACGGCGCCGCTGGGCGTGCTCGAAGGCGTGCCAGCTCACCTCCAACGCCAGGTGGAACAGCCTGCGTGTCGGCGCCGGCTTGCCCGCCAGCTCGGTGAGGACCCTGGAGCGGATGCGCTCGTAGATGCGCGGAACCCCGATCAGAACCGTGGGGCGGAGGATCTGCAGATCATCGCCGAGCTGGGGTATGGAGCGTGCGTAGGACACGCTCGACCCCGCCATCATGGGCAGATAGTAGCAGCCGGTGCGCTCGAGGGCGTGCGACAGGGGTAGGAAGGAGAGGAACCGGTCCCCCGGGAATGCCTGGATGCGGCTCAGGGCCGCCTCCGCATTCCAGAGCAGGTTGCGGTGGCTGAGCATGACCCCTTTCGGGGGGCCTAGGGTACCGGAGGTGTAAACGATCGTCGCCAAGTCATCGGGCGTCCGGACGAGGTCGACCAGATCGCCTTCCGCACCGGCGATCCACTCTGCCACCGGGGAGCAGCGCGGCACGGCGCCCACTTGCCCGGAGGGCTCCAGCACCAGGATCCGCTCCAGTCGCTCGAGGCGAGCGAGCATGGGGGCCAAGGACGCGAGCTGCTCCCAGCTCTGGAGCAACAGGAGGCGTACACCGGCATCATCCAGAATGTGGCAGATATTCTCCGGCCGGTCCTTGGTGTACAGGGGCACGGTGACCAGCCCTAGGCCCAGGGCAGCCATGTCGAAGTGGACCCACTCCGGGCGGTTGCTCATCTGGATGGCGACCCGATCGCTGGGACTCAGCCCTTCCCGGCGCAGGGCTGCCTGCCAGCGACCCGCGCACTCCGCAGTCCTGCGCCAGCTGGATTCGATCCAGTGTCCGGATGCCGCATCGCAATGGATGTAGGCGATCCGCCCCGCCGAGCGGCGCGCGCGCTCCAACAGCAGTCCCGTCAGGGTCCGCGTGTCGGACGCCTGGATGATGTCGGCGCTCGTGGATACGCCCATGCCGTCTGCGTCTCGGTCTCCCAATCGAAACGAGAGAGTAACATGTGGATCTCGCCGCAGCTGAAGCGCTGAGAGGACACTGACTGCCCCATCGGCCTACCGGCCTCCTGTCGAATCAGCGCGGGTCCGCGCTTGCAGCCGCCTTGGCGGTGATCCGGATGGCGCGCGTCAGGACTTCTTCCGGCGTGTAGAAATGGGGTGAGAAGCGGATACCTCCGCCACGCGGGGCACAGACGACCCCTTTCTCCATCAGCTTCCGATAGAGGGCTTGGCCATCGGTGCCGGGCACGCGAAAGGTCAGGATCCCAGCTCGGCGATCCGGCTCCCTGGGGCTGAGGAGCTCGAACCCTCGCCCGTCGATCAGCTCGACAAACCGGTCGATCCGCTCGGCAACGGCGTCCCGGATGCGGTCGATCCCGGTCTCCGACAACAGGGAAAGGCTGGCATCCAGGGCATGGATGCCCAGCATGTTCGGGCTTCCGCACTCGAACCGGGTGGCATCGGAAGCAGGCGTCCAGTCCGGACGGTCATAGTTCCCGCGATGCGCCACCATGTGCCAACCGTACTGATAGAGACGCAGACTCGGGCGCAGACGCGGATCGACATAGAGCAGGGCAACGCCCTCGGGACCCAGCATCCACTTGTGCCCGTCGGCCACCACGAAATCCGCCTTCGTCCGGGAGAGGTCGAAGGGCAGGACACCGAGGCTCTGGATCGCGTCCACGCAAAAGAGGATGTCTCGGCTGCGGCAAAAGGACCCCAGTCGCTCCAGGTCCAGACGCAGCCCCCTGGCGTACTGGACCGAGCTCACGGCGATCAGGCGCGTGCGCTCGTCGCACAAAGAGATCAGGTCCGCTTCCGGCGCCGAGGAGCCGTAGAGATCGAGCTGCCGGTACTCGACACCCCGATCCCTCAGGGACTCCCAGACGATCCGGTTGGAAGGAAATTCCTGGGCGATACCCAGAACGTTGTCGCCCGGCTCCCAGGCGAGCCCGTGAGCGATGATCGAGAGACCTTCCGATGTGTTCTTCGCGAGGGCAACGTCCTCCGGCGAAGGGGCCTTGACCAGCCCGGCCAGCCGTTCCCGCAGCCGCGCCTCGGTCTTCAGCCAATCGGCATAATCCGCAGCACCGCGTGTCGCATTCGCCTGCGCGAAACGGGCCACGGCGTCGAGGGTCCGTCTCGGCCAAGGGGCGACGGCCGCGTGGTTCAGATAGAGGACGTCAGGGGAAAGGGAAAACTCCGGATGCATGTCTTGGCGCGGCTGTGCAACTCCTGCGAATACGCAGGTACGGACACATCATAGCGGAAAACGCCCTCCTTCCAGGCGTCATCTTCGGTAAGGAGGGAACTTCGGACAGGCGCGATGGTGCCGCGGCCACCATCTC
>CAYYHR010000242.1:0-5526 GCA_964471705.1 uncultured Chromatiaceae bacterium
CCGCAGACGAAGGGGATAGAAAACCGCGTCTTGTCGATGTGGCACTCCTCGTCGGCCGGGGTGAGGACCTCGCTCTCGTCGATGTAGTCGATCTTGAGCGCCTCGAGCAACTGTGCCTCGACGAAGTGGCCGATGCGCACCTTGGCCATGACCGGGATGGACACGGTGCCCTGGATCTCCCGGATCAGACCCGGGTCGGACATGCGGGCAACACCGCCTTCCTTGCGGATATCCGCCGGCACCCGTTCGAGGGCCATGACGGCCACGGCACCGGCCTCCTCGGCGATCGCGGCCTGCTCGGGGGTGGTCACGTCCATGATGACACCGCCCTTGAGCATCTGCGCCAGCTGGGCGTTCAGGACAAGTCGTTCACTGGTCAATGTCTTACTCCGTGCTCAGGATCTCTGCGAGACTAAGTGCTCTCAGCAGATGAATTTTCAAGCGTTCCGCCTCCCGGCGCTCGGCGTCTCCGTTGTACCCCCAGCAGGCGAGGTGCAGGCGAACCGCCACCAAGTCCGGCTGCGCGAGAAACCGCTTCAAGGTCTCGAGCCGGTCCTCCACCAGATGCACGCTGCGATCGGACTGGAGCGCCAGGAGATTGCGCAGAATCGCCTCTTTCCGCATACCCCGATCGAGTCCGAAGATGTCCTCGGGGGCGAAATCGATGCCGTTGTGCTCTAGGAGCTGCCGCACGAATCTCTCCTCCTTGGTCGTGACGATGCAGCAGCCGATTCCGGGCGGCAAGTCGCTCAGGATCTCCGCCGCTCCGGAGTACAGGGGGCTCAGCGACAGCCATTCCTGCGGATCATCCTGGAGCCAGCGGTCGCGCGTCATGCCGTACAGGCGCTTCAAATCTGGCGCATTCCTCCCGGAGCGTGCGGCGACCTCTTGCGACCGCTGCGGAAATGTTTCCAAGAGATCTTCGGGGTCCTCCCCGTCTGCGAGCAGGCGCATCATGAGGATCGCCTCGTAGCCGGTCTCGAGCACGCCTCGGGTCCGGCAATAGGCATCCAAAAGCGCCTCCGGCGGCAAGGGCGCCGCCATGTCCTCCCAAAGGACTCCGGCTGCCTTCCAGCCGGTGATGCCCGTCTCCCGTGCACTGTCACAGAGGACGCCGTCGAAATCGAGTGCGAGCAGGGTCATGGGGTGAAGGTGCGGGGGAGGCAGTTGATCGAGCGGACGCCAAACGGAGAAATCTAGCGCTTGTTCGAAGCTCCATCAAGGAAAAACGAATCAGCTGAAATCGAACGGGACGGGCGCGAGCGGATGCTCGTTCGGACCGAAGCGCTCCCAGAGCTCGCGGTAACTGTGACCGACGCCCGGATGGATCTCCCGGCCCGCAACCTCCGCCAAGGGCCCGAGCACGAATGCGTAGGTCAGGATCTCGTCCCGCGGCAGCTCCTGCCCTTCCTCGTGATCGACGCGGTCACCGTAGGTGAGCAGGTCCAGATCCAGGGTCCGGGGGGCGAACTTCTCGGGACCACGCACCCGCCCGAAGGCATCTTCGATCGCCCGCAGGGCGGCACGCACCCGGCCGGCCGGCTCGTCCGTATCCATGCCGGCGACCAGATTGTAGAAGGGGCGCCCCTGGAAGCCCACGGCCTCGCTCTCGTAGACCCGGGAGAGGATCAGCGCGCCGAAGCGCTCGCGGAGGGCAGTCACCGCCCCGCGGATACAGCACTCCCGATCCTGGTTGCTGCCGATGCTGATCCAGCAGCGGGGCATTCAGCCGCGCTCTCCGCGCTCGATGATCACGCCGACGTCCCGAGCGTCGCTGACGGCCCCGATCTTGTTGACGCTGAGCCGGACCCAGCGTACCCCGAGCTCTTCGCGGATGAGCGCGGCGCAGCGCTCGGCCAGGGTCTCCACCAGCTCGAAGCGACTCTCTCCCACGAATTGCTTCAGGCGCTTGGACACGGCCTTGTAATTCAGCGCGTCCTCGATGCGATCCGTGGCAGCGGCCTTCGCCACGTCGGTGCTCATTTCCAAGTCCAGGACGACAGGCTGCTCGATCTCCTTCTCCCAGTCGTAGATGCCGATGTGGGTCTGGATGCGCAGACCACGCAGAAAGACAATGTCCATGCGATCACCCCTGATTTCTCATCCGGGGGATTGTTAGGGGGGAGGAGGATGTTTGCAACCTGCCAGCCCGACTCGGACAGCTTGACCAGGGCCGGGATTGGGATTCCAATGTCGCGCCATGTCCGCGGGCCTCTTCCTCGTCGTCGGAGCCTATCTGCTCGGCTCCGTTTCCAGCGCCATCCTGGTGTGCCGTGTGATGGGCCTGCCGGACCCGCGGTCCCAGGGATCGAACAATCCGGGCGCGACCAACGTGCTGCGGATCGGCGGCAAGAAGGCCGCAGCCATCACGCTCCTCGGCGATATGCTCAAGGGGCTGGTCCCCATGCTGGCGGCTCACCTGCTCGACATGGGGCCGGCGGTGCTGGCGGCAACCGGGCTTACGGCCTTCCTCGGACATTTGTACCCCCTGTATTTCGGATTTCAGGGCGGCAAGGGGGTGGCGACGGCCCTCGGCGTGCAGCTCGGGCTCTATTGGCCCATAGGGCTCTCCGTTGCCGCGATCTGGCTGTTCGTCGCCAAGGTTCTGAAGATCTCATCCCTGTCCGCCCTCGTCTGCATGGCGCTGGCGCCGCTGCTGGTGTGGATCTTCTGGCCGCATGGTCAAGGGGAAGGTCTGATGCTGGTCGTCGGCATGCAGGTGACCATTACCCTCATCTTGTTCTGGCGTCACCGCACCAATATCCGCAATCTGCTTTCCGGCACCGAGGGAAAGTTGACGGACTGATCCGGTCGAGCCGACCCGATCGACCGGACGGGAGTGACACCGCCGGGCGACGGGACTCCCGGGTGCCGGACCTGCGGCGGGCGACCGGCCGAATGCGTCCGACTCCGGCGGTGATCACTCCCGGCTTCACACCGGCGGCAGCTCCTCCATGCGCCAGCGCGCCCTGGGCTGGAAGGACAGGGGCTCGGATTGGCCGGCCCGCAGCCGCTGCCAACCGGCAAAGGCGATCATGGCCCCGTTGTCGGTACAGAGCGCCGGCGGGGGATAAAAGACCCGACTGCCCTCCCCTGCCGCCATTTCGTCCATCCTGGTGCGCAATCGCCTGTTTGCACTGACGCCTCCAGCAAGCACCAGGCGCCGGCTCCCGCACTCACGCAATGCTCGCCGGCACTTGATCACCAGGGTGTCCACCACCGCCTCTTCAAAGGCTCGGGCGATGTCCGCGCGGGTACGCTCGGGATCATCGGTAGCCGCCATCTCCCGATGCAGCGCATTCAGGGTGAAGGTCTTGAGTCCGCTGAAGCTGAAGTCGAGTCCGGGGCGATCGGTCATGGGCCGCGGGAACCGGTAACGCTTAGGATCTCCCTGCTCAGCCAAACGGGCCAGGGCCGGACCGCCCGGATAGGGCAGATCCAGGATCTTGGCGGTCTTGTCGAAGGCCTCCCCGGCCGCATCGTCCAATGATTCGCCTTGAATCCGGTAGCGACCGATCCCGCCGACCTCGACGAGCTGCGTATGGCCGCCGGATACCAGCAGGGCGACGAACGGGAAAGCCGGCACCGGCTCCTGCAACAGGGGGGCGAGCAGATGGCCCTCCATGTGGTGGACGCCGATCGCCGGCACACCCCAGGCCCAGGCCAGGGAGCGGCCGAGGGCGGCCCCTACCAACAAGGCCCCGATCAACCCCGGGCCTGCCGTAAAAGCGACGCCCTGAATGGAATCCCGTGACAAGCCGGCCTCATCCAGGACCTGTCGTATCAGAGGCAAGGTCTTGCGGACATGGTCGCGCGAGGCCAGCTCCGGCACCACGCCGCCATAGCGGGCATGGATCTCGACCTGGCTGTAGACCGCCTGGGCGAGCAGTCCACGCTCGCCGTCGAAGACGGCAACCCCGGTTTCATCACAGGAGGTCTCGATTCCCAGAACGCGCATGGTGTCGGCTCCCATATCCTAGGAAGATCGGAAACTTGCTCGGCCAACGATACTCACGTAGTATCCATCGGTTTCGTCTGAACCTCATTCAGTGCCCAGTGGCTTCGGAAGGTGTCGTGTCATGTCCAGAGTTTGTCAGGTAACCGGCAAGCGGCCCCTCACAGGCTGTAATGTCTCCCACGCCCACAACAAGACCAAGCGGCGGTTCCTGCCCAATCTTCATTACCATCGCTTCTGGGTGGAGAGCGAGAAGCGCTGGGTGCGGCTTCGCGTATCCGCCAGCGCCATGCGCCTGATCGACAAGAAGGGCATTGAGCAGGTGCTCGCCGAGATGCGCGCTCGGGGCGAAAAGGTCTGAATCCATAAAGGTCTCGCGGAGGTAAGGTCTCATGGCAAAAGCAGCACGTGAAAAGATCCGTCTGATCTCCAGCGCCGGTACCGGCCACTTTTATACGACCACGAAGAACAAGCGCAATCAGCCCGGGAAGATGGAGATCAAGAAGTTCGATCCCGTGGTGCGCAAGCACGTTCCCTACAAAGAAGGTAAGATCAAGTAGCCTTTCTTGCCAGGTCCCCTGAGAAACCCGCCGCTGGCGGGTTTCTTCTTTGTTCACAAGCTCTCAGGCCCCGGCCTTTTCGGATGCCGCCTTGGCGCGCCGCATCAGCCAAACCTCGAGCCCCTGTGCGTTGAGGTCGATGTCGACCGCGAGGACCTCGCGGATCTGGGCCTCGTCCAGCTTGCAGCCGTGTTCTTGAGTCCCTGCGATCAGCTGCGCCGCAACACCCTTCTGCAGGTGCTCGCTTCGTCCTTCTTCCGGATTGGCTTCTTCTGCCAGCGCCAGGTCGGCGAGCTCGCGGATACTCCTGCGCAGGTCCTTGGCCAGGATATCCGGGTGGTCCACCCTTCCGTAGTGGGTAAGGTAGATGCACTTCGGCTCGAAGCTCAGGATCTTGTCCAGGCTGCTCTGCCAGGCATCGGGATCGAAGGCGACCGGGGTCGTGGGCGCGAACAGGAAGGGGCCGTCGGCGGTGTCCAGCTCTCGGTAGGAGATGCCGAAGGTGTCGCCGGTGAAGAAGCCCCTGGTACGCGCATCGAAGATGCACCCGTGGTGATTGGCATGGCCCGGCGTGTCGATGAAGGTGAGCAGACGTCCGTTCAGATCGATCCGCATGCCCTCCTCGGCGACGATCACCCGCTCCTCGGGTATGGGCACCAGGGTACCGAAGTGCAGGGCGAACTCCTCCTCGCCGTAGACGGCCATGGCCCCCGCCGCGAGCTTGGAAGGATCGATCATGTGTCCGGCACCCTTGGGGTGGATCACAAGCCGGGCGTTGGGGCAGCGGGCCATGAGGTCGCCGGCACCACCCGCATGGTCCAGGTGCACGTGGGTGGGGATGACGTAATCGACATTCTCCGGCCCGAGTCCGAGGTCGGCGATCACATCCAGCATCCGCGGCACGGACCTGGACGTGCCGGTCTCCACGAACGCCAGGCGGTCCCCGGCGCGGACCAGGTAACAGGCGGCGAGACCATGGCGGTAAAGGCCGGTCTCGATGCAGTAGACGCC
>CAYYHR010000243.1:0-5508 GCA_964471705.1 uncultured Chromatiaceae bacterium
GCGAATGTTCCGAGCAGACACCAACCGGTTGGGCCCGGAAGCTCTTTTGCGTTTCGCCTGGAGGCTGCTTCTTGGCGCACGAATCGCCTCAGCGCCCCTAGAACAGTGCGCCGCCGGGTCCGAGCTCCCAGCCCATCGCAACCCAACCGCCGAGAAGCAGGCTCCAGGCGACAGCAAACACCAGAGCGTAGGGCATCATCAATGCGAGCAGCGTGCCGTTAAAAAACAGCGTAGCCGGATCAGGGAGCGGGTTGCCCGCCCGCTCCAGCTGTTCGAGCCAGCCGTTAGCCTTGCGCACTTTCCCTCAGTAACATCTTATGTTGCCATGCTACCCGGGCACCCATAACGCCTCGAATGTTGGTGGTTGTATGCAGCAAGCTCAGATCAACGGCATCCAGATCGGCTACGACGTCTTGGGCGAGGGCGAGCCTATCGCCTTTCTCAACGGTCTTGCCATGACAACGGTCTCTTGGGCTGGGCAGACGGAGTTTCTACAGAAACACCACCAGTGCATCCTGCACGATTTTCTTGGGCAGCTGGCGAGCGAAAAACCGGACGACGGCTATACGGGCTCGCAGATCGCCGACGACTGCGCCAAGTTGTTGGACCATCTTGGTGTGGAGGCTTGCCATCTTGTAGGCACCTCCTTCGGCGGCGTGATCGCACAAACGTTCGCTACCAATTATCCGTATCGCGTGAAGAACCTCGTGCTCATCGCCACCGCGAGCGCAGCGGACGAGGCTATCCGAAGCCATATCGCCGAGTGGATCACGCACATCGAGAACACGGATTATCACGCGTTCCTAGAGAGCCTCAAGGGGCTCAGCTACAGCGACAAGTTCCTAGCTGACCACGCGGCGCTGGTGCAGCAGCGTTTTGAACAATTCAAGCAGCTCCCCGAAGACTTCTTTCGTGGTCTGATCCGGTTGCTCCAGGTTGCCCGGGATCCCCAACTCACGGACAAGATCGGGCAGCTTACATGCCCGGTGCTCGTCGTGTACGGCGAGCAAGACAAGTTCGTGGCGCCGCAACTGAATCGGGACCTGGCGCGGTCCATTCCGACCTCCGAGATCGTTATGATTCCCGACGCCGGACACGCGGTCGTTATGGAAAAGCCAGGATTGATCGCGAGCCTCGTGCACGGCTTTGTGGGGCGGGTTAGCTGAAGCACGATTCTCTGCTCACAGAAGAGCGATGAAGTCGACGACCGCCTCCGCCGCCTGGTCCAGGTTCTGCTCCCAGGTACGGCCGGATTGCCTGCACGGCTTGAAGCTGTGATCCCCGTCTTCGATCCAGGATCAGGGTCCAGGCCGCGCCCTGCGGTCCGTCGGTCAAGAGCTCCAGCTCGTCTTCGGGGTTGTCAGGCATCGAGGAGGGGGCCTCACGATCATTGCTTCAAACATTCCGCAGCATAACCCCGCGATAGAAGGAGGCAAGGCGATGAAGGCGATCGAGATCCGCGAGACCGGAGATCCGGGCGCGTAGACCGTAGCACCGGAACCGTGATTCGAGTGGCCATTCTCGCGGATATCCACGGCCGCCCCTACGTCCGCTTGGCGGCGCGGGTGGAGGCATTGGTGGCGGACTGCGACCTGGCGGTCCACGGCGGGGACATCGGAAACGCCGGTGTGCTGGAGCGCCTGCGTCCCCGGCAGCGAAGGGTCGTCGCCGTCAGCGGAAACAACGACCTCCACCGCAAATGGCCGCCGGAGCAACGGCACGACCTGGAAAACCTGCGCGAGCACAAGGACCTGGAGCTTCCCGGCGGGATACTGGCAATCATTCACGGCCACCAGATCGCCGCCAAAAATCGCCACGAGCGTTTGCGCCGCCGCTTCCCACATGCCCGTGCCATCGTCTACGGGCACAGCCACCGCCTGATCGCCGATCGCGATCGTGAGCCCTGGGTGCTCAACCCCGGCGCTGCAGGTCGGGCACGGACCTTCGGCGGACCGTCCTGCATGGTACTCGATGCCGCCGAGCATTGCTGGGAGCTCCGCATCGAGCGTTTCGAGCCCTTGAAGCGCCACAGACGATAGTCCCCCGGCCGGCTATTCTTTCTTTGTTTGCCATCGTCGAGGTCCGAACTGAAGCGTTTCCATTTTCGCTGGCCTGAGCCCGGCGCTCGGTTTGTCCCAGGATGCGACGTTTGTCCGCCAAAGCTTCCACCATCAAGCGACCCTCCACCGTCCGGCTGCCACCCTACGCAATGAAATCTACCCTTGAGGAAAGAGAAGCGGCGGCATCGTAACCTTAACCGCTTGCGAAATTACGACCCGGTTAGGTGCCCACCGCACTCCTGTCAGTCTGCTTGCGTTGATGGTCACGAATTGCCTCGTAGGTCTCCTTCAGCAGCGTTGAGTCACGGTCGGCATAGGCGTTACATATCCACTCAGCTTCTTCAACCTCACCGGCTTCTGCCAACCCGGTGACACATCGAACCACATCCTCCTTCGGATAGTCCGGCAAGTAGCTGGACACTACAGCGCGGAAGACGACGGCAACCTCCTTCGGATACTGGCCCACTAGCCGTGCGAGGTTCTCGACCAGCACGAACCCATGGTGCTTGACCTGCGCGTGAGGAGCCGCTTCCGCCCAGGCTTCAACGAGCGTTGGTGTTAGTTCTTCAATGAAGACGGCCAACAGGCTGAGGGTGGACTGAAGTTTAGGCACTTCCGCTTGGGATGTCCGGACTTGCCTTGCAACCTCCGTCCAGAAGGCCAGTATCTTGGGTCGACCGGAGAAGGAGGCGCCCTTCCCTCGAAGCGTCCAGAAGAACCAGCACAAATTGGATAGCTCCTTGACCTTCAGGTTGGCAACAAGCTCTGAAAGCAAGCCACCACCATCAAGGCTCTCTATGCCTTCAAGGTAGGCGAGGCCCAAGAACTGCAGCGCCCTCTCCGCCACTTGGTCAGGCAGGCCTTCGGAGTAGACCATCCTTTGTAGGTGGCTTCCGTCGACCAGCTTCTTGAACAGCCAATCATACAAATGATTTTGATATGCAAAACCCTGCGCGGCGCATCTCCAAGCCTCTTCGTTGGAGGACGAAAACAGCCGGTCAAAGTTGACTTCGGTCCAGTCCGAATTGAGGAAGTGGAAGTTTGCGCAGTACATACCCGCAAATACCGCGAATTCTTCGTTCAACCCCGACTCGCTACTTGCAAGCTCAGCTTCAAACAGAGGTGCAATTTCCGCCCAGGTAGCACCGGTATCCTGTTTAGCAGCTACCTCTTGGCGCCGCATTGCAAGCGCGAGGTAGACGAACGACTCAAGAGCACGTCCCCTGGACGAGTTGATTGCATCCGAAACAGCATCGTTTGACTGTCCTGCCGCAGTAGGGGGCATCGCGGCGAGTACCAGCCGCAGGATTTCGAGGCATGATTTGTAAAGCTCTGCTGGCAGTTGGCGCTCCTTTCCGGAAGCTGCCTTCACGAGGTCGGCTATGTCACTTGCGACCCAATATACATTAGGCTCCCAGCCTTCCGTAGGGCCGCCGTCCAAGTCCGTCCTGAATGACGGTGACGAGACGATTGACTGAATGAGCGACAAGGTCGCCGGCCAGTTGACGTCTCGCTTGTCGTCTGACCAACGTTCCTTCAGCCCTCTCAGCAGACCATGCTGGTACGGGCGCGCCAAATCAGTGAAGAGGCCAATTCGGCGATCGAATCCCTCCTCACTGGCCCTCACCGCTGCAGAAAGTGCTGACGCAACACCTCGGAATGTCGGACCGTCCCACGCCCGGCTATCGGGCTCGAAGTTCCTTAGGAAGGCTACCAACTCTTCGTCGGACATCCCAGCCAGCGCATCGGAAGAGACGGGGCTACGGTCTCCAACAAAACCAGTTGTCATATAGGTGTGGAAATCTGGATGGTCTCGCACCGGCCCCCAGCGTTGCACCACATCCTGGTACTCTGCGTCGACTTCTGAATCGCCTAGTCCGAAAGCTGGATGCAACAGGTCTCGTCTGTGACGTTCGTCCCACTCTTGCTGCCGCAACTCATCCGAGAAATCACCCTTGGCTCGGTTTACCAAGTCAAGAAACTTCGACCTATCACCGGAAGAGAACTTGGCGAACGCCTTCTTGATGAACCAATAAATCTCGTGCCAATAGGCAACGTTGACAAACCAGTTCTGCTTTGCGCAAGTCCAGAAGACTGCCCCGACATTTCCGTAGTGCTCGCCACAAACATAAATGCCCACACGAACAAGTATCGAATACGGTGACTCAAGGAGTGCCTGTACGGCTGAGCTTGCTTCTGGAGAGCTGTCGCTCGTAGCACCTAAGGCCGAATCACGTACAGCGTCAACGAGGACCGCGCGTAGGTCGTCTTTGTGCGCATCTTGCTCGTGGTCTTCAATCGCCGAACGCCATATAAACGAGTACTTGTCCTCCTCGGGAGCGCCGATGTATTCAGTGAGGCGGCGAGAAAGCATCTCAACGGCGGCGGCTCCGCAACGCTCCCCGAGCTTCCTCGCGGATGTCTTTAGCACCTCGCCGAGGTGGTGGCTGTCCAACACCCCGGCCTTTTCGCTCATGACGGCTCCCCCGAGTGCCGAACCATCGACAACGCATCAACCAGCGACATCGCCTTTGACCAGTTGGCAGAGTCGGCACTGTCTAACAGTCGAGATAGGAGCTTTCCGCCGAGTTCCAGGCCAATCATATGTGCTTCGATTCGGCCATCCAGCCACGAGCGAGCCATCTCGATGTCCTGGATGGTGACCACATCTAGCGGCAACTGAGACAAGATGGTCGCCAGCGACCACCAAGTCCTCCAGTTGTCTATCCCTCGCTTTTGTGCATCCGAACTGATGCTGCGAACAATCTGGGCTATTCGATTCGCATGCTCGTCACTGACTAAGGGGGCGATGTGTTCGAGGTACCGCAGTGCGGGCCAGCCGTCCGCCTGATACATGGTGCCTTGTTCGCGTTCGATGACTTTTACCCCTGGGCTATGTTTGACATTGAAGAAGCCGGCATCATCAAGGTCAGCGAACCAAGCCACGTCCTTTATAGCGTTTATGAAGTAGGCGGCAAGCTCCGGACGGTTCCTTACCAAGCGAAGCGCGGCATCTCGGTGAATCGCACTTGGTGAAGCTACATACCTATCAAGGTGAGCTTGCAGGTCCAAAGTCGTGGGGTCACGAACATCCAGCTCCGAACTCCAGGCTTTGATTAACTCAACTACTTCTGTATAACCCGTTGCGTCGATGCAATATGGGATGACGCGTACCCCACACTGGTCCCGAAAGAAATGCTCAATGAACTTGGTTTGGACTGATTCGGTCGAGCGATGGGCATACAAAAGATAGTGACGCGGTTCCACCGTATCATTCCGGAGCGACTCGTTAGAGCGGATGATGTGGTCCAGGACCTCAAGCTCAGCAAGCCCATAGCCAACGAACAGTACCGTGTAGTTCTTGAACATCGCGGACAGAAAGTCTTGAACTCTCGCATCCGCGTAGTGCTCGATATAGTCCTTCAGTGACACGACCATCGAGCTCGGG
>CAYYHR010000244.1:0-2914 GCA_964471705.1 uncultured Chromatiaceae bacterium
TCGAGCACGTCGAGCTTGGTAATGCAGAGACCACTCACGCTGTTGATGTCGAAAGAGCGCTCGAGAGCGACCATGTCCAGCCAACCGCAACGGCGTTTTCGCCCGGTCGTGGCGCCGAACTCATGGCCTTTTTCCCCCAGGTGATCACCGTCGGCATCGAACAGCTCGGTGGGAAAGGGACCGGCACCAACGCGAGTCGTATAGGCCTTGACGATGCCCAGGACATGGTCCAGGGTCCTCGGCCCGACCCCACTACCGCTGGCAGCACCGCCCGCGGTGGTCGTCGAGGACGTCACGAAGGGATAGGTGCCGTGGTCGATATCGAGCAGGGATCCCTGAGCGCCTTCGAACAAGAGATTCTCCCCCTCGTGGCGGAGCGACCGGAGCAATCCCGGGACATCCGTAATCAAGGGGGTAATCTCTTCGGCCTGCCCCTGCACCTCTTCCAGAACCTTTCGATAATCCAGGGTCTCGGCCTTGAAGTAGTGCTCCAGGACGAAGTTGTGGTAATCCATGACCTCCCGCAGCTTTTCTGCAAAGCCACCGGGATCGAGCAGATCTCCCAAGCGCAGGCCCCTGCGCGACACCTTGTCCTCGTAGGCCGGTCCGATGCCGCGGCCGGTAGTGCCGATTGCCTTCTTGCCGCGGGCCCGCTCCCGGGCATGATCCAGGGCGATGTGGTAAGGCAGAATCAGGGCGCAGGAGGCGCTGATGTACAATCTCTCCCGGGCGGGTACACCGCTTTCCTCCAGCATGTGCAGCTCATCGAGAAGTGCACGCGGAGACAAAACGACCCCGTTACCGACGACACACTTGACGCCCTCGCGAAGAATACCCGAGGGGACCAGGTGCAGAATGGTTTGCCTCCCGTCGATGACGAGGGTGTGGCCTGCGTTGTGCCCGCCCTGAAAGCGAACGACGGCCGCGGCCCGATCCGTCAGCAGGTCGACGACCTTCCCCTTGCCCTCGTCGCCCCACTGAGTACCGATTACCACCAGATTCTTGCCCATGCTCTACACCATGCAAAAAAAGGTCAATTTCCCTCGAAGGCAGGATCGGAAGCCGGATTGGAATCCTTTCGGGAGTCCTCGACGGGGACCAATACCCAATCCGCTTCCCGCCGCTCCAGCCGCTCGCCGCAGCCGAGCTGCCGTGCGCAGCCGACCTGTCCCGGTAGCTCTGTGACCACCTGTCGTCCACCTTCGCGCAGACACCGAATTTTCCGTTCTAATGCCGGGTCCGAGGACCAGGGTGCGAAGACCCTGTCTTCGGTTCGGTAACGCTCATCGAGGCCCACTCCGAGGCGGAGCAGTCCCTTCAGGTCGGCACTGAAGCCGACGGCGGGGCGGGGCCGCCCGAACACACGACCGATATCGTCATAGCGTCCGCCGCGCACGATCTCCTGCCCCCAGCCGGGGGCGAAGGCCGCAAACACCATCCCCGTCTTGTAGTGATAGCCTCGAAGCTCCGCTAGATCGAAGTGTATCGGGACTTCAGGCAGCCATTTGCGGATCTCGTCGACCAGCCTCCGCAAGTAATCCAGAGCGCCATGTACGGGCCTGTCGGCGGCGGCCAGCTCGGTTGCCGCTCGTTCCAGGGCATCGTCGCCGTTGAGATCCACCAGGGAAAGCATCATGTGCGCCGTCGCACACGGCAGCCCCTGTCCTTCGATCAGGGCTTCGATTTCCGGTGCCGCTTTGCGCTGCAGGGCTTCGAACAGTCTCGCCTCCTGCTGCTCGTCAAGGCACGCCTGGCGGGCCAGCCCGCGGTAGATGCCGACATGGCCGAGGTCCAAATAGGGGCTCTCGATTCCCGCAACCTCCAGGGTCAGGAGGGCCAGCCGCAAGACCTCCACGTCGCTTTCCACGCCGGAGTGACCGTAGATCTCCGCTCCGATCTGCATTGGGCTGCGGGTGCCGGAAAACCCGTCGGAGCGCGTGTGCAATACGCTGCCGAGATAGCAAAGCCGGGTCGGCGCATCGCTGCGCAAGTGGTGGGCGTCGATACGGGCGACCTGCGGCGTCATGTCCGCGCGAGCCCCGAGCATGCGGCCGCTGAGCTGATCGGTGAGCTTGAAAGTCTGCAGATCCAGATCGTGGCCGGTTCCCGTGAGGAGCGAGTCGAGAAAGTCGACCAACGGTGGGATAACGAGCTCATACCCCCAGCCGCTGAAGAGGTCCAGCAGATCGCGACGCAAACACTCCAATAGATGTGCTTGTCGCGGCAGGATCTCCTCGATCCCCGCAGGCAGGAGCCAAAGCGCGTCTCGCATACTCCGCCTCATTGCACCAGATACAAGAGCCCGACCCCGAACAGCATGCTCGCCAAGCCGACTAGGCGCAGCGAACGTTCATCCTGCTCCGCCATCAGGAGCAAGGCGCGCCTCAGTCCGCCGGGGCTGAGGAAAGGCCAGATTCCTTCGATCACAAGAACCAGTGCGAGGGCTACGAGCAGGTTGTGCCACATCCGGGAATCAGGCTAGAAGAGGGACAAGGGGCAAAGGACTGATGCGTTTGATCGAGCATCGGCTAGTCGGAAGCAGGCGACGTGCCGCCGGCGGTTTCATCCACTGGCGTCGCTGCAGGTGCAGGAACTCCCTGCGCCTTCGAGGCCGGCAGTTTACCACCGAGCTCGTCTGCAGGCGGTGTTTCAGGCTCGGTTGCTGCCCGAGGCGCCGCTGCATGTGCTGCGCGGGGTTCCCTCAATGGCGAGACAACCGGTGCGGGTGCAGGAGCCCCCTGCGCCTTCGAGGCAGACCGCTTGCCACCGAGATCGTGTGCAGGTGGTGCTGCAGGCTCGGGTATGGCGCGGGGCGCCGCTGCAGGTGCCGCAGCATGGGGTACGGAGGGTGAGGCGACCGGTGCGGGGGGTCTGGGCGCCTTCGAGGCCGATGGTTTTCCGATGAGCTCGCCTG
>CAYYHR010000244.1:3014-5498 GCA_964471705.1 uncultured Chromatiaceae bacterium
GACCTCGTACTTCCTCCGACTGCTTGTAGGCCTCCGCCAAGATCACCGTCCGCTGGCGGTCGGCATCGGCACGTATACGCTCGGCGGCCTCCGATCCCTTGGCCCGCAGGTCCCGGGCAACCCGCTCGCGCTCGGCGCGCATGCGCTGGTAGACCGATTCGCTGACCTCCGGCGGAAGATCGATCTTCTTCACGCGGACATCGATGACCTCGATACCCAGCTCCGCGGCATTGGTGTCGACCTTTTTGCTCAGGAGCTGCATCAGCTCCAGGCGATCCTCGGAGACGACCTCCTGGATGGTGCGCTTGCCGAACTCGTCGCGTAGGGCAGTGTTGACACGCTCGGAGAGCAGCTGCGCTGTACGCCCGAAGTCGCCCCCGGTAGACCGATAGAACTGGCCCGGGTTGGTGATGCGCCACTTGGCATAGGAATCGACGATCACGTCTTTCTTCTCGATCGTCAGGAAGCGCTGGGGCCGCGCATCCAGCGTCTGGATCCGGGCGTCGAACTTCTTGACGTTATTGAGCAGGGGAAGCATGAAATGCAGCCCCGGCTCGTGTTCGCTGGCAATGATCTTACCGAGGCGCAGCTTGATAGCGACTTCCCACTGGTAGACGATGAAGGTTGCCGCGTAGGTCACCAGGGCGAGCGCGGCCAGGCCGATGAGGGCCAGCATCTTGGCGTTGCCTCGATTCATCTTCTGGACCTCCGTTGGCGGGCCACCTCGCGTTGTGGCGCCGGAGCAGGCTCCTGATCGATGCTCAGGACGGGATTGGGTGGCTGCCCGGATTCACCGCTACGTCCCCCCTGTTTGACGATCTGATCCAGGGGCAGATACATGAGGCTGGCTCCATCCGGGACGTCCAGGAGCACCTTGTTGGATTCGCCGATGACCTGCTCCATGGTCTCCAGGTAGAGACGCTCCCGGGTTACCTCGGGCGCTTTTTCGTACTCCTTCAGGATCGCCAGAAAGCGTGAAGTCTCACCCTGCGCCTCCGCGACCACCTTGTCCCGGTAGGCCTTGGCATCCGCCTCGATGCGCGCGGCTTCGCCACGCGCTTGGGGCAGGATCTCGTTGGCATAGGCCTCGGCCTTGTTCTCCAGACGCTCCTTGTCCTCCCGCGCCTTGATGGCATCGTCGAAAGCTTCCTTGACCTGCTCCGGCGGCTTGGCCGGCTGCATGTTCACGGACGTGATCTCCATGCCCGTCTTGTACTGGTTGATCAGGGCCTGAGCACGATCTCGGATGGTCGTAGCGATGGCATCGCGCCCCTCGGTGAGGACGAAGTCCAGCCTGCTGCCTCCGATGGTCTTACGAACGACCGTCTCGACTGCATCGCGCAAGGTCTTGTCCGGGTTCTGGTCCTGAAAGAGGTAATCCGCCGCATCCTGGATGCGGGATTGGACGGTGAGCTCCACATCGACGATGTTCTCGTCCTTGGTGAGCATCGCGGCATCGTGGGTGAAGGTGGAAATCTCGTCCACGTTGACCTTGACCACCTTCTCGATCGGGGTGGGGATGTGCCAGTGTGGCCCAGGCCCGGTCATTCGGGTATAGGCGCCGAAGCGCAAGATCACGCCCCGCTCTGCGGGCTCGATGATATAGATTCCGGACGCCAACCAGACGGCAAAGAGGATCCCCAGCACGATGCCGATGGCCTTGCCGCCGATACCGCCCCCGGGTCCTGCCTTGCCGCCGCTCGGCTCGCCCGGCCCGCGCTTTTTCCCGCCGAACAGCCCGCCGAGACGCTCCTGGAGCTTGCGTACCACCTCGTCCAGGTCGGGAGGGCCTTGATCTCCGCCCCTGCCGCTCCAGGGATCTTTGTTGCCGCCACCGGGCTCATTCCAGGCCATGATCGCTCCAAAATGATAATGTGCCGACCGCTCGGTCGTTAATGAAGGCATTCGGAAATCGAATTTTCGAATGCCGCGCCGATTTTGGCCAGGATGACCAATAATCGGCATCTCCTCAAGGGATTTCCGTCGCAGACGGCTCCTACCTTCGATACGATGGCCAGCCGTGAGAGCTTCGATTCGGGTACCGCGGCAGATTCGTTGCATCGCTGCGGGCACGAACGTTCCGGCGTGGGCTAACGACCCGCAGTCTGCCATCCCATTACGCCATTTTAGAAAGGCAGGGAAATTTCGGCAATCGCCTGCTCATCCGCTGACGGCAATGTCCGGCTTCTCGCTGATCAAGCGGCTCGCGAGTGATCCGTCTCTACGCAGGAGTCGCTCGAGCTCGATTCTCGGCATCATCAACTCCATCTGCCAGCCACCATCCTGCGTGGCCCGATCCGACAAGACCTGGGTATGGTTGAAAAACCAGGCGCGCAGCGCACTCTCCCGAGGGCCGACTAATATCCTCCGATGCAAATGCTCGCCGCGGAAGTGTTCGCTGAGCGCCCCGAGCAACAGATCGACACCGCCCCCGCTGCGCGCCGAGACCCAGACCCGGCGCACCCGACCCTGGGAGTCGCGCTC
>CAYYHR010000245.1:0-5498 GCA_964471705.1 uncultured Chromatiaceae bacterium
AGCTCGCGAAAGCGCCGGCCACGGATGGCCTCATCACTGCCTTCATCGGTATTGATCGACTCGACTGCGATGACCGGACAATCCTCCAAGCGCGGGGCAAGCAGATGCTTGGCGATGGTGCTTTTGCCGACGTTTCCACTGAAGTTGATGACACAGATCTTCATGTTTCTTGGTCCCTCTTCTTGTTCAGTCGTTGTAATAACCTCGGCGGTTCCTCATCGGGAATCACCGAGCTTGCCCAGGCATCCCTGGCCGCTTTCACGGAGGGTATGTCTTTGGGTTTGATGGGATTTTCCGCAGCGGGCGGTAGCTGGCCCTTCTTGCGGCGTTTGCGGGCACGGTAGAGCGCTCCGCGAAAGGCGCCCGGGGAGGCTACGAGGCCCTGTGAGAGCAAGGCCGAGCGGATCTCCTCGAGGGAGGCACCTGCCTCTGCTGCCACCTCGATATCGGGCAGCAGGGCGAAGAGCTCGTCGGTGAGCGAGGGGCTGGCTGGGGTCTTGGCGAGCTTGCTCAAGGCTTGGCGCAGGCTCTCGCGGCGGGAGATGGTGGGGTCCTCGGGATCGGTCATGGTCCTTGTGACGTTAGCGAGCGGCAAGCGATGCAAAGGTATGCGTATTCGATGCTAGCACGAGAGTAAGCGTGATAACAACGAGCCGAATGTGTGCAGATCACGCCTGTTAGAGAGCCTTCGCGAGTCTAGAGCGTGCCCGCCGCGAACAGAGCTGATCCTCAGCCTCAACTAGCTGCCTCTAAGGGCTATTGCAGTATACGCAAACTGTACTACAATTTGCCCCAACCGACCACCATCCAGACCCCGTTGCCACCGGCGTCCTGCGAGCATCGCCATCGCCCCGACCAGTAGTTCAGCGCCACGCATCGCCACGATCTCGATCCTCACCAACTGCCGCCGCATCAGCGACCGTCCCTGAATCCATGCCCAACTCCCCCGTGCACTCGCTACGCATTGACCCTGCGATGAAGCGCCGGATCGACACTGCGCGTGGGAAGGAGCGCTTTTCGAGCTGGATGTTGGAGGCGGCTGCTCAGCGCCTGCAGGCCGAGCGCGGTCTGGGACCTGAGGTCACCGAGATCCTGACGAATCTCACGTTGCAGCTACGCGGCCTGGGCACCAACCTCAACCAACTGGCGCATGCCGCCAACGAGGGTCGTCCGGTAACGCTCGATCACAGACTAGCGAAGGACATCAACACAGCGATCAACGAGGCGCGCGGTGCCTTGAACGAGATCAAAGGCCGTCTGCGATGAACTTGCGCTCCTTGGACGAGGAATTCGAATTCGTCCTGCCGAAGATGGGCAAGGCCAAGGGACCGATCAGCGATGAGCGGCGCCGGTTACTGGTCTGGCAAGCAATTGGTGGTGGGAAGGGCAGGGCGGGGGCGCAGGTCATGGTCAAGATTACGTCCTATGCTACCTCGGCGCAGAAGCTCGCGATGCATTTGGACTACATCAGCCGCAATGGCGAGAAGGATGTCTTCGATCCCGATGGAATCAACCTCTGCCATATGGGAGATGCAGCCGATTTGGAAGCGAGGCGCGAGGCGATTCAATTGCGTGGGCAGGAGCTTGCGGCGGACATTCTCCAGGAGAAGAAAAAGACCGGACGTCCACGCACGCGCGTATCCATGAATCTGCTGCTGTCCATGCCCGCTGGGACGGACAAAGCGGCATTCGAGCTAGCCGTTGGAGACTTCCTGTCCGGTCAATTTGCGGACCACGAGTATCTCTACACCTTCCACGACGACCGGGATCACTATCATGCGCATGTAGTAGTTGGGATGCGGGGGGCTGACGGGTACTGGTTGCGACCGCAAAGGAGCGATCTTCTGGTCTGGCGTCAGCGCTTCGCTTCGAGCCTGCAGCAGCGCGGGATCGCCGCCCAGGCCACCCCGAGCTATAGCCGGGGCAAGCCCAAGAGCGACTACCGGCGGGATCTCAAGGAGCTGGACAAGCGAGGCACGCGGCGGGTGCCGCGTCCGGCGCCGACCTACGAAGGAGCCAAAGAGGCGGCCGCCATCGAGGAGCGCCGGCGGGCCTGGACACGCATCGGTGCGCACTATGGGGAGGCGGGCGAGGCGGACCTCGCGAAGGGGATCGCCGCCTACGTGGCCGAGCATTTTCTTGGTGGCAAGGCGCGCGATGAAGCGGCCAGGCCCAGCGGGCGCGGTGGGCGAGGGCGCTGAGGTGCCCGAGGAGGCCAGTTGCAAAGGTACGGACGGCAGGCTACATGGCAATCCCTACCGCTTCGTCAGCTCTGTGCGCGAGCTGCAGCGCTCTTGGGCCCATACCCAAGCGTGGCACAGGTAGCGCGAAGCAAGCGCTCATGCTATGTATGGGTGAGTGCTTTTGATATCACAGTGGGTGCCGGTAATGACAGCCAAGTCCATCACCATCCGGACTGAGCCTGAGATCGTGGAGCGGCTCTCCGCCTTGGCCAAGTCCATGGACAGGTCGCGTAACTGGGTCATCGAGGATGCCTTGAAGCAGTACATCGAGCAACAGGCTCGGTATGTGGAAGGCGTTGCGCTGGCCAGGGCATCCCTGGAGCGCGGAGAAGGCATTGCGCATGAGGATGTCATGGCGGAGATGGACGCATTGCTCGAGGAGCAGGAGCGGGCGTACGCAGCGGTGAAATGAAAATCCTATGGTCGCCGCAGGCCCGGCAGGACCTGCGCGAGATCTACCTGTACCTATCCGCCGACAACCCAACTGCCGCCCGCGCCCTGCACAAGCGGATCAAGCAGGCCGTTGCGCTCCTGAAAGAGAATCCGCGCATCGGACGGCCCGGGCGCGTGCCCGGCACCCGAGAGCTCGTGGTTTCAGGTACCGCCTATCTCGTGCCTTACCAGATCCGGGAGAAGCGCTTGGAGCTGTTGCGGGTATATCACGCGGCGCGCAAGTGGCCTGATCATTTCCATTAAAGGGTCAACCCGTGCTCCGCTGGGTCCGGGTAGAGATGGCGAGATATTCCCAGGCGTTACTCGTGAAGGAACTGTTCGGGGAATGGATCCTGATCATGCTCTGGGGCGCGCCGGGATCCAAGCCCGGCGGGACGCGCCGCACCCTGGCTCCCTTGTATGTGGCGGGCCTGGAGCGCATCGGGCAGATTGAGAAACGGCGAAAGCGTCACGGGAATCGGAGCCTGTCCTCTGCATGAGATGCGCAAGGGATTCTCTGGAGGGGGAGGGCGCTGCGCGCGCGGTGTGCTCGGGCATGCTGGGCATGGCTATCGCGACAGGCACGCTCATTTCTGTGAAAATCCGAGGGAACTTGCATCGCGCTGTGGGCGAGGCAGATGCCACTGGGACTTATCGATCGCAGAGACGGTTGGCCGTTATCCACTGTTTAGGCCAGAGAGGCGGTAAACTCGCCGCTGCTTCATACGGCACGGCGCCAGCCGGATCTCTGTGGCGCCACGCTCGCAAGGAGACAGGATGATGGCGAACGAGACTGAGCAAGCACTCGAGCGACTGAATACACCCGCTGTGGTGGTCGAGGTCGATCGGCAGACAGCCGAAGAGCTGGGGGCTTTCGAGGAAGATGCAATCAGCGAGGCGGAGGCCCTCGCGTCCGGCGAGGAGTGACGAGAGCCAGGCATTCGCCTAACCCCTCACGCTCACCAGGATCAGGAAGGACCCGGCTCGGATGGCAAAGAAGACGCCCGAGAACCCCAACCAACTCTCCTTCAACTTCGAGGATTGGCTGGCAACGTCTGCCCCCGCCGAAGCGGCGACGGCAGAATCCACTACCTCCCTACGCTTTGTCCTGGCCGAGCGGCTGGCCTCGATCCTCAAGGCCGGCGAGGACCTGAGCGCTCGGGTGTTGTCCCGCGAGGCCACGGACGTCTTCGGTGGTACGCAGGCCGAAGGGGCTTGGTTGGGCAAGGATGCTTACGATGCCATGGAGGTCGCGGTCAATCTCTATCTCTTGCACCGCGAGTCTGCGCACTGGAGCGTGCTTGACGGCGAAGGGGCGGCGGCGAAGATCCACGAGCTGACCACCCTCGTGCAGTGCTTACCGACCCAGACCAGGCGTGACGAGGAGATGGATGAGCTGCAGCAATTCTCCACGCCGCCGGCGCTGGCCTTTGCGGCCAATTGGGTCGCCAACATCAACGCCCTGGACGTTGTCCTCGAGCCCTCGGCCGGGGCGGGCGACCTTGCGATCTGGTCTCACATCGCCGGTGCCGACCTGATTCTCAACGAGCTGGCGGAGCGTCGCCGGGAGCTTCTGGCCGCTCTCTTTGCCGATGCGGTCCTGACCGGCGAAAACGCCGAGCAGCTACACAACGTCCTGCCGCGAGGGATGGTGCCGAGCGTGGTGGTCATGAACCCACCGTTCAGCTCGAGCGCAGGGCGCATCAAGGGCGAGCGCAAGACGATGAACGGCGCCTGGCACCTGGAGCAGGCCCTGCTGCGCCTGGCGGACAATGGCCGTCTGGTCGCCATCGTGGGCGATGGGATGGGACCTGAGCGCACCTCCTTCCGTCCATGGTGGAGGGACATCGAAAGCCGCTACAGCGTGCGCGCCAATGTCGGCATTTCCGGGCGCGAGTACGCCAAATACGGGACCACCTTCGACAACCGTCTCATCGTCATCGACAAGACCGGTCCAACGCAGAGCCCGCCTGTAACGGGAGCTGTCGAGTCCGTGGCCGATCTGCCGCGACTAGTGGAGGCCATTCGCCATGCCCGCCCCGAACTACGCAGAGCTGAACAGCCGGGAACCGAACGTACAGGCCGCGCGGATTCTGGCGGCCAACGCGATTCCCTGGGCCCCTCTGGACGATCTGGCGAGTCTCGCGCTGATTCGTCACGCACTGGAGAGCGGGGACATCGAGGTGCCGACGATCGCGGAACCCTCGCTTCTGTTGGCGAAGCTGGCGGCGCGCCCCAAGGAGGCGATGCGCCTGATGACGGAGACGGACTTGGGGGAGCCCTTCGAGATCGTGTTGGACCAGGAGCCGGAGCAGGCGGCGGCGCAGCTCCTGGAGGAGATCGTGGCATCACTGAGGGCACTCTCACCGATGCCGCTCCTGTAGCCATCGTGGCGGATACTGGCTCCGGCGCGGACGTACCCGGCGAATTGAGCGAATCGGTTTTCACCCAGTACCGACCGCAACGCCTGTCCATCCCCGGTGCGCACGCCCACCTAGGGCGGCTGGTACAAAGCGCCGCCATGGGTGCGGTGCAGCCGCCGGCGCCGTCTTACAGCCCGATGCTTCCCGCTGCTGTCGTGGGCGATGGGCTTTTGTCCCTCGCTCAGCTGGAGACGGTGGTCTACGCCGGTCAGGCCCACGAGGAGCCGCTTCCCGGTGGGCAGCGTAAGGGTTACTTCGTGGGCGATGGAACTGGGGTGGGCAAAGGTCGGGAAATCTCCGGGGTGGTCCTCGACAATCTGGCGCAGGGTCGCTCCAAAGCGGTGTGGATCTCCTGCAGCGAGGGGTTGATCGAAGATGCACGGCGTGACTTCGCCGCCGT
>CAYYHR010000246.1:0-5470 GCA_964471705.1 uncultured Chromatiaceae bacterium
TGGGGTAGGCGGCGGTGTGGCAGAAGCTCTGCATCACCAGGTCGGCGGAGAAGCCGAGACAGGCCAGCTCCTTGAGCTCGTCACGGGTCATGGGCCCCGTGGTGTCCTGGGAGCCGACCGTGCTCATGCGCGGCTCGCAGTAGGTGCCCGGGCGTATGCCCTTGCCTTCCGGAAGGCCGCAGGCCCTGCCGACCATCTTCTGTGCCAGGGTGAATCCCTTGCCGGACTCCTGGGGGTCGACCGGGCGGCGGAACACCTGGGTGTGACCCAGGCCCAGCGCATCGCGCGCCTTCTCGGTCAGCGAGCGACCGATGATCAGGGGAATGCGACCGCCAGCCCTGACCTCGTCCAGGATGATGTCGGTCTTCAGCGCGAATTCGCAGATGACCTCGCCGGCCGCGTTCTCGATCTTGCCCTCGTAGGGCTTGATGACGATCACGTCGCCCATGCCCAGGTCTTCGACCGGGCACTCGATGGGCAGGGCCCCCGAGTCTTCCAGGGTGTTGAAGAAGATGGGCGCGATCTTGCCGCCGAGCACGATGCCTCCCTGGCGCTTGTTCGGGACGAATGGGATGTCGTTTCCCATGTGCCAGAGCACCGAGTTCGTCGCGGACTTGCGCGAAGAGCCGGTGCCGACCACATCTCCCACATAGGCCAAGGGATGGCCCTTCTCCTTCAGCTCCGCGATCTGCTGCACCGCATTGGTGATGCCCTCGCGGGGGTTCTTCAGCATGGCCAGGGCGTGCAAGGGGATGTCCGGGCGCGACCAGGCATCCTGCGCGGGGGACAGGTCGTCGGTGTTGGTCTCGCCGGTGACCTTGAACACGGTCAGCTCGATCTCTTGCGGCACCTCCGGCCTGCGGGTAAACCACTCGGCGTCCGCCCAGGACTGCAGGACCGCCTGGGCGTTGGTATTGCCGGCATCCGCCTTCTCCTTCACGTCGTGGAAGGCGTCGAACACCAGGAGGGTGAATTTGAGCTGCTCGGCCACCAGGGCGCCCAGCTCCGCATCGTCCAACAGGTCGATCAGGGGATGGATGTTGTAGCCGCCCAGCATGGTGCCCAGCAGCTCGACCGCGCGTTGCTTGCCGATCAGAGGGCAGGTCGCCTCTCCCTTCGCGACCGCAGCCAGGAAGGCGGCCTTCACGTAGGCCGCCTCGTCGACGCCTGGCGGCACGCGCTCGGTGAGCAGCTCGACCAGGGCGTCCTCTTCACCCGCCGGCGGATTCTTCAACAGGGCGACGAGGTCGTTCACCTGCTCCGCGCTCAACGGTAGCGGCGGGATGCCCTGCCGGGCGCGTTCTTCGACATGTTGGCGATAGGCTTCAAGCATGGTTGACCTCTCTGCTGACCGGGTTGCGCTGGTGAGCGGCGCGTCCTTCTTCACTTTGTCCACACAGGTTAGCAGGGATTATCCAATAATCCAAATGTATAGTTGTTATGTATTCCATGCTAATATAGCATGATGGACCTGACGCTGCTCCGCTCCTTCTTGGCCGTCGTCGATACCGGGGCCGTGACCGCCGCCGCCGCTCGCCTGCACATCACGCAGCCCGGACTTTCACGGCGCCTGCAGCAACTGGAAGAACAGCTCGGAGCACCCCTGCTCGACCGGGGCCGCAAAGGCGTCCAGCTCACGGAGCTGGGGCGGCTGGTGCAACAGGAGGCCCGTTTGATCCTGGGCCGTTATGACCTGCTGCAGGAGCAGATCCGTGCCCATCAGCGGCTCGAAGGCGGGGTGGTGCGGATCGGCGGCGGTGCCACGTCCGTGTCCTTCATCCTGCCCGCGGCTATCGCGCAGTTTCATGCGGCTCATCCGACGGTGCGCTTTCAGCTGAAGGAGGCCGGCAGCACCGAGGTGGCCGATGGCGTCCGCAGCGGTCAGCTCGAGGTCGGACTGGTCACGTTGCCGGTACAGGACCACGAGCTCGACGTAAGACCCCTGATGACGGACCGCATCGTCCTGGTCGCCCGCCCCGACCATCCCTTGGCTGCCGTGGGAAGCCTGGGGGCGCGCCAGTTGGACGGGATGCCGCTGATCGGATTCGAGGGCGGCTCGGCCATCCGCCGGATCATCGACACCGCGCTGCGCGATGCGGGAGTGGCCATGAATGTGGTAATGGAGCTGCGCTCGATCCCGGCCATCCTGCGCATGGTCGCCAGCACGGGCAGCCTGGCCTTCGTAAGCCAGGTAGGCATCGAGCCCAATCCCGAGGTGACTCAGCTGGCGGTACGGGGTCTGCGCATCGAAAGGCAGCTCGCCGTCGTCATCCGCCAGGGGGCACATCTGTCGCCTGCGGCAGCGGCCTTCCTGGTACAGCTCGGCGCACACCGCTTAGTCGCCGAAAGGGAGACAGCCGGGAGGTCTGGCCCCGAAGCCTGAGATCGTAGGGAGGCAAGCCTTTGCCGCCGCTTACCCCAACCTACAGGTATCCGCTAGAATCCCGGGTTCGAGGGAATGTTCGATGTGGGCACTCGCCTAATAGCCCGCCTTCGGATTCGGTGATGCCGAAACTCACAGCATCGAGTCCTTACCCTCAACGGCTCGCGAACATCGAGCCCGACGTTTGTGCAAATACGAAGTGGCGTGTGTCGGGGTTCCCCCCGATCATCACGCGGTGTTTTTCGAGACTGTCGATATGGCCGCTTCCGACCAAAGCGGACGGTCAGCGTCGATTTGGAGAACGTCCGCTTAGCCGCGATAGCGGGTTTTCTGCCAGCCCGAGTCAATGCCTGAGACCGGCCCGATTGTGAGCTTCGGGGAGACCGCAAACCAGCGTAAAAAGCTCCGCGGCTCGGCTAGCCTGCGACGACAGGGGTAACACCTGTGCTTTCTGGTCTTCGGTCGTGGTGGAAGCCAAGCACGGTCTCGATGAGTTCACGCTTGGCGCTTCCGTCCACCTTGGTCGAGTGGGCGTCCCTTCGTAGAATAGCTGCCTTAAGCCACGACTCACTTGGAGCGCTCACGTGAAACATATTAAAAAAGTTCGATCCTACTCGATCGCCGGTTCAATCGGACTCACTGTAATCGCCAGTCTTGCTGGCTGCGGTGACCAAGGTCAGTCGCCGCAGGATGGGCAAGGTACGGATAACCTACAAAGCCAACAGGAAGGACAAAGCTTCTTCATAGTCATCGAACAGACCGGCACTGCTCCGGCTGCCTACAAAGTCGTCGAGAAACACCCAACCACGGGGCCAACCCGAGCAATCCTACGGGAGATGGATGGCACCGAGCGGTTCATGTCCGAGGAGGAACTGCGCCAGCTTGCTGAAGAGGAAGCTGCCAAGGTCGAGGCGGGCACCTCGCGACTCACGCAGGACGGAGAGATGAGCAGCGGTGGCCTTTCTCTAGGTGAGACGATACTAGCCGCGGCAGCCGGTTCCCTGATTGGTGGCGTGCTTGCGAACAAGTTAGCCAGTAATCAAAGTTTCCAGCGCAATCAACAGCGTTATGGAGCCAGTCGGCCGACAGCGACGATTTCCCAACCGCGTTACCCGTCGTCGAGCGCCAAATCTCCCCGTACCGGATTCTTCGGCGGCAGCCAAGGCGCCAGCCCGTCCTCGCGCAGCACAACGAGCTCTTACGGGGGTTGAGCGATGGTCCGGACGCGTACTGTTGCACCGCTGGATCGCCGCGTCATGGAAGACATCGGCATGAGCTGGCATACTGATCAGGATGGTTCGGGCTATATCGCCAATGATCTGTTAGAGCTTAGCGAGACCGAAGCGGAGGCATATTACGAGGCGGCAAATACCCTTTACGACATGTATGTCGATGCGGCTCAGCATGTAATCGATAACAAACTCTACTACGAGCTAGGAATCCCATCGAACTTGGTCGCGATGATCGAAGACAGTTGGGACAGGGATGATTGGCAACTGTACGGTCGCTTCGACCTGGCTGGAGGTATCGATGGACAGCCGATCAAGCTGATCGAATTCAATGCTGATACACCAACCAGCCTGTTTGAGACCTCAATTGCTCAGTGGGCCATTCTAAAGGCCAACGGAATGGACGAAAGTTCCCAATTCAACAACTTGCACGAAATGCTGCAGGAGAGCTTCCGGCGTCTGATTACCGGTGAAGCTGAGACTGTGGAGTTTGCCGAGCAGTATGCCGGACAAAAGATCCTCTTCTCGAGCGTGCGCAGTCTACCAGAAGACGAGCAGACGGTGCGCTACCTGCAAAGCGTCGCCAGTGAAGCAGGGTTCTACAGCGACTTCTGCTATCTGGACGAGGCTGGGTTCATTGAGCGTGAAGGTGTCTTCAACGCTGATAAACAGTTAGCCGACTATTGGTTCAAATTATATCCCTGGGAGGCAATCGCCACGGAGGAGCTTGAGCTGACACGCATCCTGGAAAAGATCACCCTACATGGTCACACTCGCATCCTGAATCCTGCCTACACGCTGCTATTCCAGAGTCAAGGTATGTTGAAGGTCCTCTGGGATGCTTATCCGGATTCACCCTACCTTTTACCCGCTGACTTTGATCCGCTGCCAAGCGTGAAGCAGGTGCGCAAGCCTCTGCTTGGCCGTGAAGGTGCAAATACTCAGGTACTAGATGCACAAGGCCGAGTTCTCGCGGAGACGGACGGGCAATATGCGTATCAGAAAAGTGTCTATCAGCAGTTCGTAGATTTTCCAACAGATGCGAAAGGCAACCATTACCAGGCGGGCGTTTTTTATGCCTTTGATGCCTGTGCACTCGGTTTCAGACGAGGTGGAGTGATCCTTGACAACATGAGCAAATTCATTGCCCACATGGTTGTCTAGCACCTAAGCCGTTATCGTGTCTCGCCTGCCTAGACTCTCTCAATTGTCTGGCTGCTTGTTGCTAGGTAACTACCCCAGCAAAAAGTCTTTCTTAGATATGAACTCTGATTCATGAGCCACCGACTCCCTTGATCGAAGAGTAGAGGCCGCCTCCAGCATATAAGATACGCTGACGGCATCCCCCCGAACCGGCAGCTTTTGGCCGATACTGTTGAAAAACCCCCACGATCGAGAGCGCTCCGCTATGTTAAACTGGCCCCATTGAAAAGGGAGCCATGTGCGATGATGGGGCGACTGCCACCGGCTCACAGCGAGCTGTTTTACGACTTTTGCCTAGAGCGCCACGTCCCGCAAAATCACTTGCTGCGCCAGATCGATGCTGTGCTCGATTTGGGTGAACTACGCGAGCACCTCGAACCGTACTACAGTGGCACGGGACGCCCCTCGGTCGATCCGGAGTTGATGCTCCGCATGCTGATCGTTGGCTACTGCTATGGCATCCGCTCGGAGCGGCACCTGTGCGAGGAGGTGCACCTGAACCTGGCCTATCGCTGGTTCTGCCGCTTGGGGCTTGAAGGGGTGGTGCCGAATCATTCGACCTTCTCGAAGAACCGCCACGGGCGCTTTCGTGACAGCGAGGCCTTCAGCTGGGTATTCGATCGGGTCGTGCGCAGCTGCATGGCCGCAGGCCTAG
>CAYYHR010000247.1:0-5468 GCA_964471705.1 uncultured Chromatiaceae bacterium
GCACCCAGTCGCTGCGCCGGGGTAGTGGCGATGGCATGTACACAAGGGAGACGCACGCAACACGGGAAGCCCCAGAGCGTGGTCGGTCGTGACGACCAACCTGAGGCCGGTGACGGTCAGAGAGGGCGCTCTGGGGTGGCGGAGAGGCCCGTATTACTGAGGAAGCCGGGTAATGCCGGTGGAGGGAAGGGGCCTTAGTTCAAGACTGGCGCTGAAAGTGGCGAAGCACGGGAGATTGGGGTGACCCTAGGAAACTCCTGAAATGTGCGGCAGCTGCGGAAGGCACCACATGCTGAAGCGAAGGAAGAACCCGGACTTCAATCCGAGGAGCGAATGACCGCCCAAGTGGTGGGGTTTGCGGTTGTATGCAGCTCGCACGGTCGGAGTACGCCAGGGTTAGCACGGCCCTGTGCGATGGGCGGGCGGCCTGTGTAGGACCTTTCGTGTGCGAAGGCATGCGTCTTGTCCGAGAGCCGGATGCGGTAGTTCTGCATGTCCGGTTCGATGAGAAGGGTGTGGAAACGGAGTGATGGTCCAGCTAGTGAGGCACCGCCAAACGAAAGAGGCGGACACAGATAGGCCGGGCCTTAGGCCACCGCGCCACACCCTTACTCTACCGCCTTCGATCGGGCGGTCAAAGCCGTACGGCGCTTCGAGCTCGCAGGTCCCCACGAGCACTGGGAGATGATCCGAGACCGCATTCACGCTGAGGTGTGTCAACGCGGATTCGATGCCAAGCGCCACACCTTCGTGCAGGAATACGGCGGCAAGGCCCTCGACGCCAGTCTGCTGATGATGCCCCTGGTCGGCTTCCTGCCCGCCGACGACCAGCGCGTGCGCGGAACGGTCGCGGCGATCGAGCGCGAGCTGACGGTAGACGGACTGGTCCTTCGCTACACGGGCAACCAGACGGTGGACGGCCTGCCGCCTGGGGAGGGCGTCTTCCTGCCCTGCTCCTTCTGGCTCGTCGACAACCTGGCCATGACCGGCCGTGAGGCCGTCGCCCGCCGCCTGTTCGAGCGCCTCCTCGGCCTGTGCAACGACCTGGGCCTGCTCGCGGAGGAGTACGATGTCGAGAGGCACAGGCTGGTCGGCAACTTCCCCCAGGCATTCACCCACGTTGCTCTCGTCAACAGCGCGCGCAACCTGAGTCGCGGCGGCGGGCCGGGCGAGCACCGCGGGGCGCAGGACAAGCATCCAGCGGACGGGAGGAGCGGCTGAGCACATAGCCGCGCCGGCAACCGACCAGACGAAGGCGCCGTGCCCGAGCGCGCCGGCGCGACCCCCCACCTCACCCATCTCGCCGGAGCCCGATCTACAGCTCCTGCGACGAGTGCTTGCCGCAACGGGTGGTTCGCCAA
The DNA here is from genome assembly GCA_964471705.1 of uncultured Chromatiaceae bacterium. Lineage (GTDB taxonomy): Bacteria > Pseudomonadota > Gammaproteobacteria > Chromatiales > Chromatiaceae > Thiosymbion. The sequence continues at coordinate 1,362 of CAYYHR010000247.1, forward strand.
CTTCCTCGCCAGGCCGGGCGGGCTTGTCCTTTCACTTCGCCAACCAGGTCCGGTGGCGGCTCATTTCCCCCTCGGTGGCTCATTGCGCCCACGCCGCGGCGAGCGCCGGGAGATCCGCTGTGTGCTCTGCGGCGCCGAGCGGAGGTAGCAAGGGGGTAGGTGGCACGCGACCTGCCGCAACAACCTAAAGCGGCAAGCCCGGCGACTGCCGAGTCAGCAGTCAAGCACGGCGACAGGTGATTCCAGTCCAACCACCGACAAGGAGGATGTCGTGCACGACGTCGGACGCCATTCAGATACGAAGCAGCTCGCCCGTATCGCCACCCGTATGCGCTGGCTCATCCTGAGTGCCACAGGTCAGGCGGGGTCCGGTCACCCGACATCGTCCTTGTCGGCAGTCGAGCTCACGAGCGGCCTCGTGTTCGGAGGCATCTTCCGCTATTGGATCGAGGAGCCCGAGTATCCCAACAACGACCGGCTCATCTTTCCCAAAGGCCACGCCTCGCCGCTCCTCTATGCCCTCTGGACAGCGGCGGGGCGCCGAGCGAGGAGGCGACGATGAGCGATCGCTCCTTCGAAAGCCCGCTGGAGGGCTATCCCTCGACGTCCTTCCCTTATACGGAAGCGGGCCACGGGGTCCCTGGGCCAGGGCCTCTCCATCGCCATGGGCATGGCGTTGAGCGCCAAGTATCTCGATAAACTGGCCTACCGCACCCGGGTCGTGCTGGGCGAAAGCGAGATGGCCGAAGGCCCCCAATGGGAGGCGATCGCGCTCGCAGCGTATTGCGGCCTCGACAATTCGGAGCTCATCAGCCCCGATGGCGAGGTGAGCAACTCCACCCGCTCCGAGTACTACGAGGATGGCCACCCGGACCGCTTTTTCGAGATGTACATCGCGGAGCAGAACATAGCGGGCGCGGCGCTGGGTCTATCGATGCGGGGGAAGCTCCCCTTCTTTTCGAGCTTCGCCGCCTTTCTCACCCGGGCCTTCGACCAGATCCGGATGGCTCGGTATTCCGAGCCGAACCTCAAGCTCGTCGGATAGCACGCCGGGGTGTCCATTGGCCGGGACGGCCCCTCCCAGACGGGTCCCGAAGATCTGGCGATGTTTCGATCGCTGCGCGACGACGTCGTGCTCTACCTGAGCGATGCCGTCTCCTGCGAGCGGCTAGTGGAGTGCGCCGCCGCTCACCGAGGCATGGTCCATCTGCCCACGACCCGGGGCGGCACACCGGTAATCTATACCGCCGATGACGCGATTCCTACCTAGCCCGAGGGCGGAGGATTCAAGGGCCCGTACCACCGTCCCCGGTGGGTAAACCCCGCCCGCTCTGACCCACGCCCCCTGTGCCGACCTGAACAGGGGCAGCGGCGCCTGGCACATGGTGTGCGTGAGAAATGGCATTTCTCGGCTCGTCAACTTCGAAGCAGCGCACCGAGCGCATAGCGGGTCGGCAGGGACGAGCTCATCGTAGACGGCCCGGTTCCGGCCGCGCCGTCGCAGACACCAATCCGATGTGGCTGCGCAGCGCAGCCCGTCCCATTGCACATCACAAACTGAATCGTGACAGGAGGAAGGAATGGCTGGCATCAATGAACTACGTGGGCAGGTTCGGGGCCCGGTGGTAATGGCGGACGACGACGGATACGACGTGGCGCGGAAGGTCTATAACGGCATGCACGACCGTCGACCTGGGGTCATCGTTCAGGCCGTGGACGAGGCCGATGTGATCGCCGCCGTCAGGCTTGCCCGGGAGAACGCCCTCGAGCTGGCAGTTCGGGGCGGAGGCCACAGCGTCCCGGGCTACGGGACCTGCGACGACGGTCTGGTGCTCGATCTGAGCCGCATCAGGTATGTGCGCGTGGATCCCGAAGCCCGCACTGCCCGCGTGGGAGGTGGCGCGGTGCTGGGTGACCTCGACCACGCCACTTATCCCTTCGGCCTGGCGACGCCTGCGGGATTGAACTCGACCACCGGGATCGGTGGCCTCACGTTGGGTGGAGGATTCGGCCCCTACTTGAGCCGGAAGCACGGCCTCACCTGCGACAACCTGATCTCGGCGGACGTGGTGACGGCGGAGGGAAGGCGGGTCACTGCCAGCGCGGAAGAGAACCAGGACCTCTTCTGGGCGCTGCGCGGTGGTGGCGGCAATTTCGGGGTCGTGACGTCGTTCGAGCTCCGGCTGCACCCGCTGGATAGCCTCGTCGGCGGACCGATCTTCTTCGAGCTCGATGCGGCGCCCGAGGTGATGCGGGTCTTTCGCGACTACACCGCGCAGGCGCCCCGGGAACTGGGCGGTTTCTTCGGCTTCCAAATCGCACCACCGCTGCCCTTCATCCCGGAGGATCGGCACGACGATACGCTCTGCGTCATCGTCGCGTCCTGGTGCGGCGCGCCGGAGAAGGCCGATGACATGCTGCGGCCGCTGCGCGAGGCGGGCCCGGTGGTGGCGGAGCACGTGGGGCCCATCCCCTACCCGATGCTCCAGAGCGCATTCGATCCGCTCCTTCCGCCCGGGCTGCAACACTACTGGAAGTCCGATTTCCTGGCCGACCTGACAGATGAGGCGATCCTCGTTCACATGGAGCATGGCCCTGCGGTGCCTTATGTGAGCTCGACGATCCACCTCTACTTGCTCGACGGCGCGGTCCATGACGTCGGGCCGAAGGAGACCGCATTCCCTACACGCAACGCTCGCTTCGTGCTCAACATCATAGGCATCTGGCCGGACCCGAAGGACAACGAGAAGAACATCGCCTGGGTCCGCGACTATTACGCGGCCATCCATCCGTTCTCGGGCTACGAGGCTGGGTATACGAACTTCATGGCCGAAGACGACCGGGACCGCGTACGAGCCAACTACGGTGCAAATCTCGACCGCTTGAAGGAGATCAAGACGCGTTGGGACCCCGACAACCTCTTCCACCGCAACCAGAACATCGAGCCTGGGGGCTAACGATCATGGGGCGAGTCGAGCTACCCCGCAGCATGAAAGGTCGCCTCGCCCCTGACCGTACCCTCACCCCAACCCTCTCCCATGAAGGGAGAGGGGGCGAATGTGCTTCGCGAATTTCATCGTACGGGAGCGCCTCCGGCGACAGCGGGCCTCGGCGGGCGGCTCGTCAGGTCCTCAGGATTCCATTTCGAGGCAGCTGATACCAGAACATGAGCAGCGCGCTCTCGAACCGCCAACAGCGGACGGGGTAGCTCGCATGGTCGAAGCTGGCGAAGGGCCTCAGCAGGTCCCAGTATGCGAGGAGGCGGGGGATGCGATGCGCCGGGATCTCGCGCCCTCCGTGACGGTGGGAGACGATGCTCTTCGCCTCGATGGCCGCGAAGAAGGGCGTCAACGAGGTGCTATTGATCAAGGTCATACCGACGAAGACGAGGTTCGGTAGTCGGTGGAGGGGACCAGCGGCCCAGCCGTGCCCGCGGCTGGTCGAGCGTTGCCACCGTCCGGTACTCGGGCAGTTCCAAGTAGCTCAGGCTCATCCGGTACCCGCTCCCCCACAGGAGCACATCGGCTCCCAATCGCTCTCCGTTGTCGAGCACCACGTCGTGATCCTCAAGGGACCGGATACCGCTCTGGTACCGGGAGATGGTCTGCTCGGCCGCGCGCCAGTCGCCAACGCAAGCACACCTATCGGTCCTTCAAGCATCTCTTCTGGGCGTCCACCAGCACCAAGAATCCAATCTACGGAGACAGCGTTACGTCGAGCCACTGATCGGCTCTGACACGATCAACACCATGCCGGATAAAACGATCCAGGCGTTCCAACCGCACGGCGGCGCCACCGTCGAAATCCGCACAGTTGTCCCGCGCTTGGCATCGCTCTTGCCTCTTGCGAAGTGCAATACATCATCGAGACATCTCGTGGAGAACCGTATGAAGAAGCTATTTGCGCTGATTGCTGTCGCCTCTCTCGCCATCGGCATTGCCGGTTGCGGCAAGCAGCAGGGTACTGGAACCGGTGGCGAGCACACCGGACAGTCGACGCAGCAACCGATGGGACAGAACCCGGGCACCGGACAGACCAACCAGTAGGGAGCCAAGCCCTGATATGTTTTGACCTGTCAACCTTTGGCACCAAGTTTCGTAACGCTCC
>CAYYHR010000248.1:0-5449 GCA_964471705.1 uncultured Chromatiaceae bacterium
TCAGTTCGGGGCCGAATGCTACTGTTGAGCACATCATGCGAAGGCCGCACCCGAAATCGGCAATGTCAATCTGGTAGTGCGGAAGGGAATAGCACAACGCCAGGGCAAGGCGTTGCTCACATCTCGGCTATCGGGTGTGGAGGGAAAGGTCCGGCAGGAGGGGGGGTGACGCACTGGGTGGCCAGGCAATTACGGGACTACTCGGGCCTGATCGGGACCTTGGTCGCCTGCAGTCGGGATTTTTTTGAGGGGTGGGATCGTGAGCGGACGCCTAGCAGTGCGGCAGGACGGGCCACAGGTGAACCGCCCTGCGCACCGCTTCGGATGGTTATTCCTTGCTCTCGGACTTCTTCATCTTGCTCTCCGTGCTTTTCATACTGTCGGACTTCTTGGTGTCCCCGGACTTGCCCGACCTCTTGGGTTTGGACTTGCAGTAGCCAGCAACCTTCACGCCGTCCTTCCGTTCGTACGGCTTAACCCAGCTGCAGTCACCGTTGTTCTGGCAGGACCCCATCTCGAGACCCTTACAGGCTGCGGCCTGCACAGATGTGATGCCACATGAGAGTGCAAAAGCCAATGCGAGGGCGCCGAACGCCGCAACACGTTTCTTTCCAAACATAACAACAAGCCTCCTTGGTTTCCAATTAGTTCGTGCCGACCGGATGATCCACAGGTCATTATCAATGAGTTGAGAACCGCGCCATCCGGTGGCGGTACTCAAAATAACAGACCCGCTTGGATATCTCTACGTTTCTTGGCGGGAATTGCCAACGAGGACACAGTTCGACCACCGGCGGGGACCTGGCTTCTCTATTACTCGTCAAGCTGCCTCTCCTTGGTCAAGGGCTTTGAACGATGGCGAGGTCCAAATAGTCTCGGTGGAGGCGATTCACCTGATCGGCGAGCGCCACAGGATCACCGCTGTTGTCGATGATGTCATCCGCCCCCTCCAGGCGGCACGACCTGGATGCCTGACTCCCGAGAATGCGGCGGATCTCATCGGGGTGCAGGCCGCTGCGGCTCTGAACGCGGCTTATCTGCTCGGATTCAGGGAGATCCACGACCAGTATTCGGTCGGCCAGATCCGTTTGCCTCGTCTCGAACAGCAACGGGATCTCGATGACGACATAAGGGGCCGAGAGCAACCCCAGTTGGCGCCGCATCTCGGCGCGTATCCGCGGGTGCAGAATCGATTCGAGGCGCGCGCGCGCCGCCGGGTCCAAGAAGACCAACGCGCGCAGGCCCGCCCGGTCCAAATGTCCATCGGCATCGATGAAACCGTCGCCGAATGCCTCCGCGATCAGATTCAGAACCGGGCTCCGCGCTGCCGTCAAAGTGCGGGAAATCTCATCCGCATCGATGACGGGGACGCCGAGGCCGGCGAAAAGGGTTGCGACGCTGGACTTCCCGCTGCCCATGCCGCCGGTCAGGGCTACTACGAGCATCCGTATTTCATTGCTTCCGGGGTGTATCGACTCGCCCCATGATCATCAGGCGAGACCGGCCCACTGGAGGTAGGCATGATTGATCGTCTCGCCCCACATCAGAGCGATCCAGCCCGCTGTAGCCAAATACGGGCCGAAGGGGATTGGTACCTGCCTGTCCCTACCCCTGAACAGGCTAAGGGCGCCCACCACCAGGGCTCCGGCGCATGCCGAGACCAGCAGGATCTGAAGGAGGTACTGCCATCCCAGCCAAGCCCCGAACAGGGCAAAGAGCTTGAAATCGCCGAACCCCATGCCCTCCTTGCCCGTGAGCAAACGGAAAAGGTGAAACACTACCCACAAGAACAGGTAGCCGAGCGTCGCCCCCAGGATCGCGGAGTGGCTGTCGGTAGGCCAACCCCCGAGGCTGAGCAAGAGACCCAGCCACATGAGGGGCAGGGTGAGAGCATCGGGCAGCAAGCGGGTGTCCATGTCGATCACCGCCAGAGCGATGAGGCCCCAGGTGAGGATCAGTACGGCTGCGCTTTCCCATCCCATACCGAAACGCCAAACCACCAGAACGGACAAAAGCGCAGTGCCGACCTCCACGAGAGGGTAGCGCAGACCGATGTGTGCGTTGCATGCTGAGCAGCGCCCACGCAGGACGAGATAACTAAGGACAGGGATATTCTCGATGGCCCGCAGCCGGTGGCCACAATGCGGGCAATGAGAAGGCGGCAGTGCGAGCGTCATGTGCGGGTGGTTCCGCACCGCATCATCCTGCTCTCCTGACAAGGCCGCGCACTCTCGGCGCCAATCCTCTTCCAGGATCTTGGGCAGGCGGTAGATGACGACGTTCAAGAAGCTACCCACGGCGAGCGCCAGTACCGCCGTAATGCCATAGCTGAGGATCGGATCCTGGTCGAGCAGCGCGATCCAATGCATAGTCTAGCTGGTGCCCGTCGCCGACGGCCCCAAACGCCTGCGCTCAGAAAACCGCCGCAAGTTTGAAGATCGGCAGATACATGGCGATTACCAGTCCGCCCACCAGGGTACCGATAACGACCATGAGCAAAGGCTCGAGCAAACTGCTGAGGGCATCCACCGCATTGTCCACCTGTTCTTCGTAGAAATCCGCCACCTTGGCCAACATGTCTTCCAGGGCACCGGACTCCTCACCGATAGCGGTCATCTGGATCACCATGTGCGGAAAGAGATCTCGCTGGCGCATGGAGAGCTGTAGTGCCTGCCCGGTGGCAACCTCTTCGCGCATCTGCATCACCGCATTCGAGTAGACAATGTTTCCCGTGGCCCCGGCGACCGACCCCAGAGCGTCCACCAGGGGAACACCGGCCGCGAAGGTGGTAGACAGGGTTCGGGCGAAACGTGCGATGGCCGCCTTGTTCAGAACGGGGCCGATGACGGGGATCTTCAGAATGGTGCGGTCCACCAGTTCGCGAAACCTGGGGGATCGTTTCCAGAGGTTGCTCCCGAAGAACCAGAGTGCGATCAGTGTCAGCAGCACACCCCACCACCATTCCCTCATGAAGTCCGAGATCGAGATGACGAGCAGCGTGAAGGCGGGCAGGTCCGCGCCTACGCTCGTGAATAGATCCTTGAACACTGGTATCACGAACAGCAGGATGACGGCGGTAACGATGACGGCGACTGCAATGACCGCTGCCGGATAGAAGAGGGCCTTCCTGATCTTTCCCTTGATCGACTCGGTCTTTTCTTTATAGGTGGCGATCTTGGCCAAGAGCACGTCCAGCACACCGGCCTGCTCGCCGGCTGCCACCAGATTGCAGAAGAGGTCGTCGAAGTAGAGGGGGTGCTTGCGAAGTGCTACCGTGAGGGCTGTTCCGCTCTCGACGTCCGCCTTGATCGAGAGAACAAGCCCCTGCATGCTCGGGTTGTCGTGGCCACGACCTATGATGTCGAACGACTGCACCAGGGGGACGCCGGCGGACATCATGGTTGCAAGCTGGCGGCTGAGGTAGGCGATATCCGCGGGCTTGATCTTCTTCTTGGTCTCGAACAGGGGGCGCGGCTTTTTCTTGACCTTGGTAGGGGTGACGCCCTGACGGCGCAGATCCGCTCGCACTAAGGCGAGGCTGGCCGCACGCGTCTCGCCTCTGATGCGTGCGCCGCGCCGATCCGTTCCTTCCCACGTGAAGACAGCAGGCTTCTCGACCCTAGCTTTCCGCTTTGCGGTCAACGCCATAGGGGTTAATCCTTGGTCACACGGTTGATCTCTTCCAGACTGGTGATTCCCGCCTTTACCTTGCGCAGCCCGGATTCACGCAGATCCGCCACACCCTCGAGCCTGGACTGCTCCGCGATCTGCCTCGCGTTACCGCCTTCCAGGATGAGCCTACTGATCTCCTCGGAGACCGGCATAACCTGAAAGATACCCACCCTTCCACGGTATCCGTTGGTGCAGCGGTTACAGCCGACAGCCCGGAAGATTTCCAGACCCGCCTCGATATCTTCCGCGCTGAAACCTTCTTCGAGTAACACTTCGCTGGGAAGCTCCTCAGGCTCTTTGCAGTGGGGACAGAGTCGCCGCGCGAGCCGTTGGGCCAAGATCAAAAGGACCGAGGAAGCGATATTGTAGGCGGGGATGCCCATGTTCGCGAGGCGCGTCAGCGACTGGGGTGCATCGTTGGTATGGAGCGTGGAGAGCATCATGTGGCCGGTCTGGGCCGCCTTGACGGCGATCTCCGCAGTCTCCAGGTCGCGGATCTCCCCGACCATGATGACATCCGGGTCTTGGCGCAAGAAGGCGCGCAACGCTTGAGCGAAGGTGAGTCCGGTCTTGAGATTCATGTTGACCTGGTTGATCCCAATCACCTGGATCTCCACCGGGTCCTCGACGGTGGAAATGTTGACCTCCGTCCGGTTGAGGATGTCCAAGGCCGTATAAAGGGTCACCGTCTTGCCCGACCCGGTGGGTCCGGTCACCAGGATCATGCCATAGGGCTTCTGAATGAGGGATAGAAATGTCGCTTTCTGCTCGGGCTCGAGACCTAAACTGTCTATGCCCACGAAAGACGTGGACGCGTCCAGAATTCTCAAGACGATCTTCTCGCCGTACAGGGTGGGAAGGGTGTTGACACGGAAATCGATCTCCCGGTTGCGGCTGATCTTCAGCTTGGTACGCCCATCCTGGGGTACCCGACGCTCGGCGATATCCATGCGCGCCATGACCTTGAGGCGCGCAGCCAGACGGGCGGCGATATTCACCGGGGGGGTGGCGATCTCGTTGAGCAAACCGTCTTGGCGGAAGCGGACGCGGTAAACTTTCTCGTAGGGCTCGAAGTGGATGTCAGAGGCCCCGCTGCGGATGGCTCGCACCAAGATCTTATTGATATAACGGACAATGGGAGCGTCATCGATATTGAGATCCGATTCGCTCCCCCCCTCCCCCTCATCGGTGCCGATGTCCAGGTTCTCCAGGTCGGTTTCCATGATGTCCGACAGGCGGGTATCCTGGGCTTCGATCGCCCGCTCGATCATAATCGCGAGCTTTGCTTCTTCGACAACGACCCCGCTCGTGGTCAGGCCGGTGTTGAACCGGATCTCATCGAGGGCCCGGTGGTTCGTAGGATCCGAGACCGCGAGATAGAGTCGGCTGCCGCGACGAAAGAGGGGCAGGGCCCGGTGCTTGCTCACCAGGTTGATGTCGACCAGGCTCAGGGGAAGGTCGGCAAGGTCGATTGCGTCCAGATCCAGCAGGGGAGCCCCGAACTCATGGGCGGCGGCGAGGGCGATCGGCAGGCTGTCCAGGCGCACTTCTTGGACCAGATACTGGACGAAAAACTCATGACGCTTGAGTGCCTCGCGGTGCGCACTCTCCGCCTGCTCCTCCGAGATCAGCTTATCGCGCACAAGGCGACACGCCAATCCTGACGGCTTAATTGCTGTTTGCGTCGTCGCCATGAAATCTCATGTTCCTCGTCTGCAGCAACGAAAGGGATTCCCTTACCCGACCTTCGTGCGACCAAGCCCTGGTATTCAGAGAT